>NZ_JBEYIL010000010.1:0-345193 GCF_040635845.1 Streptomyces sp. NPDC006872
CTCACTGTCGGTGAGTTGCGCGCGCGTCACACCACAGTCTTATCGCACCGGTCCCCATCCCAAGCCACTTGATCACAACTAGAGACAGCCCCTAGGTCGCCAGCAGCGGGCCGAATTCGGCGGCCCACTCCGGATAGAGCGCGGCCTTCTCCTCATGCAGGGCGAGGATGTCCCTGGCCAGGGTGGGCGTCATGTCATCGGACAAGTCCGGGCCGATGGCGATCCTGGCCAGGTGGGGCATGATCTGCGGGTCGCCGGCCAGGTGGACCGGGTCGTGCATGTAGCGCCGCAGGGCCGGCAGGTCGGTGATGCCCACGCAGTAGGCGTGCGTGAAACCGTCGGGATCGCCGAGGTTTTGGCCCACCGTCGAGAAAGACACCGAATCGACAGAGGCCGTGCGCCGCATCGCCGCGAGTACGTGCTCGCGCTCCTCCTCGGTCACGGTCTCTTTGAACGTGAAGCGCAGCATGTGGACGATCACGACTGTCCCACCCCTCCAACGTAACTGAACCCAAGGGTTCAGGAATCTGTTCCGTACGGTTCAGTCATTACACTGAACCCATGGGTTCAGAAGTGTCAACCGGGGGCGGGCGTACGGCCCGTGGACGGATCGAGCGGCGGCAGGCGATCCTGGACGGCGCGTTCGCGGTATTCGCGCGGCAGGGCTACGCCCAGGCATGTGTGAAGGAGATCGCGCTGGAGGCGGGCGTCGCCAAGCCGACTGTCTACAGCCACCTGAACGACAAGGAGAGCCTCTACCGCGAGGCCGTCGAGGCCGCTGCCGACCGGATCGGCGCGCAGAGCCTCGCCGTCGTCGAGCAGCTGCGCGAGGCTGCCGCGGACGGCGACCCGCGCGCCCGACTCACGGCCGTGGCCCGCGGCCTGCTGCAGGCGTTCAGCGACGAGGACGCCCGCGCCGTACGGCGGTTGGCCTGCGCCGAGACGGCTCAATTCCCCGATCTGGCGGTGAGCGTGCGCGAGCGCACAGCCCTGCGGGTACGTTCCGCCCTCGCCGACCGTCTGGCCCGCCTGGCCCTCGCCGGCCACCTGCGCCCGTGCGACCCGGAGCTCGCTGCCGAGCACTTTCTCTCCCTGCTCACCGGCCCGTTGGAGTACCGCCCCGACGCCGCCCCGGACACCGTCGTGGACACCGCGATGGACGTCTTCCTGCGCGCCTACGGAAAGTGACCCCTCAACCTGCGACCGCGAAACTCGACGCACCGGCAGGCCCGGTCCTCCCACGTGATCGCCTCAGACACCCGGCGATGCTCGCACCGCTCCCGCGGATCGCGTCGGCCGGCAGTGCAGTCGTTGCGGTTGCCCGGCAGTGGGAGGCAGCTACCCGGGGCCTGGTGCCCTGGGTGCGGCTATTCGATGGGCTGGTCGTCCCGGTAGCCACACGCGGCCGGTGCTGAGGCTGTCGAGGTAGTCCAGCAGGGGTTCGATCACGGGTGGGGCCGGCGTGGAGGAGGCCACCTCTTCCCTGCCCCCTCGGACATGGCTCCGACCCGCTCCATCTCGCTCGCGCTTGCGGCATCGACGAGAAGACCGCCATCCGCTACGCGGACTCAGCATGCGCGCTTCTGAGAGAAGCTGCCGAGCAGGCATCCCAGTGAAACCCACTCGACCCGCTCAACCCACTGACGAGATCATGGGCAGATGCCGTCGACCGAACCAGCAGCCCGCGAACTTCAGGACCGCGCCGTTCTCTGGAGCATGGGCGAGATCCCCGCAACCGACGTCGTCACTGCTGCCTGTGATGCACTCGTTGCCGGCCTCGACAGTCCTGCCCTGCGGATCCTGGCCGCGTGCACACGCGCAGAGGCGGATTACGACGTCCCCGACCTCCTTTCCCCAGCACTCGACGAACTGGGCCTCACCTGCCACCCGGCCGGCAGCGTTGCAGGACAGGAAGCCGCCGTGCGAGCACTTGCCGCCCGGATGCTGGCCGGGGAGCTGACACCACGTGAGCTGGCCTTCCGGATCCACTGGCGTTTCGGGCACGAGCTGCCCTTGGCCGAACGACTCGCCAACCTGGACGACGACTACGACGTCCTCGAATACGGCGACAGAACACAGGCGCAGGTCGACGCCGATGTCACTACCGAAGCTCTTCGACTCACGCAGCATCCTCGTGCTCGAACGCCTTGACCGCTGCCGGCCGCAGCCCGGCGGCTTCGCATCGCGGCCCGCCTGGCATCCTGGCCCGCATGGACGCTGACGCTCTGACTCCGGTTCACCTCGACGAGGTGATGGACGGATTGGCGATGAATTCCGCCTTGCCGGCTCCCATGGTCCGGCGACTGTTCGCATGGCGGCGGGGTGGGGGGAAGGTGGCGGGGCGTCCGGACCTTACCGAGGACATGCTCACCGAGATCCTCGCGATCGACGACCACTGGCTCCTGCACAGCCTGGCGCTCAACGACCGGCTGCCGGACCGGTTTCGCATCCGTCTGGCCGCCCATCCGGACAAGGCGGTGCGGTCCGCGCTCGTCATCCGCGCCGCGACCGCACCGAGGGAGATGCTGGAGCAGCTCATCGACGATCCCGACCCACAGGTCCGCGAGTACCTGGCCCAGGGGCATCACACGCCACCGGATCTCCGGGCCCGCCTCGCCGCTGACTCCGACCCCGCGATCCGCGCCGCGTTGGCGAAGTACTGGACACAAGCGCCGGAAGCGGTCCATCGGATCCTGCTGACCGACCCCGAGGCCGAGGTCCGCGCCGCGGCCTGTTCGACCTACTTCGCGCATCGGCCGCATCCGATACCGCCCTCCGACCTACTGCCGGTGCTGTTGGCCGACCCTGTGACTCGGGCGGGCGCGGTGATTCACGCCGTTCTCGACGCGGACACTCTCCAGCAGCTCGCCGGTGATCCGGACAGCGAGGTGCGCGCTGAGCTCGCCCGGCATCCCGACCTGCCGCCGTCGATCCGCGAGGTCCTTGCCGTCGATCCGGCCTTGAGCGTCCGGGTTAAGGTCTTCGCCCGACCTGACACGCCGGAGCACGTGCGGGCACAGATCCACACCGCGGTCCACGAGCTTTCGCGTTCGATGGCCGACCCGAGCCCCGACGCCGACGACGAAGCAGTCCTGCAGTGGTATCGAGACGTCGCCGCACGCACGGAGCTTCGGATCCTGCGCCTGCCATGGGTTACCGCCGATCCGCTGCCGCACATCGACTCGCCCTATGTCAGCTTCCGAGTCTCAGCGGCCGTCAGCAAGGCCCTTCCCGCCGACGAGGTGGCCCGACTGCTCGACGACGAGGAGGAGATCGTTCGCCTCACCATGGCTCGCACCGCCCCGCACCTGGTTGATCCCGCGACCGCCGAGAACATCGAGCGCCGCTACCGCAGACGGGACAAGTTCACGTTCTGGTGGGACCAGGAGGAGGTCTTGACGTTCCCCTCAGAGGTCCTGCGCCGCTTCGCCACCGATCCTGAACCCCGGCTCCGATCCTTCGCTCCCCGCGATCCGAATCTGCCGTCGGAACTCGCCGAGAAGCTGGCCTCCGACCCCGAAGACCGCGTCCGCCGCGCGGTCGCGCCCCACCGCAATCTCCCGCTCCCATCCCTGTTCCGGCTCCTGGCCGACCCCTCGGGGCGCGTCGCGGAGGCCGCCGGCGCCTCGCCGTTCCTTCCCGTCGAGCGCATGGAGTGGCTACTGACCCGGGCGGGCCTGTAGCCGTCATGTCGCCCAAGGTTCGTCGGGTCGCGGGAGCGGGGCCGTCACCCCGTGCGGAGCCAGGACGGCTCGGCGTGCAGTGCGACTGCCGGTCGGTGGGCGTGCCGTGCGGCGCGTCAGCTGGCGATCTGGCATGCAAGTATTCGCCGCTGATCTGATAGGGGGTTTCCCCCTGTTGTTTCAAGCCGGCGATGCGGCATTGAGACAACAAGGGTTGAGGCGCAGCCGCAGCGCCGGCAGATCCCTGAGCCAGGTACGGCGGGCCTTGGTGGACAGTCCGCCCATCATCCCTCCCGCGGCGAAGGTGCCGATGTCGCGCACCAAGTGCTTGCCCCTCTCGGAGGCGTCGCATCTGGTGCCAGGTGCTGAAGTGCTCAAGGAGTTGGCGGTGTTCGCCTTCCTTGCTGGAAAACCGGGTGCTGCCGGTCGCGGCTCATTGAGGTTTTCTCAACGAAATGATCTCGTGGGGTGATTCGGCCCAGGTGATTCCGCAAGTTGCGATGAGTCCTGTGGCGTCCGGCGGTCGTACTGTCGAACCCGTTACCGAGGAGGACTTCTGATGCGCAGGGTGACCTATTCGATGGGTGTCTCACTTGACGGCTACATCGTCGGGCCGGACGGCGGCTTCGACTGGACGGGGCCCGACGAGGAGGTCTTTCGCTTCTGGATCGACGAGATTCGAGAGGTCGGCGTCCACCTGTTGGGACGACGGCTGTACGAGACGATGCTGTACTGGGAGACCGTCGACCAGGAGCGAACGCTCGACGACTCGGAGCGCGAGTGGGCCTCGCTCTGGAATCCGCTCCCGAAGGTGGTGTTCTCGACCACGCTGTCGGCGGTGCAGGGCAATGCCCGGCTGGCCTCCGGCGGCCTGGCGGAAGAGATCGAGCGGTTGCGAGCCGAACCGGGGGAGGGCGACATCGCGATCGGCGGCGCGACTCTCGCCGCCGAGGCGGCCGCGTCGGGTCTGATCGACGAGTACCAGGCCGTGGTCTACCCGGTGCTGGTCGGCGGTGGCACTCCGTTCTTTCCCCGACACGAGCGCCGGGTGGATCTCGAACTCGTCGAGACCCGCACCTTCAGTTCGAAGGTCGTCTACCTCCGCTACCGCGTGGCGCGTTAGTCGGCTCGTCCGCCGAGCCTGGGCAGAACGGGCCGGCCCGAAGAAGGAGGCGGCCTCCGGGAGGACGGCTGCGAAGACGCAGTTGGCTGAGAAGGGCACGGCGAAGAAGACGAGCGTGGCGCGGCGGCGCCGCAGCGCATGCATCGCCCGCCGGCGGGGAGCGCGGGCAGGGCGCCGCCCATGGCCGCCAGGGGGACCGGTCGTGACACTCCCAGTACCGCAGCAAGTGGTCGTCGCGCCAGGCTGCCCGTGCAAGGTCCGCGCGGAGCGCTGTCCGAAGAACCCGTCTGTCCGGCTGCGCCCATTCATGCGACGTCCGGTGGGAAGTGCGGGAAAAAGAACGGCGGTTCTGCTTGTAGAGTGGCTACAAGCAGAACCGCCGTTCTTTTTGAGGGAGGACCGTGATGCCCCGGCTCACCGACGCGCGCAAGGAACTGAGGCGCGCTCAGATCGCGGAGGCCGCCGTGCGCTGCTTCGGGCGCAATGGCCTGGAGCGGACCTCGATCGCCGACATCATCACTGAGTCCGGACTTTCGGCCGGATCGATCTACGCCCACTACCGCAACAAGGCCGACCTGGTCCAGGCAGCCGCTCGCGGGGTGCTCGCCGAGCGCGCCAAGGTCCTTGGCGCGCACGCCGCGAGCGACGCCCCGCCCGACCCCGACGAACTGCTCGCCCGTCTGATCGCCGCGATCGACCCCGCAGAGGCCCGGGTCGGCGTGCAGACCTGGGGTGAGGCGACCACCAACCCGGCCATCCGCGACATCGTCGTCGACATGACCGACCGGATGCGCGCGATGCTGCACGACTGCGTCACCGCCTGGCTCGTCAAGGTCGAGCACCACGAGCCGGCCGAGGCCCGGGAGAGCGCCGCCCCGATCGCCCACCGGGTGATGGCGCTCTACCAGGCCGAACTGCTGTACACCGCCCTGCAGTCACCGACCGAGGAGGCACAGCCATGACCGCCCTGACCGCTACGTTCGCCGGTCGCACCGTCTTACGCGTCGGCTACGGCGCGCTGCAGCTCGAGCGCCTGCACGACCGCCGCGGCGAGGCCGTCGCGCTGCTGCGGCGCGCGGTCGAGCTGGGCGTCGACCATGTGGACACCGCCGAGTTCTACGGCTTCGGTTTCGCCAACGACGTGATCCGCGAGGCGCTGCGCGACGAGGACCGCGTCTTGGTCGTCACGAAGGTCGGCGCCGACCCCGACCCGGGCGGGCACGTGCCGTTGCGTCTGGCGCAGCGGCCCGAGCAGCTGCGCGCCAGCGTCGAGGACAACCTGCGCAGCCTCGGCGTCGACCAGCTCCCCGTGGTCAACCTCCGCCGCCTCGACTCCGGCCCCGGTCTGCGTCCCGAGGGCGACCAGGTCGTCGAACTCGACGACCAGCTCGCGGTGATGACCGCCCTGCGCGACGAGGGCAAGATCGGCGCGATCGGCCTGAGCAGCGTCACCCTCGACGTCCTGCGCCGCGCCCTGCCGGCCGGAGTCGCCTGCGTGCAGAACGCCTACAGCCTCGTCTCCCGCGACGACGAGGATCTGCTGCGGCTGTGTGCGGCCGAGAGCATCGCCTGGGTTCCGTTCTTCCCGCTCGGCGGCGCTTTCCCGGGCCTGCCCAAGGCGACCGACGAGCCGGCCGTGCACGCCGCGGCCGAGTCCCTGGGCGTCACGCCCTCCCAGGTAGGCCTCGCCTGGCTGCTGCACCACGCCCCACACGTGCTGCTCATCCCCGGCACCGCCGACACCGCCCACCTCGAGGCCAACATGGCGGCCGGTGAGATCGCCCTCGACGCCGCGACCCTGGCCGCCCTCGACGCCGTCGAGTCCCGCTCCAACGAGGTCCCCATCGGTTGACGGGGACCGACAGGACCCCATTACCAGGCCCTGAGGTTCCGAGAAGGACGCATCATGAAAGCCATCATCTACCGCGACAACGGCGGCCCCGACGTTCTTCGGCTCGTCGACCGTGACCTGCCCGCGCCCGGCCCCGGCGAGGTTCGCGTCCGGGTTGCCGTGTCCGGAGTCAACCCGACCGACTGGCAGGCCCGTTCCGGCCCCGGCCATCCCAAGCACTTCTCCGAGGTCACCCCGCACCTCGACGGCGCCGGCACGATCGACGCCGTCGGGGAGGGGATCGACCGGAGCCGGGTCGGTCAGCGGGTCTGGCTGTTCATGGCCGCCGCCGGGCGGCCCACCGGTACCGCCGCCGAGTTCACCGTCGTCCCCGCCGAACAGGCCGTGCCGCTGCCCGACGACGCCGGGTTCGACGTCGGCGCCTCACTCGGCGTCCCCGCGCTCACCGCGCACCGTGCGCTCACCGTCGCCGAGGACGGGCCGCGCCGTCTGCGGCCCGGGGCGCTCGACGGCCAGGTGGTGCTCGCCGCGGGCGGGGCCGGGGCGGTCGGGCACGCGGTGATCCAGCTCGCCCGATGGGCCGGCGCCACCGTGGTCAGCACGGTCAGCAGCCCGGAGAAGGCCCGGTTGGCCACCGCGGCCGGGGCCCACCATGTGATCAACTATCGCGAGGGCGACCCGGCCGCCGAGATCCGCAGGATCGTCCCGGGCGGTGTCGACATCGTCGCCGAGGTGGCGCTGGGCGCGAACCTCGCACTGGACCTGGCCGTGCTGCGGACACGCGGCACGATCTCGACCTACGCCAACGACGGTGGCAAGCCCGTCGAACTGAACGTGCTGCAGAACATGGTGCTGAACACACGCTTCCAGTTCCTGGTGCTCTACACGGCCGGACCACAGGCACGCGCCGCGGCCGCCGAGGACGTCGCTGCCGCAGTCCGCGACGGCGCCCTGCCGGTCGGCGAGGAGCACGGCCTGCCGCTGGTCCGCTTTCCGCTCGACCGCACCGCCGACGCGCACCGGGCGGTGGAGAGCGGCACCGTCGGCAAGGTCCTGGTGGACGTCACATCGTGACGGCCCCGGAGGCCCAGCCCAACGCCAGCCGCAGAGTAGCGGGCTGATCAGGCGCTCACCGCCGTGGCCGACCTGCAACAACGGCGTCGGCGCCGGGAGTTGCAACGGGGACCGCCTATGAAGCGCTGCCGTCGATCTGTGACGGCAGCGCGGCTCGTGCCGGACCCACCGCGACGTCGGAGCCGTCGGGGGAACGGACTCACTGGCGCAAGCGCTGTTGTGCCTGTTCTTCGGCGGCGTCAAGTGCGGGTTCGAGTGTGGCGAGCGCGGAGCGGAGCAGGTCCGGCAGCGAGCCGGACGGCACGACAAGCCCGCTGGTTGTGAGGGGTGCGGCCGGAGGCTGGAGCCACTGCTGCAGTGCGATGCGAACCGCAGCGGCCACGCTCGCCGCGAGCACCCGGGCGGTAGGCGTGCCGGTGTGGCCGAGGCGCTGGTCGATCGCCGCGGCGAGGGGGTGTTCGATCGCTGCGACGGTGTCGAGGAAGGTGTCACGCAGCGCGGGGCTGGCCGTGATCAGCAGCAGCTCGTCGTGGTCACGCGGTTCGGTGTACTGCTCCAGGATCGCTTCGGCCAAGGCGTCGGCGAGGCGCACATCGGCGGGTCTGGCTGCCACCGAGGCGGCGACCCGGGATTCCCGTTCGGCGGTGACGGCGGCGACGATGGCCTGTTCACGACTGGAGAAATAGTTGTTGTAGGTCCTCGGCGAGACCCCGGCTGCCTCGGCGATGTCGTCGACGCGGACGTTGTCGGGCCCGCGCTTGAGGGCCAGCCGAAGTGCCGCTTCACGCAATGCCACTCGGGTGGCCTGCTTCTTCTGCTCCCGCAGCCCGGTCCGTCTTGTCGTCACCCTCGCAGTATCCCCGCTTCGGTGCGTGCACGCAAACTTTCGTCCACGCAAACTTTCGTTCCCGAAAACTTGCGTGCACGCAATATTTGCTTCTACGCTCAAGCCCCCTACGGAAAGGTCAGACGCATGCGGGCCAAGGGCATCTGCTACGACACCGGCTTCCTCCGCAACGGCGGCTACTCGCGGGAGCACTTCGACCCCGACCTGGTCAGGAAGGAGCTGACCATCATCCGCGACGATCTCCACTGCACCGCCGTCCACATCACCGGCGGCGACCCGGAGCGCTTGGAGCTCGCCGCCCGTCACGCCGCCGAGCTCGGACTGGAGATCTGGTTCTCGCCCTACCCGCTGGAGCTGACGACCGACGAAATCCTCATCCTGATCGCCGACTGCGCGGAGCGGGCCGAGCGACTCCGGACGCAAGGGGCCGAGGTCGTGCTCGTCACCGGCGCTGAGCTGAGCGTCATGAACCATGGGTTCCTCGAAGGCGACAGCGTCGACGAGCGAATCCGCCGGCTACTGAGCGACCCGGCCCGTCGGCCCGAGAGGATTGCCGCAGTCGGCACCCGCCTCAACGCCTTCCTCCGCGAAGCCGTGGCGGTGGTCCGCGAGCGCTTCCACGGCAAGGTCACCTACGCCGCCATCCAGTTCGAAGGCGTCGACTGGGACTTGTTCGACTTCACGACCTTCGAACTCATCCGGTCCGCGGAGGTGGCCGACCGATTCCGAGACGCCGTGCGCAGCCTCGTCGCACAGCCCAAACCGGTCGCCATCACCGGCTTCGGCACCGCCACCTGGCGCGGAGCGGGTGACGTCGCACCCCGCAGCATGGAAATCCTCGAAACCGACGAAGTCACCGGCGCGCCGCTCCGGTTGACGGGGACATACGAACGCGACGAGGTCGGCCAAGCCGCATACCTGAGCGAACTGCTGGAGATCTTCGACAGCGAGGGCGTCGACAGCGCCTTCGTGTTCCTCTTCGCGCTCTACAACCTGCCCCACCGCCCCGACGGCGATCCTCGCGACGACCTCGACCTCGCCAGCCTCGGCATCGTCAAGATCCTCGAAGACCGCCACGGCGACACCTACCCCGGCCTGCCCTGGGAACCCAAGGCCGCCTTCGCCGCAGTCGCCGACCACTACCGCGACTGAGCCCGCCGCTCGGTCACCGGCTCCGGTCTCGGAGCGGCCGGCCGAGCGGCAGCCTGCGGGATCGTGGGGGCCCTGCTCCAATCACTGCTCCAATCACTCCTCCGACGCGGCCTGCGCGCGCATGCTCCGCCACTTCTCCAGAGCGCCCGCCATCTCGTGCTGGGCGAAGGAGAAGAAGTCGCGCATCTCCACCATCCGGGCGCCCGCCTTCGTGTCGGGGCCGCCGAGGGGCTCGATGCCCTTGTCGGTCGCGGCGATGATCTGCGCGAAGAGGCTCTGCTTGGTCGCGGTCCCGGTGTACCAGGCGTCGTCGGGCAGCAGATACAGATCGCTGCGCGACCCCAGCACCGACTCACGGGTGATCAGCCCGGACTGGGTGAGATGGCGGACCGCGCCCGAGATCGCGGCGGCGCTCGCCCCCAGTCGCTCGGCCAGCTCGCCGGCGGTCAACCCCCGCTCCTCCGCCGCCATCAGGGTGATCAGTACACGCGCGCTCATCCTCGGGAAACCCCAGTCGGCGAACAGCATCGCCATCTGCTCGATGAAATGCCGCGCGGCGTCCTCGTCCCTGCCGTCAGCCACAATCACCAGCTCCTCCGCCGCTTCGGTGCGCGCACCCCGCGCACACGTGCCTGTGCACGCATCATTTCATGACATCGCGAAGCTTCACAAACTAGTGAAATGACTGTAGCGTCCAGCCCGTGAACGCAATCGACAGCGATGTGATCAACACCTTAGGGCTGCGCAAGCAGTTCGGCCGGGCCGTCGCCCTTGACGGCCTGGACCTTCAAGTGGCCCAGGGCGAGGTGCACGGCCTGCTCGGGCCGAACGGCGCGGGCAAGTCCACCGTCATCCGGGTCCTGCTGGGACTGCTGCGCTCGGACGGCGGCACCGCCACCCTGTTCGGCGGTGACCCCTGGCAGGAAGCCACGACACTGCACCGCAGACTGGCCTACGTGCCCGGCGACGTCAGCCTCTGGCCCAACCTCAGCGGCGGCGAGACGATCGACCTGCTCGGTTCGATGCGCGGCGGCCTGGACAAGGCGCGGCGCGACGAACTGGTCGAGCGGTTCGAGCTGGACACCACCAAGAAGGGCCGGGCCTACTCCAAGGGCAACCGCCAGAAGGTGGCGCTCGTCGCGGCCCTCGCCTCCGACGCCGAACTGCTCATCCTCGACGAGCCGACCTCCGGCCTCGACCCGCTGATGGAGGCCGTCTTCAGCGCGAGCGTGGCCGAGGCCAAGGACCGCGGCGCGACCGTGCTGCTGTCCAGCCACATCCTCAGCGAGGTCGAGGACCTCTGCGACCGGGTCTCCATCATCCGCGCGGGTCGCCGGGTCGACTCCGGCACGCTCGACGAACTACGGCACCTCTCCCGTACCACCATCGCCGCCACGGTGTCCCGGCCGGTGAACGGCCTGAGCGCCATAGGCGGTGTGTACGACCTGCACGTCGACGGCGGCTCCGTGCGCTGCCAGGTCGACCCCGACGCCCTGGACAAGGTGCTGCGCATGCTCACCGACGCCGGCGTGTCGTCGCTCATCAGCCGACCCCCTACGCTCGAAGAGCTGTTCATGCGCTACTACTCCGGGGAGCAGCAGTGAGCGACGGCGGGCTCGCCGGTCTGCGCGAGCTGTCCAAGCTGGCTTCCCGCCGCGACCGGATCATCCTGCCGCTGTGGGCGTACGCCCTGATCGGCAGCGCGGCCTCGACGGCCTACAGCATCAAGGGGCTCTTCCCCGACGCGTCGTCGCGACAGGACTTCGCCGAAGGGATCGGGGCCGCGTCCGGCGCGATCGCGCTCTACGGCCGGCTCGACGAGAACTCGCTCGGCGCCATCACCACCTGGCGCTCGCTGGTGCTCGGAGCGGTCCTGGCCGCGATCATGTCCATCCTGCTCGTCGTGCGGCACACCCGCGCGGAGGAGCAGACGGGGCGCCAGGAACTGGTGGCGTCCGGCGTCGTGGACCGCAGGGCGCCGCTGGTCGCCGTGCTCCGGCTGGTGATCGGCGTCAACCTCGGCGTCGGCCTGATCATCGGCGCCGTCCTGCCCGTGATCGGCCTCGGGGCGGCCGGCGCCTTCGCCCTGGGCCTGTCCATGGCGGCCTGCGGCATCGTCTTCGCCGGCATCGCGGCCGTCTGCGCCCAGCTCTTCGAGGCGTCACGCACCGCGAACTCCGTCGCCCTGACCCTGCTCGCCGCCTTCTACCTGGTGCGCGCGGCGGGGGACATGAGCGACGACGCCCAGTGGCTGCGGTGGCTCTCACCGGTCGGCTGGGCCGAGGAGGTGCAGCCCTACACGGGGGACCGCTGGTGGGCCCTGGCGATCCCCGTGGTGGCGGCCGCCGCGCTGATCGCGGTGGCGCTGCGGCTGCTGGACCGACGGGACTTCGCCTCCGGTGTGCTGCCCGGCCGACCCGGCCCCGCCTACGCCGGCGCCGGCACCCTCGGCACCTTCGGCCTCGCCTGGCGCATGCACCGCGGCTCCCTGTTCGGCTGGTCGATCGGCGTGCTGGTCGCGGCACTGGTGTTCGGTTCCTTCGTCAAGGACGTCGACCTTCTCACCGACAGCGACCGGGTGCAGGAGATCATGGCGGAACTCGGCGGCTCACAGAACATGGCCGACGCGTATGTGTCCTCCATCGTGGGCGTGTTCGGGATCCTGGCAGCCGTCTTCGCGCTCACCGTGATCGTGCGGGCCCGCGGCGAGGAAGCCGGCGGCCGGATCGAACTCGTCTTCGCCGGCACCCCTAGCCGGGCGCGCTGGCTGCTGAGCCACCTGGTGTTCGCGGTGGCAGGCGCCGTGGTGATCCTCGTCGCCGCGGCCTTCGGCATGGGCCTGTCCCAGGGGCTGGGCGCGCACGACGTGGGAGGGGCACTCGGCGATGCCTTCGGCGCCGTGTCCGCGCAGCTTCCGGCCGTCGTGCTGATCGCGGCGCTCGCGGTCCTGCTGTTCGCGGTGGTCCCCCGCTGGACCAGCGCGGGCTGGGGCATGCTGGGCCTCTTCGCCTTCCTGACCCTGGTCGGGCCGCAGCTGAAGGTCAGCCAGTACGTCCTGGACGTCTCACCGTTCACCCATGTGCCCAAGCTCCCCGGCAACGACGTCTCCGCGACGCCGCTGGTGGTGATGGCCGCCCTGGCCGTGGTCGGCGTGGCCGCGACCCTGGTCGCCTTCCGCCGCCGCGACCTGCTCGCGTAACCGGCGCTCCCCTCCCCTCCACCCGTCCTCGCCGACCCGCCCGTCCCTCCCTCGCTCCCCTTCCAGCCCTTTCAGCGGCGAGGCGGGGGAGTGAGGGGTGACGGGCAGGGGGCGGGGTCGTCCGGTCCGGCGGGGCATGCGATCCGGTGAGGCCATGCCGACCGGCCCCCGTAGAGACCCGCACAGCAGCGTCGGCACACGAGGAGGCGCCCGGCCGGAGAACCCCGGCCGGGCGCCTCTTCCTTGCCCTGCGCGCCTTGCCCCGCGCTCCTCGCCCTACGCCTCGATCGCCTGCTTGGGCGGCCCGGTGAACAGCGCCGACGCCAGCTGCGCCCGGTCGTTGACACCGACCTTGCGGTACATGCGCGTCAGATGCTGCTCCACCGTGCTCACCGTGATGTAGAGCAGCTTGGCGATCTCACTGTTCGTATGGCCCAGCGCCACCAGGTCGGCGACCCGCTGCTCCGCGTCCGTGAGCACCGCCGTCGGACCCTTGGACTCGGTGTCGGGCCGGTCCCGGTCCGCCGGAAGAAGCCTGCTCAGCGGCTCCGCCTGGCACTTGTCCGCGATGATCTTCGCCTGGGAGCCGATCACCCGGGCCCGTCGCGTCTCGCCGACGGCGTTGTACGTGTCGGTGAGGTCGGCCAGCGCGCGAGCCAACTCGTAACGGTCCCCGCTCTCCTGGAGCGCGTCGACGGCCTGCCGCAGCAAGGAGAGACGCCTGCGGGGCTCATGCGTCCCCGCCAGCAGCCGCAGCGTCGCCCCGCGCGTGCGCGGCGAACCGCTCTGCTCGCTGCGCCGCAACTGCTCCTCCAGGAGGCCGCGGGCACGATCCGGCTCACCCATCCGCAGCCACGCCTCGCCGACGTCATTGCGCCACGCGATCAGACCCGGCACGTCCACACCCCAGCGGGCCATCAGCTCACCGCAGCCGAGGAAGTCCGAAAGCGCGCCTTCCCAGTCCTGGACGGCCATGCTGTACCGCCCCCGAGCGTGCAGGTAGTGCAGTCCGGCACGGCTCTGGAGCAGCGTCTCGGGGATCGGCAGATACAGCAGCTCCGCGGCCTCGTCCTCCCGGCCCATCGAGGCGAGCGCGATCAGCAGGCTGGCCAGCGGCGAGCCCACCGCCACCCCCCACTCGCCGATCGGCACGACGTCGAACGAGGCGGTCGCGTGCTCGACGGCGCCCGGCAGATCACCGAGCCGGATACAGATCTCCGCCCGCAGCGCGTGCAGCCGGGCCGCACTGCCCGGTTCGCCCCGCTCCTGCGCCGCCGCGATCAGCTCGTCGCAGTGCGGCAGCGCCAGCGTGGGCTGCTCGGCGTACGTCAGGGCGAGCAGCGCGCACTCGATGGTGTCCAGGTCGGTGCCGTGCAACCGGCTCCCGTGCAGGATCCGTTCGGCCTTGGGCACCGTACGCTCCGAAGGCCCCTGGGTCAGCACCGACTCCAGCACGGTCGCCGCGTCGTACCGGCGGCGGCTCTCGGTAGTGGAGGGCGTGCGGTGCAGTTCCCCGTCGTCCTCCACGGCGTCCGGCAGCAGACCCAGCAGCGGGGCGTACGAGCAGCGCATCCACCGCCGGGCGGCGCACAGCTCCATCGTGGTCGTGGGGGACGCGGTCTGCCCCGAGCCGGGCAGATGCCGCAACGCCTCGGTGGCTGCCTCGAACCGGCCGCTCCACAGCAGCACCCTGACCACGCCGAGCGTCTCGCCGCCGCCCAGATGGCCGCCGCGCACCGCTTGCAGCAGGGCGGTGATCTGCGGTTCGGAGACACCGCCGCCCATCCGGCGCTCCGCCTGGAGCAACGCGGCCCTGATCCGGGCCAGTTCGTTCTCGTCCACGCTCAACGTGCAGGCCAGGCGCAGATATTCGACGGCGGTGGCACCCCGCCCCTCGGTCAGCGCCTGTGCGGCGGCCGCGTCGAGCACGGGCACCGCCCAGGGCGCCCGCACCCCCTGACCCGCCAGCAGATGCTCGGCGATCGCGGACGCCGAACCGGACTCCGCGTACATCAGTTCCGCCGCGTCCCGGTGCAACGCCGCCGTGGCCTCGGGGCCGACGTCCGCCAGGACCGCCGACGCCGCCGAGGGATGCCGGAACCGACCCTGTTCGAGCAGACCGGAGGCGTCGAGCACCGCGAGACACTGCGCCACCTCACCGGCCTCCAGGCCCAACAGCCGGGCGATCGGCTCCGGCTTCCCGAGCACGGCCAGCGCCTGCGCCACCCGCGCCGCAAGCGCCGGGCCGCGGTGCAGACACGACAGCATCGCCCGCCGGTAGCCGGCGGACGACAGGGCCGACGAGAGCGACGAGGGCGCGGCGCGCTGGACGTCGTCGAGGACTCCGTCGAGCAGCAGTGGATTGCCGCCGCTCACCCTCAGCGCCCAGGCCGCGACCCGCTCCGCGCTCTCCGCGCCGAGCCGGGCCGCCGCGGCTTCGCGTACCTGCTCCAGGTCGAGCGGAGTCAGGCGGACACCGTGGGCGTGCGGCAGCCGCAGCAGCTGCTCGACGAAGCCGGCGCACCGGTCCCCGGGTAGACAGCTGTGGCTGAAGACCGCGAGCAGCGGGGTGCTGTGCATCCGGCGGGTGAGATAGGCGAGACAGGCCAGCGAGGCGGCGTCGGCGTGGTGGATGTCGTCGACCACGATGGCCAGCGGCCGGGGCCCGGCCAGGCCGAGCAGGATCGCGCACAGGGACTGCACGATCTGGGCGTCCACCGCGGACAGCTTCGTCGGTGGTCCGCCCGGCGAGGCCGTCATATGGGCCCTGCCGATCGCGAGCAGCTGGTTCACCTGGTAACCGACCGGGGCCGACAGTGCGGCCTCCTCGAGCAGTTGGGCGACCACGCCCAGCGGTATGCCCTCCTCGGACTCGGACGCCACGGCGGTCAGCACCACGCCGTCGGCGGCCCGCACCTGCTGCGCGAACCCCGCTAACAACGTTGTCTTTCCCATGGCCACCGAGCCGCTGATCACGGCGATGCCGCTGTCACAGGCCGGCGCACCGTCGAGGAGACCGGTCAGTAAGGCGGTCGCTTCGGAACGCTCGCCCGCGCTCACGGTCCGGTCTCATCGCGGACGGCGGCGACCCACGCGGGGCGACGGCACGGCCGTCGACACAGGTGCGGATCGGGTCTCGCGAAGGAGGTGAGGTGAGGTTGACGGCGGTTGATGGTCTTCATGTGCTCTCCTTCACGCCAGTGACGGGGAGACGTAAACGCCGACCGCGTCGCGAGTCGCATCGAGATCACGGATGCGGGCAGGCGCAGGGGGCCGCTCGCTGCCTCGGCGTTGAGACAGCGTTGTGGTTGTTGGGATTGGTTGAACCACACTAGCAGGGGGCTCAGGGCCGTTCGAGGCTCCTTCGCACACGACCGGGTGTCGCTCAAGGGAGCAACCCCGCCATTTCCGGGGAGGCGGCGGAAGTCGAGCCCCTGATCCGGCTTCCGTGCAGGTCAGCGGCCCACCAGGGGTCGGCAGGGGTGTGAACAGGGGTGGCGTCCGCGCGGTAGGTGATCGAACACTGAGTCGTGGATCGAGACAGGTGTCCCCGGTCCGGCCGCGACGACCCGAGCGGCTGATCCGTGCGACGCGAGCTCGCGATCCTTCCGCGCCCGCACCTTCGCCGCTGAACCGCCGCACGTCGCACTGCCGCACCGCCGCACCGTTTGCCCCGCGGCACCGCTGCACCGCTCGGAAGGAGTCCGCGTGCCCGACGAGGTGACCCGCAAGGCCCTGGCGCTCGAGTACTGCCGTCGGATGAACGCCGGCGACGTGGACGGCGTCCTCGAACTGTTCGCCCCCGACGTGGTGTTCGAGGACCCGGTCGGCTCCGGCGAACAGGTGGGCCTCGAAGCACTCCGTGCGCACATCACCCGGGCCCTCGTCGACGACCGCGCCCAGGAACGCCCCGGCACTCCGGTGGCCGCGCACGACGGGGAGACCGTGGTCCTTCCGGCCACCGTCGAACTGAGCCCCCGCAGCTACCCCAAGCGGATCGAGATCTCGATCATCGGGATCGTGCGCTTCCGGGAGGACGGCCTGGTGCGGGAGTTGCGCGCGCTGTGGGGCGACACGGACATGAAGGTCCTCGACTGACTGACTGAACCGACTGGCTGACCGCCCGACTGGCTGACCGCCCGACTGACCGAACCGAACGACTGACCGACTGGCCCGACCGCCGGAAGACCGCGACACCGCGACACCACGCCGACAGGAAGGAACACGCCATGACCGAGGTTCCGGCCGGGGCCCGACCGTTGCCCACCACCCGCACGACACCGCTGGACCCGCCGCCGGAACTGCTGGAGCGTCAGCAGCAGTGCCCCGTCGACCGGCTGCGCTACCCCGACGGCAGCGAGGGCTGGCTCATCACCGGCTACGACCAGGTCCGCGCGGCCCTGGCCGACGCCCGCTTCAGCTCGCAGAAGTACCTGCTGCGCTCGCCGATCCAGCCGCAGGAACCCACCCCGGCCGCGCCCGGCTTCTTCGTCTACACCGACCCGCCCGAGCACACCAAGTACCGCCGCCTGCTCACCGGCCTGTTCACCCTGCGCAGGATGTCCCAACTCGCCGAACGCGTGAAGGAGATCGCAGCGGACGCCCTGGACGCCATGGAGGAGGCCGGCCCGCCGGTCGACCTGGTGCCCGCCTTCGCGCTGGCCCTCCCGTCGCTGGTGATCTGCGAACTCCTCGGCGTCCCCTACGAGGATCGCGAGGTCTTCCAGCACAACTCCACCGTCATCCAGGACATCAACACCCCGCTCGACCAGGCGTACGCCGCCCTCGACGCGATGCAGAAATACCTCAGCGGCCTGGTCGAACGACGCCGCGGCCCCGACCCCTCCGAAGACATCCTCGGCGGCCTGGCCGCACACGAGGAACTGACCGTCGAGGAGGTCACCAACATCTGCTTCCTGCTGCTGGCGGCAGGGCACGAGACCACCGCCAACATGCTCTCCCTCGGCACCTACGCCCTGCTCACCAACCCCGACCAGCTCGCGATGCTGCGCTCCGGCGAGACCACGATGGACAGCGCCGTCGAGGAGCTGATGCGCTATCTGACGGTCAACCACTACGGCCCGATCCGCGGCATCCTGGAGGACTTCGAGTTCGAGGGCTGCCCGATGAAGGCCGGCGAGACGGTCACCCTGTCGGCCTTCGCGGCGAACCGGGACCCCAAGCACTTCGCCGACCCCGACCGCCTCGACTTCGCCCGCGGCGGCCGCGGCCAGCTCTCCTTCGGACACGGCATCCACCAGTGCATCGGCCAGCAACTGGCCCGGATCGAGATGCGGATCGGCTTCCAGGCCCTCCTCGACCGCTTCCCCGAACTGCGCCTGGCCGTACCGAAGGAAGAGGTCCGGATGCGGGACACCATGCTGATCTACGGCGTCAGCTCGATGCCGGTCGCCTGGTAGCGCGGCCGATGCGTGTCGACGTCGACCGCGACCGCTGCTGCGGCGCAGGGATGTGCGCCCTGGAGGCGCCCGCCGTGTTCGACCAGGACGAGACCGACGGCCTGGTCGTCCTGATTCTGCCGGACCCGCCGAGCGCACTGCACGACCGCGTCCGCGACGCGGCCCGATCCTGCCCGTCAGGAGCGGTCAAGCTCCTCGAATGACCCCGGGCAGCGGGTGACGAAAGTGATCGGCAAGCACCTTCGGGGCGACCCGAGGGCTCCGCCGCGGCCGCCGCCGCGACCGGCTGAGAACCGAAGGGTTGGACATGGCACGTGGGGACCGCTCCGGCATCGACCCGTCCACGCACCGGGCCTCCGGTCCGGCCCGCCACGAGCCGATCGCCGTCATCGGCATGTCATGCCGACTGCCTGGGGTGAACGACCCGTCGGACTTCTGGCGGCTCCTGCGCGACGGCGCCCACACCGTCGCACCGCCCGCAGCGGACCGCCCGGGCATCGGCGGCGTCTCGGGCCAGGGCTCCTTCCTCGCCTCGGTCGACGGCTTCGACCCCGCCTTCTTCGGCATCTCCGGGCGCGAGGCCGCCGCCATGGACCCCCACCAGCGACTGATGCTGGAACTGAGCTGGGAGGCACTCGAGGACGCGGGCACCGTGCCCGCCACCCTCGCCGGCACCCGCACCGGAGTGTTCGTCGGCGCCTTCTCCGACGACTACTCGCTGCTGCTCCAGGCCGACGGCCCCGAGGCGGTGACCTCCCACAGCACCACCGGCCTGCACCGCAGCATCATCGCCAACCGCGTCTCCTACTTCCTGCGCGCCGGCGGCCCCAGCCTGACCGTCGACACCGGCCAGTCCTCCTCCCTGGTCGCCGTGCACATGGCCTGCGAGAGCCTGCGCTCCGGCGAGTCGGAGACGGCCCTGGCCGGAGGCGTGAACCTGGTCCTGACCCCGCAGTCCACCGCCCGCATGGAGCGCTTCGGCGCACTGTCCCCGGACGGCCGCTGCTACACCTTCGACGCCAGGGCCAACGGCTACGTCCGCGGCGAGGGCGGCGCCGTAGTGGTGCTCAAGCCGCTGCGCCGCGCCCTCGCGGACGGCGACCGCGTCCACTGCGTCCTGCGCGGCAGCGCCGTCAACAACGACGGCGGCGGCGAGACGCTGACCGCACCCAGCGCCGCCGCCCAGCAGGACGTGCTGCGCCGGGCGTACGAACAGGCGGACGTGGACCCGGCCAGGGTCGGCTACGTCGAACTGCACGGCACCGGCACCCGGCTCGGCGACCCGGTCGAGGCCACCGCGCTGGGCGCCGTCCTCGGCGCCGCCCGGGACGCCGACCGGCCGCTGTCGGTGGGCTCCGCGAAGACCAACGTCGGACACCTGGAGGCGGCGGCCGGGGTGATCGGCCTGATCAAGGCCGCCCTGGCGGTCTCCCACAGGGAGATCCCGGCCAGCCTCAACTACGAGCAGCCGAACCCCGACATCCCGCTGGCCGAACTGCGCCTGAGGGTGCAGACCGAGCTGGCGGAGTGGCCCGCCGCGGGAGACCCTGACGGGCCCCGAATCGCAGGCGTGAGCTCGTTCGGCATGGGCGGGACCAACTGCCACATCGTGGTGGCCGAAGCCGAAGCCGAAGCCGAAGCCGTTGGCGTTGGCTTCGGCGATCCCGGGACCGGGACCGGGAGTGAAGCGCCGTCGCCCAGGGCGCTCCCCTTGCTCCTCTCCGGTCACACCGACCGGGCGCTGCGAGCCCAGGCCGCCCGGCTCGCCCGGTTCATCACCGACCGGCCGGAACTCGCTCTGCCCGACCTGGCCCACTCGCTCCTGTCGGCACGCTCCCGACTCGCCCACCGCAGTGTGGTGATCGCCGTGGACCGAGCCGAACTGGCCGACGGCCTGAGCGCGCTCGCCGCCGGAGAACCCGCCCCGGGCGTGGTGACCGGAGCGTCCCGAGCCGACGGCCGGACGGTGCTCGTGTTCCCCGGCCAGGGCTCGCAGTGGCTCGGCATGGCCGCAGGCCTGCTGGACTCCGCCTCTGTCTTCGCCGAGCGGATCGCCGCCTGCGAGACGGCACTCGCGCCGCACGTCGACTGGTCGTTGACCGACGTCCTGCGCTCGGAGTCCGAGGAGTGGCTCGACCGCGTCGACGTCGTACAGCCCGTGCTCTGGGCGGTGATGGTCTCGCTCGCCGGGCTCTGGGAGTCCTTCGGTGTGCGGCCCGCCGCCGTGGTGGGCCACTCCCAGGGCGAGATCGCGGCCGCGTGCGTCGCCGGGGCGCTCTCACTGGAGGACGGCGCGAAGGTCGTCGCACTGCGCAGCCGAGCCATCCTCGCCCTGGCCGGCCGGGGCGGAATGGCATCGGTCGGCGTCTCCGTCGACCGGATCGCCGAACTGATCGCACCGTTCAAGAAGCGGCTGTCGGTCGCCGCGGTCAACAGCCCGGCGTCCGTCGTCGTCTCCGGCGAGCAGGGCGCGCTGGACGAACTCCTCGCCATCTGCGAAGCACAGGGCACCTGGGCCCGGCGCGTCGCCGTCGACTACGCCTCCCACTCCACCCAGATCACCCGGCTCCGCAAGTCCCTGGTGCGCGCCCTGGCCGGCATCGAGCCGCGCCCGTCCCGGATCCCCTTCTGCTCGTCGGTGACCGGCGCGCTGCTGGACACCACCGCCCTCGACGCCGAGTACTGGTACACCAACCTGCGCCAGACCGTCCGCTTCGAGGACGCCGTACGGACCCTCCTCGACCAGGGCCACGACGTCTTCGTCGAGTCCAGCGCCCACCCCGTCCTGATCACCGGCATCCTGGAGACCATCGAGGACGCCGGGGCGGACGCCGACGCGTTCGGGACGCTGCGTCGCCACCAGGGCGGCTTCGAGCGCTTCCGCACGGCGCTGGCCGAAGCGCACGTCCGCGGGGTCACCGTCGACTGGCAGCAGGCACTGCCGGCCGGGGCACACCGGGTCGACCTGCCCACGTACGCGTTCCAGCGCGAACGCCACTGGCTGGGCAGCACGCCCGACGCGTCCGCCGCCGACACCGGCCAGGAACGCTCCGTCCTGGCCGGGCGCCTCGTCGGGCTGTCCCGGGAGGAGCGCGAGCAGGCCGTACGCGACCTGACGTTCGCGCACGCCGCGACGGTCCTGGGCCGCGCCGCACTCAGCCCCGCCGACGGCGAGCAGACGTTCAAGGACCTGGGCCTGGACTCGCCGAGCGCCGTCGAGTTCCGCAACCGGATCAACACCGACACCGGTCTCCACCTGCCGACCACGCTCGCCTACGACCACCCGACCCCGATCGCCGTCGCAGGGCACCTCGCCGAGTTGCTCGTCGACACGGACACCGACCGACCCGCGACGGAACCGACCGCTCTGCCGTCCGCGACCACCCGGCCGGCCGACGACGACCCGATCGCCATCGTCGGGATGGCCTGCCGACTGCCCGGCGGCATCGGCTCGCCCGAGGAACTGTGGCGCCTGGTGGCAGCGGGCGGCGACGCCATCGTGCCGTTCCCCGACGACCGCGGCTGGGACCTGGAGGGGCTGTACGACCCAGACCTCGACCCCGGCTCCAGCACCGGCACCGGCTCCAGCACCGGCACCGGCTCCAGCACCGGCTCCAGCACCGGCTCCGGCACCGGATCCGGGAAATCGGGCACCAGTTACACCCGGCACGGCGGCTTCCTGTCCGGCGTCGCCGGCTTTGACGCCGGCTTCTTCGGGATATCGCCGCGTGAGGCGCTGGCCATGGATCCGCAGCAGCGGTTGCTGCTCGAGACGTCGTGGGAGGCGTTCGAGCGGGCCGGGATCGATCCGGCCGGGCTGCGCGGCAGCCGCACCGGCGTGTTCGTCGGCGCGATGAACACGGACTACGGCGCGCGGCTCGACGAGAGCGCGGGCGGCTCCGAGGGCTACCTGCTCACCGGCACCACCGGCAGCGTCGTCTCCGGCCGACTGGCCTATACGTTCGGCTTCGAGGGCCCCGCGGTGACGGTGGACACGGCATGCTCGTCGTCCCTGGTGAGCCTGCACCTCGCCGTCCAGGCGCTCCGCGGCGGCGAGTGCTCGCTGGCGCTGGCCGGCGGCGTGACGGTGATGTCCACCCCCGGCATGTTCGTCGAGTTCAGCCGACAGCGGGGGCTGTCGGCGGACGGGCGCTGCAAGGCGTTCTCGGCGGCGGCGGACGGGACGGGCTGGTCGGAGGGCGTCGGAGTGCTGCTGGTGGAACGGCTGTCGGACGCGCGGCGGCACGGTCATCGGGTGCTGGCGACGGTGCGGGGTACGGCGGTGAACCAGGATGGCGCGAGCAATGGGCTGACGGCGCCGAACGGTCCGTCGCAGCAGCGGGTGATCCGGCAGGCGCTGGCGAGTGCCGGTCTGTCGGCCGCCGACGTGGACGCCGTGGAGGCGCACGGGACGGGCACGACGCTCGGCGACCCGATCGAGGCGCAGGCGATCATCGCGACCTACGGGCAGGAGCGGGGAGCTGGCGAACAGCCGCTGTTTGTGGGGTCGTTGAAGTCGAACATCGGTCATGCGCAGGCCGCTGCGGGTGTGGCGGGCGTCATCAAGATGGTGATGGCGATGCGTGAGGGCGTGTTGCCGCAGACGTTGCACGTGAGCGAACCGTCCCCGCACGTGGACTGGTCGGCGGGGGCGGTGGAACTGCTCACCGAGGCGAGGGAGTGGCCGGACGCGGGCCGTCCGCGGCGGGCGGGCGTCTCGTCCTTCGGGATCAGCGGGACCAACGCCCACGTGATCATCGAGCAGATGGAACCGGAGCCCGCGCCCACCGAGCCCACGCCCACGGACCCGTCGGCCGCTCTGCTTCCGTTCTTCGTCTCCGGCCGGAGCGAGTCCGGCTTACGAGCACAGGCGGCACGACTGTCCCAGTTCATGCGGGACGAGCCCGACTTTCCCTTGACGGCGGTGGCGTCGGCGCTGGTGGCGTCGCGGTCGGCGTTGGAGCACCGGGGTGTCGTGCTGGCGGCGGGCCGGGGTGAGTTGGCGGCTGGGCTGGAGGCGTTGGGGGCGGGGGAGTCTGCGACGGGGGTGGTGCGCGGGGTTGCTCCTGTCGGGCGGCGGCCGGTGTTGGTGTTTCCGGGGCAGGGGTCGCAGTGGGTGGGGATGGCGGCGGAGTTGTTGGAGTCGTCGTCGGTGTTCGGGGTGCGGTTGGGGGAGTGTGAGGAGGCGCTCGCGCCGTTCGTGGACTGGTCGTTGAGCGAGGTTGTGCGTTCGGGGTCGGATGAGTGGCTGGGCCAAGTCGACGTGGTGCAGCCGGTGTTGTGGGCGGTGATGGTGTCGTTGGCGGAGTTGTGGCGGTCGGTGGGTGTGGAGCCGGCGGCGGTGGTGGGTCACTCCCAGGGGGAGATCGCGGCGGCCTGCGTGGCCGGGGCGCTGTCGTTGGGGGATGCGGCGCGGGTCGTGGCGTTGCGGAGTCGGGCGATTCTGGAGCTGGCCGGGTCGGGTGGTATGGCGTCGGTGTCGTTGCCCGTGGCCGATGTGGAGGTGTTGCTGGCGGAGTTCGGTGGTCGGGTGTCGGTGGCGGCGGTGAACGGTCCGTCGTCGGTGACGGTGGCGGGTGAGGACGCCGCGTTGGACGAGTTGCTGGCGGCCTGTGAGGCCCAGGACGTGTGGGCGCGGCGGGTTCCGGTGGACTACGCGTCGCACTCGGCGCAGGTGGAGTCGATTCGCGAGCGGCTGTTGTCGGATCTGGCGGGCATCGAGCCGACGTCGGCGACGGTTCCGTTCTATTCGACGGTGACGGCAGGGCGGCTGGAGACGACCGTTCTGGACGCCGGGTACTGGTACACGAATCTTCGTCAGACGGTCCGCTTCGAGGACACCGTCCGCCTGCTCCTGGCCCAGGGCTTCGATGCGTTCGTCGAGGCCAGCGCCCACCCCGTCCTCACCACGCCGATCGAGAGCACGGTTGAGGCGGTGGAGGCCGACGCGGTGGTGCTGGGCACGCTGCGTCGGGGCGAGGGCGGCCTGGACCGCTTCACCGCCGCACTTGCCGAGGCATACGTCAACGGCCTCTCCGTCGACTGGTCGCCGCTCCTGGGCGACGGCGCTGCCGGTGCCGCCGTCGACCTGCCGACCTACGCCTTCCAGCACCAGAGGTACTGGCTGGAGCGCACGGCTCCGGCCGGGGATGCGCGTGGGCTGGGGCTGGCCGAGGCGGGCCATCCGCTGCTGGGCGCGGCCGTGGAACTCGGTGGCGGGCAGGGGGTCGTACTGACCGGACGGCTGTCGCTGTCCTCGCACCCCTGGCTCGGGGATCACCGGGTGGCCGGGACCGTCCTGCTGCCGGGTGCGGCCCTCGTGGAGCTGGCGGTACGCGCCGGCGACGAGGTGGGGTGCGGACGCGTCGACGAACTCGCCCTGGAAGCACCGTTGGTGCTGCCCGAGCACGGCGGAGTGCAGCTCCAGGTCGTGGTCGGGGCGGCGGAGCCCGACGGGTCCCGGACGGTCAGCGTGTTCTCACGGGACGCCGACGAATCGGCGGGCCCTGGCTGGACCCGGCACGCTGCCGGAACCCTCTCCGAGCATGACTCCGCACTCGATTCCACGGGGGACGCGTCCTTCGCCGCGGGAGCCTGGCCGCCGCCCGGTGCGGAGCCGGTGGACCTCGACACGCTCTACCCGGACCTGCTGCGGACCGGGTACGGGTACGGAGCCGCGTTCCAGGGGCTGCGTGCGGCTTGGCGCGCCGGTGACGAGCTGTTCGCCGAGGTTGCGCTGCCCGAGGACCTGGTACCGAGCGCGGCCCGCTTCGGGCTGCACCCCGCGTTGCTGGACGCCGCGCTGCACGCCGTTCTTCCTCAGCGCGAGGAAGGCACGGCGGACGAGGTGCGTCTGCCGTTCGTCTTCAAGGGGCTGACCCTTCACGCCGGCGCCGCCGCCCAGCTTCGGGTGCGGCTGTCGCCCGTCGGTCCGGACGCGGTCCGCCTGACGCTGGCCGACGCGGCGGGGCAGCCGGTGGCGTCCGTCGACTCGTTGACCCTGCGCCCGATCGCCGCCGAAGCGCTCAGCGCAGCGCGCCCCACCCCGGCGGACGGCCTGTTCCGCGTCCAGTGGATTCCGGCCCGCCCGATCGGCGCGGCCTTCACCGGTCGGGTCGAGACGCTCGACCCCGGCAACCCCGACCTGGACGCGGTGGCCGAAGTCGGCGTACCCGAGGCGGTCGTCCTGCCCTGCCCCGTCGAACCGGGACCGCGGCACGACCATGCCGCCTCGGTCCATCGGACGGCGGCCGGTGTGCTGGCCGTGGTGCGTGAGTGGTTGGGCGACGACCGATTCACCGGCTCGCGGTTGGTGGTGGTGACCCGGGGCGCCGTCGGCACGGGCACCGGCGCAGGATTGGCGGGGCTGGACGCGGCCGCGGTATGGGGCTTGGTGCGGTCGGCCGCGACGGAGCACCCGGACCGCCTGATGCTGGTGGACGTCGACGAGGACGACTGGACGGCCGCTGTGCCGCAGGCTCTGGCGGTAGGCGAGCGGGAAGTGGCGGTGCGCGACGGGGAGTTGCTGGTGCCGCGGCTGGTCCGGCACGCCGCTGGTGGCGAGAAGGCGTCCTTCGGTGACGGCGCGGTGTTGATCACCGGTGGCACAGGGACGCTGGGCAGGTTGATCGCCCGTCATCTTGTCTCCCGGCATGGTGTGCGCAGCCTGGTGCTGCTCAGCCGTCGGGGCCAGGATGCGCCGGGCGTGAGCGAGTTGACGCAGGAGCTTGCGGGGTTGGGCGCGTCGGTGGTGGTGGAGGCGGGTGACGCTGCCGACCGGGAGGTGTTGTCCGGTGTGCTGGAGCGGGTCAGGGGCTCGTTGAGCGGTGTCGTGCATGCCGCCGGTCTGCTCGACGACGGTCTGGTGGAGGCCATGACCGGTGAACGGCTGCACAGTGTGTTGCGGGCGAAGGTGGACGGCGCCGTCAATCTCCATGAGCTGACGCGTGACCTGGACCTCGCCGCGTTTGTTCTGTTCTCCTCCGTCTCGGGGATCCTCGGCGGCCCCGGTCAGGCGAACTACGCGGCGGCCAACACCTACTTGGACGCGCTCGCGCAGGTCCGCCGTGCCGACGGACTGCCCGCCACCTCCATCGCCTGGGGACTGTGGGCCGAGGCGAGCGGGATGACCGGTGCGATGAGCACGGTCGACCGGCAGCGGATGAGCCGGCTCGGCGTCGGGCAACTCGCCTCGGAGCAGGGCCTGCACCTCTTCGACGCGGCACTCGCGTCCGCCGAACCGCTGCTGGTGCCCGTTGCGTTGGACCTTCCCGCACTCCGCGTTCGCGCCGGGGAGGGCGCGCTGACCGGGATGCTCAGCGGTGTCGTCCCCACACCGCCGCGCCGTACCGCGAGCAGCGCGCCCGCGGCTGCCGGACAGGAGCGATCCGCCCTCGCCCAGAGGCTGGCCACGGCGTCGGCGGCGGAGCGGGAACGCGCTCTGACGGACGCGGTCCGCGAACAGGTGGCGGCCGTGCTCGGCCTGGCCACGGGCGACGACGTCGACCTGTCCGCCACGTTCAAGTCCCTCGGCTTCGACTCCCTCACCGGACTCGACCTGCGCAATCGGCTGAACACGGCGACCGGACTGCGGCTGCCCGCCACGCTCGTCTTCGACCACCCGACGCCGACCGCGCTGCTCCGCATGGTCCGTCAGGAACTACTCGGCGCCGAGGACGACACGGTGCCTTCCGCCGCCGACGCCGGAGCGGCGGTGGACGACGAACCGATCGCGATCGTCGGCATGGCGTGCCGCTACCCCGGCGGAGTGGAGTCGCCCGAGGACCTCTGGCGCCTGGTCGCCGAGGGCCGGGACGCCGTCTCGCCGTTCCCCGCCAACCGGGGA
This sequence comes from Streptomyces sp. NPDC006872, assembly GCF_040635845.1. Taxonomy (NCBI): domain Bacteria; kingdom Bacillati; phylum Actinomycetota; class Actinomycetes; order Kitasatosporales; family Streptomycetaceae; genus Streptomyces; species Streptomyces sp. NPDC006872. The sequence goes on from NZ_JBEYIL010000010.1 coordinate 27,196, forward strand.
TGGGACCTGGAAGGCCTGTACGACCCCGACCCCGCGGTCTCCGGGAAGAGCTACACCCGCGAGGGCGGGTTCCTGCACGACGCGGGCGACTTCGACGCCGGATTCTTCGAGATCTCGCCCCGTGAGGCGCTGGCGATGGACCCGCAGCAGCGGCTGCTCCTCGAGACCTCCTGGCAGGTGCTGGAGCGGGCCGGGATCGACCCGGCCACTCTGCGCGGCAGCCGGACCGGCGTGTTCGTCGGCGTCATGTACCACGACTACGCGTCGGGCATGCAGAAGGTGCCCGAGGGCGTCGACGGTTACCTGCTGATGGGCAACACCGGCAGCGCCGCCTCGGGCCGACTCTCGTACTCCTTCGGCTTCGAGGGCCCCGCGGTCACGGTGGACACCGCGTGCTCCTCCTCCTTGGTGGGCCTCCACCTGGCGGTACAGGCGCTGCGCAGCGGCGAGTGCTCGCTCGCGCTGGCCGGCGGTGTGACGGTGATGTCGACGCCGGAGGTCTTCGTCGAGTTCAGCCGTCAGCGTGGTCTGTCGGCGGACGGGCGCTGCAAGGCGTTCTCGGCTGCGGCGGACGGGACGGGCTGGTCGGAGGGTGTCGGCGTGCTGCTGGTGGAGCGGCTGTCCGATGCGCGGCGCAACGGCCATCGTGTGCTGGCGACGGTGCGGGGTACGGCGGTGAACCAGGACGGTGCGAGCAATGGGCTGACGGCGCCGAACGGGCCCTCGCAGCAGCGGGTCATCCGCCAGGCGCTCGCCAACGCGGGCCTCACACAGCGGGATGTCGATGCCGTGGAGGCGCACGGCACGGGTACGACGCTGGGTGACCCGATCGAGGCGCAGGCGATCATCGCGACTTATGGGCAGGAGCGGGGCGTTGGTGAACGTCCGCTGTATTTGGGGTCGTTGAAGTCGAACATCGGTCATGCGCAGGCCGCTGCGGGTGTGGCGGGCGTGATCAAGATGGTGATGGCGATGCGTGAGGGTGTGTTGCCGCAGACGTTGCATGTGACCGAGCCGTCCCCGCATGTGGACTGGTCGGCGGGTGCGGTGGAGTTGCTGACCGAGGCGCGGGAGTGGCCCGAGACGGGCCGTCTCCGTCGGGCCGGTGTCTCGTCCTTCGGCGCGAGCGGGACCAACGCGCACGTCGTCCTGGAGCAGGGAACCGGCGGAACCGATCCGGTGCTCACGGAGACCGGCGACGGCACGAGCGACACGGCGCGCGTCCTGCCCTGGTTGCTCTCGGCTAAGTCGGACGACGCGCTCCGGGCTCAGGCGGCCGCCCTGTCCACGTTCCTGCACGACCGTCCCGAAGCCGATCTCACCGCTGTCGCCTCGGCACTGGCCACCTCACGGGCGGCTCTCGAAGAGCGTGCCGCGGTGATCGGCTCCTCACGCACGGCCCTGCTGGCCGGACTCGACGCGCTCGCCACCGGCGTACCCGGCACGGGCGTCGTACGCGGGTCGGTCCTCGGGTCGGGAGACCTCGCCTTCCTGTTCAGCGGGCAGGGCAGTCAGCGGGTCGGGATGGGGCGTGAGCTGTATGACGTCTACCCGGTGTTCGCGGCGGCGTTCGACGCGGCGGTGTTCGAGCTGGACCGGCAGTTGGCGGGGCATGTCGCGTACTCGGTGCGGGATGTGGTGTTCGGGACCGAGGGTGCGGAGGGTGCCGAGGGTGCGGAGGGCACGGCGGGGCTGCTGGACGAGACGGTGTTCACGCAGGCCGCGTTGTTCGCGGTAGAGGTGGCGCTGTTCCGGCTGGTGGCGTCCTTCGGAGTGCGGCCCGACTTCGTCCTCGGGCACTCGATCGGGGAGCTTGCGGCGGCGCATGTGGCGGGGGTGTGGTCGCTGGCGGATGCGGCGGTTGTCGTGGCGGCGCGGGGGCGGTTGATGCAGGCGCTGCCTGCGGGCGGCGCGATGGTGGCAGTGCAGGCGGACGAGGACGAGGTCCGCGCGGTCCTGGACGACGTCCCCGCAGCCTGTGTCGCCGCGGTCAATGGGCCGATGTCCGTGGTGGTGTCCGGTGATGAGGAGCCGGTGCTGCGGGTGGCGGCGGAGTTCGCGGGGCGGGGTCGCAAGACCAAGCGGCTGACGGTCAGCCATGCTTTCCACTCCGCCCGTATGGAGCCGATGCTCGACGAGTTCCGCGCCGTCCTGGAGGGTGTGACCTTCGGTCGGCCGGAGCTGACGATCGTCTCCGACCTGACCGGACGGCCCGCCGGAGCCGAGGAGTTGGGCAGCCCGGACTACTGGGTACGGCAGGTCCGTGAGGCCGTGCGCTTCGCCGACGGCGTGCAGTACCTGCGCTCGGCCGGAACCAAGACGTTTCTGGAGCTGGGTCCGGACGGCCCGCTGAGCGCCCTGGTCCACGAGACCGGCACCCCGGTATCCGACGCGACGGTTTCCGACACGACCGTCTCCGGGGTGACCGTGCCCGACGTCGCGGCCGCCCCCGTGCTGCGCGCCGGCCGCGGGGAGAGCGAATCGCTGCTTTCGGCCCTCGCCCTGGGACATGCCCGCGGCTGCCCGACCGACTGGTCCGCGCTGCCCCTGCCGACCGCCCGTCCCGACCTCGACCTGCCCACGTACGCCTTCCAGCGTCGGCACTACTGGCTCGACGGCACCGTGGGCGCGTCGGCCGACGCCGCCGGGCTCGGGCTGGTGGCTGCCGGGCACCCCTTGCTCGGGGCGACCGTACGCCTCGCCGGGACCGGCGGCGGCGTGATGCTGACCGGGCGGATCTCACTCCAGGCCCAGCCGTGGCTGCGTGACCATGCTGTCGCGGGGAGGGTGTTGCTGCCCGGGGCGGCCTTCGCCGACCTGGCCGTCCGGGCGGGCGACCGGGTGGGCTGCCGACGCGTGGACGAACTGACGCTTCAGACCCCGCTCGTGATCCCTGGGCAGGGCGCCCTCGCCCTCCAGGTGCACGTCGAGCCGCAGGGCGCGGACGGCCGTCGGCCGGTGGGCGTGTACTCCCGGGACGACGCGGCGGGGGAGGACGGCGAGTGGACCTGCCACGCCGTCGGCTTCCTGGCCGAGAGCGCTGACGACGACGTCGAGGACGCGGCCGAGACGGCTGGGGTGGCCGAGGCGGCTGGGGCGGCTGAGGCAGTGGTGGAACTTGCCGTCTGGCCTCCCGTCGGCTCGCGGCCGGTCGACATCGACGGCTTCTACGTCCGTGCCGCGGCTGCGGGATACGGCTACGGGCCCGCCTTCCAGGGCCTGCGCGCGCTGTACCGGGGCGTGGACGGCGAGTTGTTCGCCGAGGTCGGGCTTCCGACGGAACTGACCGCCGACGCAGGCCGATTCGGAGTCCACCCCGCCCTGCTCGACGCCGCCCTCCACGCTCTGGTCGCAGCCGGCTTCGACGCGGCACCCCGAGGCGAGGAGCCGGCACTGCGCCTGCCCTTCGCCTGGCACGGCGTGACCCTGCACGCGGCGGGGCCGGCCGTGCTCCGGGTTCGCCTGGCGCCGGTCGACGGAAACGTCGACACGATCGGGATCCAGGCGGTTGACGTCACCGGGCAGGCCGTCCTCACCGCGGAGGCTCTCGAACTGCGTACGGCCGACCCGGCACAGCTGCTGGTCTCCGCCTCCTCGGCGGCGGACTCCCTGTACCCGGTGGTCTGGACACCGGTCGCCCGGCCGACGTCGGACAGCGCGCCGATCGAATTCACCGACACCGACACCGACACCGACCTGACCTTCCACTACTGCACGTCGCCGCTGGTGGACGACGAGAACCTCGCGCGCGCTGCCGAGGAGGCGGCCGTTCGGCTCCTGGCGGAGCTGCAGGGGTGGCTCGCGGAGGCGACGACCGGTGAGAACACCGCGGCGCGCTTCGTCGTCGTGACGCGCGGCGCGATCGCGACGGCCCTCGGCGATCCGGTCTCCGACCTCGTCCACGCGCCGGTGTGGGGTCTGGTGCGGTCCGCGCAGAGCGAGCACCCGGACCGGTTCCTGCTGATCGACGCCGACCCGGACGACGACGCCGATGCGGCGGACCCGGTGGAGGCGGCGCGCGTCGCCCTGGCCGCCGGTGAGACCCAGGTCGCCGTGCGAGCCGGCGCCGTCCTCGCGCCGAGGCTCACCCGTGCAGGCCGAAGCGGGACGCTGGTCCCGTCGTCGGACGTATGGCGACTGGAGTCGGCAGGGTCGGGGACGTTGGAGGGTCTGGTGTTGGGGGCGGCTCCCGAGGCGGTGGAGCCGTTGGGCGTGGGGCAGGTGCGGGTGGCGGTGCGGGTGGCGGGACTGAACTTCCGGGATGTGCTGATCGCGCTCGGCGTCTACCCGGGTGCCGCGTCGATGGGCGGCGAGGGCGCGGGCGTGGTGTGCGAGGTGGGTCCGGGGGTGACCGGACTCGCTGTGGGGGACCGGGTGTTCGGGATGTTCGCGTCGTTCGGCCCCTTGGCCGTGGCGGATGCGCGGACGGTGGCGCCGATTCCGGACGGTTGGTCGTGGGAGCAGGCGGCGTCGGTGCCGGTGGTGTTCCTGACGGCGTATTACGGGCTGGTGGAGTTGGGGGGTCTGCGGGCGGGTGAGTCGGTGCTGGTCCATGCCGGTGCGGGTGGTGTGGGGATGGCCGCGGTGCAGATCGCCCGGCATCTGGGTGCCGAGGTGTTCGCGACGGCGAGCCGTGGCAAGTGGGACACGCTGCGTTCGCTGGGGCTGGATGACGCTCATATCGCCGATTCGCGGTCGCTCGACTTCGAGGAGCGGGTGCGGGCGGCCAGTGGTGGGCGGGGCGTGGATGTGGTGTTGAACTCCCTGGCCGGGGAGTTCGTGGACGCCTCGCTGCGGTTGCTGGCCGAGGGCGGCCGGTTGCTGGAGATGGGCAAGACCGATCTGCGCGATCCGGACGAGGTCCGTGCCGCGCATCGCGGGACGGCCTATCTCCCGTATGACCTGATCACGCTGGCTCCGGAGCGCATACGGACGCTGCTCGACGACCTGTTGCCGTTGTTCGGGTCGGGGGTGTTGGTGCCGGTGCCGGTGCGGTCGTTCGATGTGCGGCGGGCGCCGGAGGCGTTCCGGTTCATGTCGCAGGCCAGGCACACGGGGAAGCTGGTGCTGCGGATGCCCCGGCCGCTGGACCCGGACGGGACGGTCCTGATCACCGGCGGCACGGGCACCCTGGGCGGCCTGGTGGCCCGGCATCTGGTCACCGGGCACGGCGTCCGTCGGCTGGTGTTGCTGAGCCGTAGCGGTCCGGACGCGCCCGGCGCGGGCGAGCTGGCGGCGGAACTCACGGCCTTGGGCGCTGACGTCACCGTAGAGGCGTGTGACGCGGCGGACAGGGAGGCGCTGGCCGCCGTGCTCGCACGTATCCCTGCCGACCGCCCCCTCACCGGCGTCGTGCATGCCGCGGGGGTCCTGGACGACGGCCTGATCGAGGCGATGACGCCGGACCGGCTGGAGCGGGTGTTGCGGGCCAAGGTCGACGGAGCGGTCAACCTGCACGAACTGACAGCCGGCCTCGACCTGGCCGCCTTCGTCCTCTTCTCTTCCTTCGCGGGTCTGCTCGGCACCCCGGGCCAGGCCAACTACGCCGCCGCGAACACCTTCCTGGACGCGCTCGCCGCCCGCCGACAGGACGCCGGACTCCCCGGCACCTCTGTGGCCTGGGGGCTGTGGGAGCCGGCCAGCGGTATGACGGGACAGCTCGGTCGGCAGGACCTGGCCCGTATGCGCCGCTCCGGAATCGCCGCCATGACGGCCGACGAAGGGCTCGCGCTGCTCGACGCCGCCCTGAACGTCGGCGACGCGAACCTCGCCGCCGTCCGCCTCGACCACACGGCACTCCAAGCCCAAGCCGCCCAGAGCGCCCGGACTGCCCAGAGCGCCCGGACCGTCCAAGGCCAGACCCCCGCGCTGCTGCGCGGTCTGATACGGGCTCAGCTGCGTCGTGCGGCTCAGACCGTCGCTGCGGCGGCCGGCGGAGAGTCGGCGCTGGCGCAGCGCCTGGCCGGGCTGTCCGAGGCGGAACAGGACCAGACGCTCACCGACCTGGTGCGGACGCAGGCCGCCCTGGTGCTGGGCCACACCTCAGCCGACCTGATCGGGCCGGAACAGACCTTCAAGGCCGCCGGATTCGACTCCCTAGCCGCGGTCGAACTCCGCAACCGGCTCGGTGCCGCGACCGCCCTGCAACTCTCCGGCGCACTCACCTTCGATCACCCGACGCCCGTCGCGATGGCGCGGCACCTGAAGTCCCGGCTCCTCGGCCGGCGCGCAGCGACCCCGCCCGCCATGGCCGCGCCCGGCGCCGCGGTCGGACAGGACGAGCCGATCGCGATCGTCGGCATGGCGTGCCGGTTCCCGGGCGGAGTCGAGTCCCCCGAGGACCTGTGGCGCCTGGTGGCCGAGGGCCGCGACGCGATCACCGCGTTCCCGACCGACCGCGGCTGGGACCTCGACGGCATCTACGACCCCGACCCCGACAGTTCGGGCAAGACCTACGTCCGCACCGGCGGATTCCTCGACTCCGTCGCCGACTTCGACGCCGAGTTCTTCGGGATCTCCCCGCGCGAGGCGCTCGCCATGGACCCCCAGCAGCGGCTCCTCCTCGAGACCTCGTGGGAGGCGTTCGAACGAGCCGGGATCGACCCGTCCCCGCTCAGGGCGAGCGCGACCGGAGTGTTCATCGGCGCGGTGTCGCAGGACTACGGCCCACTGTTGAGCCGTGCGGCGGACCCGGTCGAGGGCTACCGCCTGACCGGCACCACCGGCAGCGTCGCCTCCGGCCGACTGGCCTACTCCTTCGGCTTCGAGGGCCCCGCGGTCACCGTCGACACCGCGTGCTCCTCCTCGCTCGTCGCCCTGCACCTGGCGGCCCAGGCCCTGCGCCGGGGCGAATGCACGATGGCCCTGGCCGGCGGCGCGACCGTCATGTCCAGCCCCGAGATGTTCATCGAGTTCAGCCGTCAGCGCGGCCTCTCGGACGACGGCCGCTGCAAGGCGTTCGCGGACAGCGCCGACGGGACGGCATGGGCCGAGGGCGTCGGCGTGCTGCTGGTGGAGCGGTTGTCGGACGCCGAGCGCAACGGCCACCGGGTATTCGCGGTGCTCCGGGGCTCGGCGGTGAACCAGGACGGTGCGAGCAACGGGCTGACCGCGCCCAACGGTCCGTCGCAGCAGCGGGTGATCCGGCAGGCACTGGCGAGCGCCGGTCTGTCGGCCACCGATGTCGACGCCGTGGAGGCCCACGGCACGGGCACGACGCTCGGCGACCCGATCGAGGCGCAGGCGATCATCGACACCTACGGCCAGGACCGTCCCGACGAACGGCCGCTGTACCTGGGGTCGTTGAAGTCCAACCTCGGCCACGCGCAGGCCGCCTCGGGCGTCGGCGGCGTGATCAAGATGGTCATGGCGTTGCGCGAGGGCCTGCTGCCGCGCACCTTGCACGTCGACGCGCCGTCTTCACACGTGGACTGGTCGGCTGGTGCGGTGGAGCTGCTGACGGAAGCGAGGGAGTGGCCGGACGCGGGTCGTCCGCGGCGGGCGGGTGTCTCGTCGTTCGGCATCAGCGGTACGAATGCCCATGTGGTGCTGGAGCAGGCGGCTGCGGCTCCGGTGGCGGTACAGCCGTCGGCGGCGACCGGGGATCCGGCTGCGGCGCTGCCGTTCGTGGTGTCGGGGCGGTCTGAGGCGGGGCTGCGGGCGCAGGCGGGGCGGTTGGCGAGGTTCGTCGGGGGGCGGGAGGACGTCGATCTGGCGGGGGTGGCGCGTGCTCTGGTCGGTGGGCGGTCGGTGTTGGAGTGCCGGGGGGTTGTGCTGGCGGCGGGTCGGGGTGAGTTGGTGTCGGGGTTGGAGGCGTTGGGGGCGGGGTCGGCTCGTTCGGTGAGTCGGCCGGTGTTGGTGTTTCCGGGGCAGGGGTCGCAGTGGGTGGGGATGGCGGCGGAGTTGTTGGAGTCGTCGTCGGTGTTCGGGGTGCGGTTGGGGGAGTGTGAGGAGGCGCTTGCGCCGTTTGTGGACTGGTCGTTGACGGGTGTTCTGCGTTCGGGGTCGGATGAGTGGCTGGGCCAAGTCGACGTGGTGCAGCCGGTGTTGTGGGCGGTGATGGTGTCGTTGGCGGAGTTGTGGCGGTCGGTGGGTGTGGTGCCGGCGGCGGTGGTGGGTCATTCGCAGGGCGAGATCGCGGCGGCGTGCGTGGCCGGGGCGCTGTCGTTGGGGGATGCGGCGCGGGTCGTGGCGTTGCGGAGTCGGGCGATTCTGGAGCTGGCCGGGTCGGGTGGCATGGCGTCGGTGTCGTTGCCGGTGGCCGATGTGGAGGTGTTGCTGGCGGAGTTCGGTGGTCGGGTGTCGGTGGCGGCGGTGAACGGTCCGTCGTCGGTGACCGTGGCGGGTGAGAGCGGCGCGCTGGACGAGCTGCTCGCGGCCTGTGAGGCCCAGGGCGTGTGGGCGCGGCGGGTTCCGGTGGACTACGCCTCGCACTCCGCGCAGGTGGAGTCGATCCGCGAGCGGCTGTTGTCGGATCTGGCGGGCATCGAGCCGACGTCGGCGACGGTTCCGTTCTATTCGACGGTGACGGCCGGGCGGCTGGAGACGACGGCTCTGGACGCCGGGTACTGGTACACGAATCTTCGTCAGACGGTCCGCTTCGAAGACACCGTCCGCCTGCTCCTGGCCCAGGGCTTCGACGCCTTCGTCGAGGCCAGCGCCCACCCCGTGCTGACCACGGCGATCGAGGACACCATCGACTCCGCCGACGCCCGCGCGGTCGCCCTGGGCACGCTGCGTCGGGGCGAGGGCGGTCCGGACCGGTTCATGACCGCACTCGCCGAAGCGTTCACCGCGGGGCTGCCGGTGGACTGGCGGCCCTTGCTGCCAGAGACCGGCACCGGGACGGTGGACCTGCCGACGTACGTCTTCCAGCGCAGGCGCTACTGGCCGGTCACCGGTGCCTCGACCGGAGGCGACATCACAGCGGTCGGTCTGGCCGTGGCCGATCATCCGCTGCTGGGTGCCGCGGTGCGATTGGCGGACTCCGACGGCCTGCTCCTCACCGGCTCGCTCTCCCTCTCCTCGCACCCATGGCTGGACGGGCACCGGGTCGCCGGATCGGTGGTGTTGCCGGGTGCGGCCCTCGTCGACGTGGCGATCCGCGCCGCGGACGAAACGGGCTGCCAGGTCCTCGAGGAACTCGTCATGGAGACGCCACTGCGGATCCCGGAGCATGGCGCCGTACGCGTCCAGGTCCGGGTGGAACAGGCAGAAACCTCCGAGACGTACGGCCTGAGCATCCACTCGCGACCGGCCGACGCGGATTCCGCCGAGCCCTGGACGCGGAACGCCACAGCCGTACTGGCGACCCGAACGGGTTCCGCTGCGGGCCGGGAAGCCGACGACCGATTCGCGGTCTGGCCGCCGGCCGGGGCGCGGCCGATCGACCTCGACGGCTTCTACGAGGGTCTCGCCGAGGCCGGGCACGGCTACGGCGGTCTGTTCCGCGGGCTGTCGGCGGCCTGGCGCGTCGGCGACGACCTCTATGCCGACGTCACGCTGCCGCCGGGGGAGGACATTCCGTCCGGGTTCGGCATCCACCCGGCGCTGCTGGACGCCGCGCTGCACGGCGTCGCCCTCACAGGCGACGAGGAAGGACGGCTGCGGCTGCCGAGCCGCTGGGCCGGCGTGTCCCTGGCCGCGACCGGCGCCACCGCACTGCGCGTACGGCTCGCTCACCTCGGCCCCGACGAGATCGCCGTCGAACTCGCCGACCGTACGGGCCAACTGGTCATGAACGTCGACTCGTTGGTGGTCCGGTCCGTCTCGATCGAGGAGTTCCAGGAGGCCCGGAGCGATATCGGGCGGGGCATGTATCGCGTCGAGTGGGTGTCGGCGGCTGTGGCGGTGCCGGCTGAGGTCCCGGTGGCCGACATTGTGGTGCTGGGTGCGGAGTCGTTCGGGTCGTTGCCTGTGGATCGGGTGGCGGCGCGTCATGCGGACGTTGCGGGTTTGGTGGCGGCGTTGGATGCGGGTGCTGCTGTTCCTGCGACGGTTGTGCTGCCGTGTGTCGGGGGCATGGCGGAGGCTGTCCCGGATGCGGCGGTCGCGCATGCTGCTGCGGTGCGGGTTCTGGCCGTCCTGCGTGCGTGGTTGGCTGAGCCTCGTTTGGCGGTCTCGCGGTTGGTGGTGGTGACGCGGGGTGCGGTGGGTGTGGGTGTGGGTGGTGTGTCGGATGTGGGGTCGTCGGGTGTGTGGGGGTTGGTGCGGTCGGCTGCGACGGAGCATCCGGGCCGGTTCGCGCTGGTGGACGTCGATGAGGGCGACTGGACGGCCGCTGTGGCGCTGGACGAGCGGGAAGTGGCGGTACGTGACGGGGAGTTGCTGGTGCCTCGTCTGGTTCGGCACGCTGCTGGTGGTGAGGGGGTGTCGTTCGGTGGCGGCGCGGTGTTGATCACCGGTGGCACAGGGACGCTGGGCGGGTTGATCGCCCGTCATCTCGTCTCTCAGCATGGTGTGCGGAGCCTGGTGCTGCTCAGTCGTCGGGGTCACGATGCCCCGGGCGTACGGGAGTTGACTGAAGACCTCGCAGAGCTGGGTGCGTCGGTGGTGGTGGAGGCCTGCGATGCGGCTGACCGGGATGCCTTGACCGGTGTGTTGGCGCGTGTCCAGGGGGAGTTGAGCGGTGTCGTGCATGCCGCCGGTCTGCTGGACGACGGTCTGGTCGAGGCGATGTCGGATGAGGCGCTGCACAGTGTGTTGCGGGCGAAGGTGGACGGCGCGGTCAATCTGCATGAGTTGACGCGTGACATGGACCTCTCCGCCTTCGTCCTCTTCTCCTCCGCCGCGAGCGTGTTCGGGAACAGCGGGCAGGCGAACTATGCGGCGGCGAACGCGTTCCTCGACGCCCTGGCCGAGTATCGCCGTCAGTCCGGCCGGCCCGGCATCTCGCTGGGCTGGGGTCCGTGGGCCCAGGCCAGCGGTCTGACCGGAGCCACGGAGAACAGCGCGGCCTCCCGCGTCCTGCGGCGCGGTGTCCGGGCGTTGACGAACGACGAAGGGCTCGCCCTTTTCGATGCCGCGCTGCGCTCCGACGTGGCGCACCTGCTCCCCGTCCTGCTGGACCCGGTGGCCTTGCGGACCCGTGCCGCCTCGGGCGCGTTGCCGGACGTACTGCGCAGTCTGGTGCGCGCGACGAGCCGTCGGACTGCGGCCACCGCGGAGGAATCGGCCGGATCCACGTTGGCCTCGCGACTGGCGGCGCTCGACGAGGAGGCGCGCGACGCCGAGATTCTCAACCTGGTCCGGACGAACGTCTCACTCGTGCTCGGTCATGAGTCGGGGGAGTCGGTGGGCGCGGGGCGGGCGTTCAAGGAGCTCGGGTTCGACTCGATGCTGGCGGTGGATCTGCGCAATCGGTTGAGTGCGGTGACGGGCCTTCGGTTGCCGTCCACGCTGGTGTTCGACTATCCGACTCCGGCGGCGATCGCCCGCTATGTGCGTGCGGAGTTGGTGGGTTCGGACGCTGCCGTCGCTGTGCGGGGGCCGTCTGCCGCCGGTGGTGGGGTGGTGGACGGGGATCCGGTCGTGATCGTGGGCATGGCGTGCCGGTTCCCGGGCGGGGTCGGGTCGCCTGAGGACCTGTGGCGTCTGGTGGCGGACGGGCGGGACGCGATCTCCGGGTTCCCCGACGACCGGGGCTGGGATCTGGACGGCCTGTACGACCCGAACCCCACGGCTGTGGGCAAGAGTTACGCCTCCGAAGGCGGGTTCCTCTACGACGCGGGTGACTTCGATGCGGGCTTCTTCGGGATCTCGCCGCGCGAGGCGCTCGCCATGGACCCGCAGCAGCGGCTGCTGTTGGAGACGTCGTGGGAGGCGTTCGAGCGGGCCGGGATCGATCCGGCCGGGCTGCGCGGCAGTCAGACAGGTGTGTTCGCCGGGGTCATGTACCACGACTACGCCGACGGCACCGGCCCGGCGAACGCGGAGGTGGAGGGCTACGCGCTGACCGGCAAGTCGGGCAGTGCCGTCTCGGGGCGGGTCGCCTACACCTTCGGGTTCGAAGGTCCCGCGGTCACGGTGGACACGGCATGCTCGTCGTCGCTGGTGGCGCTGCATCTGGCGGGCCAGGCGCTGCGCAGCGGCGAGTGCGGCATGGCCCTCGTCGGCGGTGTGACGGTGATGTCGACGCCGGAGGTCTTCGTCGAGTTCAGCCGGCAGCGTGGTCTGTCGGCGGACGGGCGCTGCAAGGCGTTCTCGGCTGCGGCGGACGGGGCGGGCTGGTCGGAGGGCGTCGGTGTCCTCCTCGTCGAGCGGCTGTCCGATGCGCGGCGTCATGGTCATCGAGTGCTGGCGACGGTGCGGGGTACCGCAGTGAACCAGGACGGCGCCAGCAACGGCCTGACCGCGCCGAACGGGCCCTCCCAGCAGCGGGTCATCCGCCAGGCGCTCGCCAACGCTGGCCTCACACGGCGGGACGTCGATGCCGTGGAGGCGCACGGGACGGGGACGACGCTCGGCGATCCGATCGAGGCGCAGGCGATCATCGCGACTTATGGGCAGGAGCGGGGCGCTGGTGAACGTCCGCTGTATCTGGGGTCGTTGAAGTCGAACATCGGTCATGCGCAGGCCGCCGCCGGTGTGGCGGGCGTGATCAAGATGGTGATGGCGATGCGTGAGGGTGTGTTGCCGCAGACGTTGCATGTGACCGAGCCGTCCCCGCATGTGGACTGGTCGGCGGGGGCGGTGGAGTTGCTGACCGAGGCGCGGGAGTGGCCCGAGACGGGCCGTCTCCGTCGGGCCGGTGTCTCGTCCTTCGGCGCGAGCGGCACCAACGCGCACGTCGTTCTGGAACAGGGACCCGACCCGGAACCCACTGCCGAGGCCGGGCCGAGCGCTCCCCCTGCCGCTGCCCTGCCGCTTCCGTTGGTCGTGTCGGCCAAGTCGCAGGCTGCGCTGCGGGCGCAGGCGGCTCGACTGGCAGCGTTCCTTGCCGAGCGTCCCGACGCCGAGGCCGAGTTCGCCGCGGTGGCGCACGCCTTGGTCAGCGCTCGGTCGGCTCTTGAGCACCGAGGTGTCGTACTGGCGGCGGGCCGGAGCGAGTCGGTGTCCGGGCTTGAGGCGCTGAGCGCCGGCGAGACAGTGCCGGGTGTCGTGTCGGGCACAGCGCGTCCGGTGGGCCGGCCGGTGTTGGTGTTCCCGGGACAGGGCTCGCAGTGGGTGGGGATGGCGGCTGGGCTGCTGGAGTCGTCGCTGGTGTTCGCGGCGCGGATGACGGAGTGTGAAGCGGCGCTGGCGCCGTTCGTCGACTGGTCGTTGAGCGACGTTCTGCGCTCGGAGTCGGATGAGTGGCTGGACCGGGTGGATGTGGTGCAGCCGGCGCTGTGGGCGGTGATGGTGTCCCTCGCCGAGTTGTGGCTGTCGCACGGCGTGCGGCCCGCCGCGGTGGTGGGTCATTCCCAAGGGGAGATCGCGGCGGCCTGTGTGGCCGGGGCCCTGTCGTTGGGAGACGCGGCGAAGGTCGTCGCGTTGCGGAGCCGGGCGATCCTGGAACTGGCCGGGTCGGGCGGCATGGCGTCGGTGCGGGTTCCCGTGCAACAAGTGACCGAATTGATCGCGCCGTTCGAGGGGCGGGTGTCGGTGGCGGCGGTGAACGGTCCGTCGTCGGTGACGGTCGCGGGTGAGAGCGGCGCGCTGGACGAGCTGCTCTCGGCCTGTGAGGCACGGGATGTGTGGGCGCGTCGCGTGCCGGTCGACTACGCCTCGCACTCCGCCCAGGTGGAGTCGATCCGCGAACGGCTCCTGACGGACCTGACCGGCATCGAGCCCATGGCGCCGACGGTTCCCTTCTACTCGACGGTGACGGCCGAGCGGCTGGAGACGACCGCTCTGGACGCCGAGTACTGGTACACCAACCTGCGTCGGACGGTCCGCTTCGAGGACACCGTCCGCCTGCTTCTTGAGCAGGGGCACGACGCTTTCGTCGAGGCCAGCGCCCACCCTGTCCTGACCACTGCGATCGAGGAGACGATCGAGGACGTCGACGTCCAGGCGGTGGTGGTGGGCACGCTGCGCCGTGGCGAGGGCGGACTCGAACGCTTCACCATGGCACTGGCGGAGGCGTACGTCAGCGGTCTCACCGTGAACTGGTCAGCGCTGCTCGGCGACTTCGCCGGCAGCCCCGCCACCCGATACGTCGATCTCCCGACGTACGCCTTCCAGCACGAGCGGTACTGGCTGCAGCGCACGCGCTCGGCCGGCGATGCGCGGGAGCTCGGGCTGGCCGAGGCGGACCATCCGCTGCTCGGCGCGGCCGTGCGGCTCGGCGGCGGACAGGGTGCCGTGCTGACCGGCCGGGTCTCCCTCCAGTCCCACGCCTGGCTGCGCGACCACGCGGTCGCCGGGACGGTCCTGCTGCCCGGCACCGCGTTCGTGGAGCTGGCGGTACGTGCCGGGGACGAGGTCGGCTGCGGACGCATCGCCGAACTCGCCCTGGAAGCACCATTGGTGGTCCCCGAGCACGGAGCCGTTCAGCTTCAGGTGTTCGTCGACTCCCCGGATGACGGGGGCGAGCGCGGCGTATCGGTGTACGGACGCGCCGCCGAGAACGGCGGAGCCCTCGACGACACGTGGACCCGCCACGCGACGGGTGTGCTGGCGCCGGTTTCCGCCGAAGCGGCGGCCGATCCGGCCGACTGGCCGCCCGCCGGAGCACGGCCCGTCGCGCTGGACGGGTTCTACTCCGACCTGGCGGCCACGGGCTACGGCTACGGCCCGGCGTTCCAGGGCCTGCGGGCCGCCTGGCGTTCGGGCGACGACGTGTACGCGGAGGTGGCGCTGCCCGCCGAACTGGTCGGGGAGGCCGAGCGGTTCGGACTGCACCCGGCACTGCTGGACGCCGCCCTGCACGCCGCCGGTCACAGCGGCCTGGACGTCGCCCCGTCCGGCACGGTCAGGCTGCCGTTCGTCTGGACGGACGCGACACTGCACGCGACCGGCGCGACCGCACTGCGCGTCCGGCTCTCCGTCACCGGCCCGGACACCCTGGCGATGCACGCGGCGGACTCCTCCGGCCGTCCGGTGTTCTCCGCGAGTGGTCTGACCGTGCGCCCGATGGCCCTGGACCGGCTCGACCTGGCCCGCCACCCCGCCCACGACTCCCTCTTCCACCTCGACTGGGTCCCGGTCGGACCGACGACCGACACCGCCTCGGTCCACCGGACCTGGGCCGTCCTCGGCGCGGGCGCGGCGGACGTGGTCGAGGGGCTGCGCGGCGCGAACGTCGACGCCGAGGTGTACGCCGACCTGCACGCACTCCGCCAGTCCGCAGACGAGTCCGAAGACGAGTCCGAAGGCGGCGTCCCGGACGTCGTCGCCGTCGCCTGCCTTCCCTCGGCCGACGGCGTCGTCCACGACCGGGGCACGGCCCCCGCTACGGCCGACGAGGTGGTGGAGACCCTCACCAACCTCCTCGCGATCGTCCAGGAATGGCTCGCCGATGAGCGCTTCGCCCAGTCCCGCCTGGTGGCGGTGACCCGAGGCGCCGCCCGAACGACGCACGGCACCGATGACACGGACCTCACGCACGCACCTGTCTGGGGGCTGCTGCGCAGCGCGCAGAACGAGCACCCGGACCGCTTCGTCCTCGTCGACCTCGACCCCGACGACCACCCCGACGACCACCCCGACGACCACCCCGTCGACCACCCCGACGATCCGTCCCCCGCAGGGCCCTTCGCAGCGCTGCTCCCCGCGGCTCTCGACTGCGGGGAACCGCAGGTCGCGGTGCGTGGCGGCGCTCTGCTCGCGCCGCGGCTGGCCCGTACCGAGTCGGGCGTCGGCCTGCTGCCCCCGCTCTCCGGCGCCTGGCGTCTGGAGACGGCCCGTGCCGGCACGTTGTCCGATCTGGCTCTCCTGCCCGCCCCGACGGCGGAACGGCCGCTGGGCCCGCTCGAGGTACGGATCGCCGTCCGAGCGGCGGGAGTCAACTTCCGCGATGTGCTGATCGGACACGGCATGGTGCCGGGTCAGAGCGGTATGGGCAGCGAAGGTGCCGGTGTCGTCACCGAGGTCGGTCCGGAGGTGGCCGGATTCGCTGTGGGGGACCGGGTGTTCGGGATGTTCCGGGACGCCTTCGGCCCGGTCGCGGTCGCCGACAGCCGGATGACGGCGCCGATCCCGGACGGTTGGTCGTGGGAGCAGGCGGCGTCGGTGCCGGTGGCGTTCCTGACGGCGTACTACGGGCTGGTGGAGCTGGGGGGTCTGCGGGCGGGTGAGTCGGTGCTGGTCCATGCCGGTGCGGGCGGCGTGGGCATGGCCGCGGTGCAGATCGCCCGCTGGGTGGGGGCGGAAGTCTTCGCGACGGCGAGTCGCGGCAAGTGGGACACCTTGCGTTCGCTGGGGCTGGATGACGCTCATATCGCCGATTCGCGGTCGCTCGACTTCGATGAGCGGGTGCGGGCGGCAAGTGGTGGGCGGGGCGTGGACGTGGTCCTGAACTCCCTCGCCGGGGAGTTCGTGGACGCTTCCCTGCGGCTGCTCGGCGAGGGCGGCCGGTTCCTGGAGATGGGCAAGACGGACATCCGGGACGCCGAGGAGGTGGAGTCTGCCCGTGCCGGGGTGTCGTATCGGGCGTATGACCTGTTGGAGGCGGGCGCTGAGCGGATCGGGGTGTTGCTCGATGACCTGATGGGGTTGTTCGGGTCGGGCGCTCTGGAGCCGGTGCCGGTGCGGTCGTTCGATGTGCGGCGGGCCCCGGAGGCGTTCCGGTTCATGTCGCAGGCCAGGCATGTCGGCAAGATCGTCCTGCGGATGCCGAGGCCGCTGGATCCGGACGGCACGGTTCTGATCACCGGCGGCACCGGCACCCTGGGCGGCCTGGTCGCCCGGCATCTGGTCACCGGACACGGTGTCCGCAGCCTGGTGTTGCTCAGCCGCAGCGGTCCCGACGCGCCCGGCGCGGGCGACCTGGCGGCAGAACTCACAGCCCTCGGCGCCGACGTCACCGTAGAAGCGTGTGACGCGGCAGACCGGGAGGCGCTGGCCGCGACCCTGACGCGTATCCCCGACGACCGTCCCCTCACCGGGGTCGTGCATGCCGCAGGCGTTCTGGACGACGGCCTGATCGAGGCGATGACGCCGGACCGGCTGGAACGGGTGCTGCGGGCCAAGGTCGACGGGGCGGTCAACCTGCACGAACTCACCGCGGACGTCGACCTCTCCGCCTTCGTCCTCTTCTCCTCCCTCGCCGGAGTCCTGGGCAACGTCGGCCAGTCGGGCTACGCCGCGGCCAACACCTTCCTGGACGCGCTCGCACGACGTCGGCACGGGGACGGCCTGGCCGCGACGTCTGTCTCGTGGGGGTTGTGGGCACCGGCCAGCGGTATGACGGGACAGCTCGGTCGGCAGGACCTGGCCCGTATGCGCCGCTCCGGAATCGCCGCCATGACGGCCGACGAAGGGCTCGCGCTGCTCGACGCCGCCGTGAGCATCGACGAACCGCACCTCGTGGCCGTCCGGTTGGAGCACACCGCGCTGCGCACCCAGGCCGCGGCCGGCTCACTGCCGAGGCCGCTCCAGGGCCTCGTGCGCACCCGCGAGGCGCGTCGCGCCGTCGAAGCCGTCGCCGTCGGACAGCACAATCCGCTGGCCCGCGAACTCGCAGCGGTCACCGAGGCCGAGCAGACCCGTCTCCTCGTCGACCTCGTCCGTGCCGACGTCGCCGTGGTCCTCGGCCACACCTCCGCCGAAGCGGCGGACACCGAGCGCACGTTCAAGGATCTCGGCTTCGACTCCCTCACCTCCGTCGAACTGCGCAACCGCCTCAACGCGGCCACCGGCCTGCGGTTGCCCACGACCCTCGTCTTCGACCACCCCACCCCGCTCGCCCTGGCCGGGTTCCTCCGCGAGCGACTGCTGGGCACGATGTCCGGAACGACGGCCGGAACGACGCCAGGTACCGCGTTCGGGACGACGGAGGTCGGCGGCGCGGGGAGCTCTGGCACCAGGCCAGCGACTGACAACGAGCCGATCGCGATCGTCGGCATGGCGTGCCGGTTCCCGGGCGGGGTCGAGTCCCCCGAGGACCTGTGGCGGCTGGTGGCCGAGGGCCGCGACGCGATCGCCGACTTCCCGACCGACCGCGGCTGGAACCTGGACGACCTCTACGACCCCGACCCCGGCCGGCACGGCAAGAGTTACGTGCGCACCGGCGGATTCCTCGACTCCGTCGCCGACTTCGACGCCGAGTTCTTCGGGATCTCCCCGCGCGAGGCGCTCGCCATGGACCCCCAGCAGCGGCTTCTCATGGAGTCCTCGTGGGAGGCGATCGAGCGGGCCGGGATCGCCCCCGCCACCCTGCGCGGCAGCCAGACCGGCGTCTACTTCGGCATGCTCGCCAAGGACTACGCCGCGCGCCTCGACCGCACTCCGCAGGACGTCGAGGGCTACCTCGGCACCGGAAACGCCAGCAGCGTCGGGTCCGGGCGGGTCGCGTACACCTTCGGCCTCGAAGGGCCCGCGGTGAGCGTCGACACGGCCTGCTCGTCCTCGCTGGTCTCGCTCCACCTGGCCGTCCAGGCGCTGCGCGGCGGAGAGTGCTCGATGGCGCTGGTGGGCGGCGTGAGCGTGATGCCGACCCCAGGACTGTTCGTCGAGTTCAGCCGTCAGCGCGGACTCGCGTCGGACGGCCGCAGCAAGGCGTTCTCCTCCACGGCGGACGGCACGAGCTGGGCCGAGGGCGTGGGCGTGCTGCTCGTGGAGCGGTTGTCGGACGCCGAGCGCAACGGCCACCGGGTACTCGCGGTGGTCCGCGGCAGCGCCACCAACCAGGACGGCGCGAGCAACGGCCTGGCCGCACCGAGCGGCCCCTCCCAGCAGCGGGTGATCCGGCAGGCGCTCGCCAACGCACGTCTGAACGCCCAGGACGTGGACGCCGTGGAGGCGCACGGGACGGGCACGACCCTCGGCGACCCCATCGAGGCACAGGCGATCATCGCCACCTACGGCCAGAACCGCGAACCCGGCCTCCCGCTGTGGCTCGGCTCGCTGAAGTCGAACCTCGGCCACGGCCAGGCGGTGTCCGGTGTCGCCGGTGTCATCAAGATGGTCATGGCGTTGCGTGAGGGTCTGCTGCCCAAGACGCTGCACGTGGTCGAACCGTCCCCGCACGTGGACTGGTCGGCGGGGGCGGTGGAACTGCTCACCGAGGCGAGGGAGTGGCCGGACGCGGGCCGTCCGCGGCGGGCGGGTGTCTCGTCGTTCGGCATCAGCGGTACCAACGCCCATGTGGTGCTGGAGCAGGCGGCTGCCGCTCCGGTGGCCGTACAGCCGTCGGCGGCGACCGGGGATCCGGCTACGGCGCTGCCGTTCGTGGTGTCGGGGCGGTCTGAGGCGGCATTGCGGGCGCAGGCGGCTCGGCTGGCCGGGTTCGTGGGGCAGCGGGAGGATCTTGAGCTGGCTGCCGTGGCGCATGCTCTGGTCGGTACGCGGTCGGTGCTGGAGTGCCGGGGTGTTGTGCTGGCGGCGGGCCGGGGTGAGCTGGTGTCCGGGCTGGAGGCGTTGAGCGCAGGGGAGACGGCGTCGGGTGTGGCCCGCTCTTCGGGGCGGGTGGCGTTCGTGTTTCCGGGGCAGGGGTCGCAGTGGGTGGGGATGGCGGCGGAGTTGTTGGAGTCGTCGTCGGTGTTCGGGGCGCGGTTGGGGGAGTGTGAGGAGGCGCTCGCGCCGTTCGTGGACTGGTCGTTGAGCGAGGTTGTGCGTTCGGGGTCGGATGAGTGGTTGGGCCGGGTGGATGTGGTGCAGCCGGTGTTGTGGGCGGTGATGGTGTCGTTGGCGGAGTTGTGGCGGTCGGTGGGTGTGGAGCCGGCGGCGGTGGTGGGTCACTCCCAGGGGGAGATCGCGGCGGCGTGTGTGGCCGGGGCGCTGTCGTTGGGGGATGCGGCGCGGGTCGTGGCGTTGCGGAGTCGGGCGATTCTGGAGCTGGCCGGGTCGGGTGGTATGGCGTCGGTGTCGTTGCCGGTGGCCGATGTGGAGGTGTTGCTGGCGGAGTTCGGTGGTCGGGTGTCGGTGGCGGCGGTGAACGGTCCGTCGTCGGTGACGGTGGCGGGTGAGGACGCCGCGTTGGACGAGTTGCTGGCGGCCTGTGAGGCCCAGGACGTGTGGGCGCGGCGGGTCCCGGTGGACTACGCCTCGCACTCCGCGCAGGTGGAGTCGATTCGCGAGCGGCTGTTGTCGGATCTGGCGGGCATCGAGCCGACGTCGGCGACGGTTCCGTTCTATTCGACGGTGACGGCCGGGCGGCTGGAGACGACGGCTCTGGACGCCGGGTACTGGTACACGAATCTTCGTCGGACGGTCCGTTTCGAGGAGACGGTCCGTCTGCTTCTGGCCCAGGGTTTCGATGCGTTCGTCGAGGTCAGTGCGCACCCTGTGCTGACGACGCCGATCGAGAGCACGGTCGAGGCGGTGGAGGCCGACGCGGTGGTGCTGGGCACGCTGCGTCGGGGTGAGGGCGGTCCGGACCGGTTCATGACCGCACTCGCCGAAGCGTTCACGGCAGGGCTGTCGGTGGACTGGCGGCCGCTGCTGCCCGAGCCTCGTGTCGGGACGGTGGACCTGCCCACATACGCCTTCCAGCGCCGCCGCTACTGGCTGCAGGCCCCTCCCGGCGCGCCCGGCGATCTCGGCGCGGTGGGCCTGCGGGACGCGGAGCACCCGTTGGTCGGGGCCTGTGTGCCGGCCGTGGACGGCGGTGTGGTGCTCACCGGGCGACTGTCGCTCGCCGCGCAGCCGTGGCTGACGGACCACACGGTCGCCGGGACGGTGCTGCTGCCGGGCGCAGCCTTCGTGGAGTTGGCACTACGGGCCGGAGACGAGGCCGGGTGCGGCAGCCTGGACGAACTGACGCTCCAGGCACCGCTGGCCGTCCCCACGCAGGAGACCGTGGCGATCCAGGTCGTCGTGTCCGCGCCGGACGAGGAGGGCCGGCGGGCGCTCTCGGTCCACTCGCGGACCGGCGACGAGGACCTCGGCGCCGAGTGGATCTGCCATGCGGTCGGTCGGCTGTCGGATGAGCCGTTCACCGTGTCGTCCGCCCTGCCGGGGACCGTCGGCGACCGCGACGCTTCCGTATGGCCACCGGCCGGAGCCGAGTCGGTGGACCTGTACGACTTCTACGAGGACCTGGCGGCGCGCGGCTATGAGTACGGCCCGGCCTTCCAGGGGCTCACGTCGGTCTGGCGGCTCGGCGAGGACGTCTACGCCGAGGTGGCGCTGCCGACCGAGCACCGGGAAGAGGCCGCTCGCTTCGGGTTGCACCCGGCGCTGCTGGACGCCGCGCTGCACGCCGTCGCGACGACCGGGCACCCCGACGCGGACGACGGCCGACTGCGGTTGCCGTTCGCGTGGAACGGCGTCGCCCTGACCGCGACCGGCGCGCACACCGCCCGAGTACGGATCTCACGGCTCAATGCGGACACCGTGACCCTGTCCTTCGCCGACGCCGCCGGACAGCCTTTCGCGCAGGTCGCCGCGCTGACCCTGCGTCCGGTGGACGCCGCGCAACTGCGCGACTCCGTCAGCGTCAAGGAGCCGCTGTACGCCGTCGAGTGGGTGCGGGCGGCTGTGGCGGAGCCGGCTGAGGTCCGGGCGGCCGACATTGTGGTGCTGGGTGCGGAGTCGTTCGGGCCGTTGCCCGTGGATCGGGTGGCGGGCCGTCATGCGGACGTTGCGGCTTTGGTGGCGGCGTTGGATGCGGGTGCTGCTGTTCCTGCGACGGTTGTGCTGCCGTGTGTCGGAGGCATGGCGGAGGCCGTCCCGGATGCGGCGGTCGCGCATGCTGCTGCGGTGCGGGTTCTGGCCGTCCTGCGTGCGTGGTTGGCTGAGCCTCGCTTGGCGGCTTCTCGGTTGGTGGTGGTGACGCGGGGTGCGGTGGGTGTGGGTGTGGGTGGTGTGTCGGATGTGGGGTCGTCGGGTGTGTGGGGGTTGGTGCGGTCGGCTGCGACGGAGCATCCGGGCCGGTTCGCGCTGGTGGACGTCGATGAGGGCGACTGGACGGCCGCTGTGGCGCTGGATGAGCGGGAAGTGGCGGTACGTGACGGGGAGTTGCTGGTGCCCCGGCTGGTGCGGCACGCCGTTGGTGGCGAGGAGGTGCCGTTCGGTGACGGCGCGGTGTTGATCACCGGTGGCACAGGGACGCTGGGCGGTCTGGTCGCCCGTCATCTCGTCTCCCGGCATGGTGTGCGGAGCCTGGTGCTGCTCGGTCGTCGGGGTCAGGATGCCCCGGGTGTAGGGGAGTTGACGGAGGAGCTCGGGGCGCTGGGTGCGTCGGTGGTGGTGGAGGCCTGCGATGCGGCCGACCGGGATGCCTTGGCCGGTGTGTTGGCGCGAGTCCAGGGCGAGTTGACCGGTGTCGTGCACGCCGCCGGTCTGCTGGACGACGCTCTGGTCGAAGCCCTGACGGATGGGGCGCTGCACAGTGTGTTGCGGGCGAAGGTGGACGGCGCGGTCAATCTGCATGAGCTGACGCGTGACATGGACCTCTCCGCCTTCGTCCTCTTCTCCTCCGCCTCCGGGATCCTGGGCGGCCCCGGGCAGGCGAACTATGCGGCGGCCAACACCTACTTGGACGCGCTCGCGCAGGTCCGCCGTGCCGACGGGCTGCCCGCCACGTCCATGGCCTGGGGCTTCTGGGAGAAGGCCAGCGGGATGACCGGGCATCTGGCCGACGCGGACACGGCCCGCCTGGCCCGTAGGGGGATCGTGCCGCTGACCGAGGAGCAGGGTCTCGCGCTCTTCGACGCCGCCCTCGCCCAGACAGCCCCCGTTCTCAGCGTGCCGATCCGCCTCGACGCCGACGCGCTGCGCGAGCAGTCCGCCGCCGGACTGCTGCCGCCGCTGCTGAGCGGCCTGGTCCGCGCTGCCAAGCGCACGGTCTCCGCTCCTGTCGGCGACGACCATGAGACCTCCGCCCTCGCCCGGCGCATCGCGGCGCTGCCGCCTGCCGAGCAGGAGCGCGAGCTGGTCCAGCTCGTGTGCGGAGTCGTAGCCGCCGTCCTCGGTCATGAGTCGGGGGAGTCGGTGGGCGCGGGGCGGGCGTTCAAGGAGCTCGGGTTCGACTCGATGCTGGCGGTGGATCTACGGAATCGGTTGAGTGCGGTGACGGGCCTGCGGTTGCCGGCGACGTTGGTGTTCGACCATCCGACTCCGGCGGCGATCGCCCGCTACGTGCGTGCGGAGTTGGTGGGTTCGGACGCTGTCGCTGTGCGGGGGCCGTCTGCCGCCGGTGGTGGGGTGGTGGACGGGGATCCGGTCGTGATCGTGGGCATGGCGTGCCGGTTCCCGGGAGGTGTGCAGTCGCCGGAGGAGTTGTGGCGTCTGGTGGCGGACGGGCGGGACGCGATCTCCGGGTTCCCCGCCGACCGGGGCTGGGATCTGGAGGATCTCTACGACCCGGACCCGAGCGTGCCCGGGAAGAGTTACGCGTGCGAGGGCGGGTTCCTGTACGACGCGGGTGACTTCGATGCGGGCTTCTTCGGGATCTCGCCGCGCGAGGCGCTCGCCATGGACCCGCAGCAGCGGCTGCTGTTGGAGACGTCGTGGGAGGCGTTCGAGCGGGCCGGGATCGATCCGGCCGGGCTGCGCGGCAGTCAGACGGGCGTGTTCGCCGGGGTCATGTACCACGACTACGCGGCCCGTCTCGCCGAGGTCCCCGAGGAGGTGGAGGGTTACATCGGCACCGGTTCGTCGGCGAGTGTGGTGTCGGGCCGGGTGGCTTACACGTTCGGGTTCGAAGGCCCCGCGGTCACGGTGGACACGGCATGCTCGTCGTCGCTGGTGGCGCTGCATCTGGCCGGTCAGGCGCTGCGCAGTGGCGAGTGCAGCATGGCCCTCGTCGGCGGTGTCACCGTCATGACCAACCCCGGTCTGTTCGTCGAGTTCAGCCGGCAGCGCGGAATGTCACCGGACGGGCGCTGCAAGGCGTTCTCGGCCGCGGCGGACGGGACCGGCTGGTCCGAAGGTGTGGGCGTTCTCCTCGTGGAGCGGCTGTCCGACGCGCGGCGCAACGGCCATCGCGTCCTGGCGACCGTACGAGGCACGGCGGTCAACCAGGACGGTGCAAGCAACGGCCTGACCGCGCCGAACGGTCCGTCCCAGCAGCGGGTCATCCGCCAGGCGCTCGCCAACGCGCGTCTGAGCGCCCAGGACATCGACGCCGTGGAGGCCCATGGCACCGGCACCACCCTCGGCGACCCCATCGAGGCACAGGCGATCATCGCCGCCTACGGGCAGGAGCGGGGCGCTGATGAACGTCCGCTGTATCTGGGCTCGTTGAAGTCGAACATCGGTCATGCGCAGGCCGCCGCCGGTGTGGCGGGCGTCATCAAGATGGTGATGGCGATGCGCGAAGGCGTGTTGCCGCAGACGTTGCACGTGACCGAGCCGTCCCCGCATGTGGACTGGTCAGCCGGCGCGGTGGAGTTGCTGACCGAGGCACACGAGTGGCCGGACACCGGCCGTCCCCGCCGGGCCGGTGTCTCGTCCTTCGGCGCGAGCGGCACCAACGCGCACGTCGTTCTGGAACAAGGGCCCGACCCGGACCCCACTGCAGAGGACATGGCCGATGCCGATGCCGGGCCCGGAGCTGAGAACGAGGACTTTGAGGACCCCGAGACTCAGGGTCGTGTCCTGCCCTGGCTGCTGTCCGCCCGTACGCGGCATGCCCTCGCAGGTCAGGCGCAGCGTCTTGCCTCACTCGTGCGGGCCGACGACGCACTCGGCGCGGCCGAGGTCGGGCACGCGCTGGCTGTCACCCGCGCGGTGTTCGAGGAGCGCGCCGTCGTGACCGGGCGCGACCGCGAGGAACTGCTGGCCGGGCTGGACGCTCTCGCCGCGGACCGGCCCGCGCCCGGCCTGGTGGTCGGCGCGGCCCGCCCCGACGCTCGCGTCGCGTTCCTGTTCACCGGTCAGGGCAGCCAGCATCCGGGCATGGGCCGCGAGCTGTGCGAGGCGTTCCCGGTCTTCGCCGAGGCGTTCGACGCCGCGATCTTCGAACTCGACCGGCAGCTCTCCGGGTACACGGACCACTCGGTACGGGACGTCGTCTTCGGAGCCGACGACACCCACGGTCTCCTGAAGGAGACGGTCTTCACCCAGGCGGGCCTCTTCGCCCTGGAAGTCGCCCTCTACCGGCTCGTCGAGTCGTTCGGGGTGCGGCCGGAGTTCCTGTTGGGGCACTCGATCGGCGAACTCGCCGCGGCCCACGTCGCGGGTCTGTGGTCACTGCAGGACGCGGCCGTCGTGGTGGCCGCGCGGGGCCGGCTGATGCACGCGCTGCCCACGGGCGGAGCGATGGCGGCCGTCTCGGTCTCCGAGCAGGAGGCGTCGGACGGACTGGCCGCCGCACGGCAGGACGACGTGCCGGGAGCCGACGCCGTCTGCGTCGCCGCGGTGAACGGTCCGACCTCGGTGGTCCTGTCCGGGGACGAGGAACCGGTGCTCGCCGTCGCCGCCCGGTTCGCGGACGCCGGGCACAAGACGCGGCGGCTGCGGGTCAGCCACGCGTTCCACTCGGCGCGGATGGAGCCGATGCTGGAGGAGTTCCGGCGGATCCTGACCACCGTCTCCTACGGCGAGCCCACCATCGCGCTGGTCTCCAACCTGTCGGGGGAGATCGCGGCGCCCGACGAACTGCGCACGCCCGAGTACTGGGTGCGGCAGGTGCGCGAGGCAGTGCGCTTCGCCGACGGGGTCGCCGCGCTGGACGCGGAAGGCATCACTGCCTTCCTCGAACTCGGCCCCGAAGGCGTCCTGACCGCGATGGTCCGCGACACCCTGGACGCCGGGACCGGCGTCGGCACCGGCACCGCCCTCACCGCCGTTCCGATCCTGCGCCGCGAACGACCCGAGGCGGAGACGGCCGTCGGCGCGCTGGGCGTCGTCCACGTGGCCGGGGTGCCCGTCCGGTGGGAGCCGCTCCTCACCAGGGTGGGCAACGGGACCGCATCCGGTGCCGTGGAGCTGCCGACGTACGCCTTCCAGCGCAGTCGCTACTGGCTCGACAGCGCCTCGGGGCCGATCGCGGACGCCGCCGGCCTCGGTGTCGCCGCCGGTCGTCACCCGCTGGCCGGGGCAGCCGTCCCGCTCGCCGGAACCGACCAGATGCTGCTCACCGGACGGCTCTCGGTACGCACCCACCCCTGGCTCGCGGACCACGCCGTCGCCGGGACCGTACTGCTGCCGGGCTCGGCGCTCGCCGAACTGGCCGTGCACGCCGCCGACATCGTCGGCTGCTCCCGAGTCACGGAACTGACCCTCGAAGCACCGCTGACACTGCCCGAACGATCCGGTGTGCAGGTGCAGGTCGTCATCGGCGGCGATCCGGGGGACGGCCGTCGCAGCGTCGAGCTGTACTCCCGCCCCCAGACCGCCGACGACGCCGACCCGGGCGAGGGGGCCGCCTGGACCCGCCATGCCACCGGCACCCTCTCCACGGATCTGGAGCCGGAGCCGGAGCAGGGCACCGCTGCGGACCGGGACCGGGACCAGGAACAGGACCGGGACCGTGACTCCTTCGGCTTCGACTTCGGCCTGACCGCATGGCCTCCGGCCGGCGCCCAGCCAGTGAGTCTGGACGGCTTCTACGAGGAGCTGGCCGAGAGCGGATACGGCTACGGGCCCGCCTTCCGAGGGCTGCGGGCGGCCTGGCGGCTCGGTGACGACGTCTACGCGGAGGTGGCGCTCGCCGACGAACTGGCGCAGTCGGCCAGCACGTTCGGGCTCCACCCGGCGCTCCTCGACGCCGCCCTGCACGCCGCGAAACTCACCGGCGCGGGAGTCGAGGACGGACTGCTCCGGCTGCCGTTCGCCTGGAACGACATCACCCTCCTGGCCGGTGGCGCCTCGGCCCTGCGGCTGCGCCTGTCCGTCACGGGCCCCGAGCGACTGTCGATCCACGCCGTCGACGGCACCGGCCAACCCGTGCTGGGCATAAGGGAATTGGTGCTGCGCCCCGTGTCCCCCGAGCAGCTCGGCAGCGCCCGCGACGAGACGGCCGGGTCCCTCTACCGAATGCGGTGGGTTCCGGTCGGCCTGACCGACGTGCCCGCGGGAACGGATGTACACGGCGAGCTCGCCGTCCTCGACTGCGCTCCTCCCGCGGCCGTGGACGGTGCCGGGTTGGCGGACGCGGTGTCGGCGGCGACCGCCGATGTACTGGCGGGCGTTCAGGAGTGGCTCGCCGGTGACGTCGGCCCCGAGCCGCTGGTGGTCGTCACCCACGGCGCGCTGGCCGCGTCGGCCGGCGACGCGGTGCCGGACCTCGTCCACGCTGCCGTGTGGGGGCTGGTGCGTTCGGCGCAGAGCGAGCACCCCGGCAGGCTGACCCTCGTCGACACGGACGACAGCCCCGAGTCCGCGCAACTGCTCCAGGCGGCCGCCCGCAGCAGCGAGCCGCAGTTGGTGCTCCGGGACGGACAGGCGCAGGTGCCCCGCCTCGTGCGCGCAGGAAGCGACGACAGTCACGACACCCAGGACAGTGGACGCAGTGACGGCGGAGTCCTGGCGCCGCCGCCCGGTGACTGGGCCCTGCGGACCACGGGCACCGGCACCCTGGAGGGCCTGGCCCTCCTCCCCGACGGCGACACCGCATCAAGGCCCCTCAGCGAGCACGACATCCGCATCGCCGTCCGGACCGCCGGCCTCAACTTCCGGGACGTCCTGATCGCGCTCGGGGTCTACCCGGGCGCCGCGTCGATGGGCGGCGAAGGCGCCGGCGTCGTCACCGAGATGGGTGCCGGAGTCTCCGGACTCGCCGTGGGGGACAAGGTGTTCGGGCTCTTCCCGGACGCGTTCGGCCCGTACGCCGTCGCCGACCAGCGCATGGTGACGAAGCTGCCCGACGGTTGGTCGTGGGAGCAGGCGGCGTCGGTGCCGGTGGTGTTCCTGACGGCGTACTACGGGCTGGTGGAGCTGGGCGAACTCCGCGCGGGTGAGTCGGTGCTGATCCACGCCGGTGCGGGTGGTGTGGGGATGGCCGCGGTGCAGATCGCCCGGCATCTGGGTGCCGAAGTGTTCGCGACGGCGAGTCGTGGCAAGTGGGACACGCTGCGTTCCCTCGGTCTGGACGACGCTCATATCGCCGATTCGCGGTCGCTCGACTTCGAGGAGCGGGTGCGGGCGGCCACGGCCGGCCGGGGTGTGGACGTGGTCCTGAACTCCCTCGCCGGGGAGTTCGTGGACGCCTCGCTGCGGCTGTTGGCCGACGGCGGCCGGTTGCTGGAGATGGGCAAGACCGATCTGCGCGATCCGGCCGCAGTCCATGCCGAGCACCCCGGGATTGCGTACCTCCCCTACGACCTGATGACGGTCGCTCCCGAGCAGATGCGGGTGCTGCTCGACGACCTGTTGCCGTTGTTCGGGTCGGGGGTGTTGGAGCCGGTGCCGGTGCGGTCGTTCGATGTGCGGCGGGCGCCGGAGGCGTTCCGGTTCATGTCGCAGGCGAAGCACACGGGGAAGCTGGTGCTGCGGATGCCCCGGCCGCTGGATCCGGACGGGACGGTCCTGATCACCGGTGGCACCGGCACCCTGGGCGGCCTGGTCGCCCGGCATCTCGTCACCGAACACGGCGTCCGCAGCCTGGTGTTGCTCAGCCGCAGCGGTCCGGACGCCCCCGGCGCGGCGGAGTTGGCGGCGGAACTCACGGCTCTCGGAGCCGACGTCACCGTAGAAGCGTGTGACGCGGCCGATCGTGAGGCGCTGGCCGCAGTCCTCGCACGCGTCGCCGACACGACGACCCCGCTCACCGCCGTCGTCCACGCCGCGGGAGCCGTGGACGACGGCCTGATCGAGGCGATGGACCCCGGCCGGCTGGAGCGGGTGCTGCGGGCCAAGGTCGACGGAGCGGTCAACCTGCACGAACTCACAGCTGGCCTCGACCTCTCCGCCTTCGTCCTCTTCTCCTCCGTCGCCGGCACGCTCGGCGGCCCCGGCCAGGCCAACTACGCCGCCGCGAACACCTTCCTGGACGCACTCGCCGCCCGCCGACAGGCCGCCGGCCTCCCCGGCACCTCCGTGGCGTGGGGCCTGTGGGCGGACACGAGCGGCATCACGGGACAGCTCGGACGGCAGGAGCTCGCCAGGATGCGCCGTTCAGGAGTCGCGCCGATGACGGCTGCACAGGCCCTCGGACTGTTCGACGCGGCGCTGAACCTCGTCGACGCCAACCCGGCCGCCGCCCGACTGGACCTCGGCGCGCTGCGCAGGGCGGCCGAGTCCGGAGACCTTCCCGCACCGTTGCACGGCCTGGTGCGCGTCCCGCGCAGGCAGGCCGCCGTCCTGGCGGCACAGGACGGCACGACGCTCGCCCGGCAACTGGCCGGCCGGACGGAGACGGAGCAGGAACGCATCCTGGTCGACCTCGTCCGCGACCACTGCGCCGCGGTCCTCGGGCACGCCTCGATGGACGCGGTCTCCTCCGAACGCGGCTTCCTGGAGTCCGGGTTCGACTCGCTCACCGCGGTCGAACTGCGCAACCGGCTCGGCGCCGCCACCGGGCTGCGACTGCCCGCCACCGTGACCTTCGACTGCCCGACGCCACAAGCGCTCGCCCGGCATCTGAGGGAGCAACTGGGCCCGGTGAGCCTGGCGGACGCGGCCCCGCTGCTGGGCGAGATCGACCGGCTCGAAGCGGCGCTCGCCGGCGCCCTGCCCGGGGCGGGGGACGATCGCGCCGCGGTGGTGCGCCGACTCCAGGCGCTCCTGTGGCGGTTCGAGGACGAGCCGGACGCAACTCCCGGAGCCGAACCCGGCGACGACGACCGCCCCGGCGGCTTCGACTCCGTGACCGACGACGAGATGTTCTCCCTGATCGACAAGGAGCTGGGTCTCGACTGACCCGTGCCCGGCCGACCGCGCCCGCAAGCGCCCGAAGACCCGGCCGCCGACCGACCCGGACCCCGCCACCCTCTGGAAAGCGTGGACGATGAACGAGACCGGCACTGAAGCGAAGCTGCGGGACTACCTCAAGCGCGTGACCGAGGAGCTCCAGCAGACCAGGCGACGCCTGGCCGCCGTCGAGGCGCACGGCCGGGCGCCCATCGCGATCGTGGCCATGTCCTGCCGGTTCCCGGGCGGCGTGCGCTCACCCGAGGACCTGTGGCGGCTGGTGGCGTCCGGGGCCGACGTCATCTCCGACTTCCCGGCCGACCGGGGCTGGGACGTCGAGGACCTCTACGACCCCGATCCCGACGCGACGGGCAAGAGCTATGTGCGCCAAGGCGGCTTCGTCCACGACGCGGCCGAGTTCGACGCCGGCTTCTTCGGGATCTCGCCGCGTGAGGCGCTGGCCATGGATCCGCAGCAGCGGCTGCTGCTGGAGACGTCGTGGGAGGCCTTCGAGCGGGCCGGGATCGACCCGGCCGCGCTGAGGGGCAGCCGCACCGGCGTCTTCGTCGGGGCCGGCGCCACCCGGTACATCGACAACCCACGCGACCTGCCGCAGGCCGTCGAGGGCTACTCGATGACCGGGAACGTCTCCAGCGTCCTGTCCGGGCGGCTCTCCTACACCTACGGCTTCCAGGGGCCGGCGGTGACCGTGGACACGGCGTGCTCGTCCTCGCTGGTGGCCCTGCATCTGGCGGCGCAGGCCCTGCGGTCCGGCGAGTGTTCCTTCGCGCTGGTGGGCGGGGTGACGGTGATGTCCGACCCGGCGCTGTTCGTGGAGTTCAGCCGCCAGCGCGGCCTGGCGCCCGACGGCCGCTGCAAGGCCTTCGCGGCCGCCGCCGACGGCACCGGCTGGTCGGAGGGCGTGGGCGTCGTCCTCGTCGAGCGGCTGGCCGACGCCCGGCGCAACGGCCACCAGGTGCTCGCCGTGCTGCGCGGCAGCGCCGTCAACCAGGACGGCACCAGCAGCGGACTCACCGCGCCCAGCGGGCCCTCGCAGCAGCAGGTGATCCGACAGGCGCTGGAGAACGCCAGGCTCACCGCGGACCAGGTGGACGCGGTGGAGGCGCACGGCACCGGCACCACGCTCGGCGACCCGATCGAGGCCCAGGCGCTGCTGGCCACCTACGGCCGCGACCGTGCCCCGGACCAGCCGCTGTGGCTCGGCGCGCTCAAGTCCAACCTGGGCCACTCCGCCGCCGCTTCGGGCGTGGCCGGGGTGATCAAGATGGTCATGGCGATGCGGCACGGAGTGCTGCCCGCAACGCTGCATGTGGACGAGCCGACGCCGCATGTGGACTGGTCGGCGGGCGCGGTGGAGCTCCTGACCGAGGCACGCCCCTGGCCGGAGACCGGCCGCCCGCGGCGCGCCGCGATCTCCTCCTTCGGCATCAGCGGCACCAACGCACACGTCGTCGTCGAACAGGGCACACCGGCGGCGGTTCGCGACGCCCATACGCACCCCCGCCCGGACGGCGGCCTCGTACCGTGGTTCGTCTCCGCCCGCTCCGAGCCGGGACTGCGCGCCCAGGCCCGCCGACTGCTCGACCACGTCGCGGCGCACCCGGAGTCCGCACCGCTCGACCTCGCGTACTCGCTGTCCGCGACGCGCTCGGCGCTGGACGTCCGCGCCGCCGTCCTTGGCGCCGACCGAGCCGAACTCGTCGCAGGGCTGGCCTCGTTGGCCGACGGCACTCCCGCGCCGGACGTCCGGCTGGGCAACGTCCGCCCCGACGCCCGCCTGGCGCTGCTCTTCAGCGGTCAGGGGAGTCAGCGGGCCGGGATGGGGCGTGAACTCCACACCGCCTTCCCGGTGTTCGCGGAGGCGTTCGACGCCGCCGTCCTGGAACTGGACCGGCAGCTTGCGGGACACGTCACGCATTCGGTGCGGGATGTGGTGTTCGGGGCCGAGGGCGCCGAGGGCACGCAGGGGCTGCTGGACGAGACGGTGTTCACGCAGGCGGGGCTGTTCGCCGTCGAGGTGGCGCTGTTCCGCCTGCTGGAGTCCTTCGGCGTGCGGCCGGACTTCCTCCTCGGGCACTCGATCGGCGAGCTTGCGGCGGCGCATGTGGCCGGGGTGTGGTCACTGGCCGACGCCGCTGTCGTGGTCGCGGCGCGCGGGCGGCTGATGCAGGCCTTGCCGACGGGCGGCGCGATGGCAGCGGTGCAGGCCGACGAGGACGAGGTCCGCACGGTCCTGGACGACGTCCCGGCAGTCTGTGTCGCCGCCGTCAACGGGCCGACGTCCGTGGTGCTCTCCGGCGACGAGGCCGACGTGCTGCGAATCGCCGCCCACTTCACGGCGCAGGGGCGCAGAACCCGGCGACTGAAGGTCGGGCACGCGTTCCACTCGGCCCGCATGGAACCGA
The DNA here is from genome assembly GCF_040635845.1 of Streptomyces sp. NPDC006872. Classification (NCBI taxonomy): domain Bacteria; kingdom Bacillati; phylum Actinomycetota; class Actinomycetes; order Kitasatosporales; family Streptomycetaceae; genus Streptomyces; species Streptomyces sp. NPDC006872. Next base: position 59,445 of record NZ_JBEYIL010000010.1, read on the forward strand.
TGCTGGCCGAGTTCCGCACGGTCCTGGAGGGTGTCCCGTACGCGGCCCCCCAGCTCCCGGTGATCTCCAACGTGACCGGCCGGATCGCCGAAGTCGCCGAACTGACCGACCCGGACTACTGGGTGCGCCAGGTACGCGAGCCCGTCCGCTTCGCCGACGGCGTCGCGGCCCTCCTCGCCCAGGGCGCCACCGCCTTCGCGGAACTCGGTCCCGACGGCGTGGCCGGTGCGATGGCGCGCGAGACCCTCGCCCCCCGGCCGGACCAGGCGGAGCCCACCGTCGTGCCGCTGCTGCGCCGCGACCACCCCGAGACGCGCACCGCGACCACCGCCCTGGCCGCCCTGCACACCGCCGGGATCCGGATCGACTGGCCCGGCATCCTCGCCGCACGCGGCGGCCGACGGGTGGAACTGCCCACCTTCGCCTTCCAGCGGCAGCACTACTGGCTCACGACCGAGCACCCCGCCCGCCGGGCCGAAGCGACGACCCCCGGGGCGGGGCGTTACACGATCCGGTGGCAGCCGGTCGCCGAACCGCCGACCGGCAGGCTGACCGGCCGCTGGCTGCTGCTGTCGTCCCACGCCGACGAGTCCGGGCTCGCCGCGGCCTGCCGGCAGGCCCTCGAGGACCGTGGCGCGTGCGTCGAACACCTCGCCGTCGAGCCGGCGCCCGGAGCGCTGAACCGCGAGGCACTCGCCTCCCGCCTGCGCGAGCACGCAGGCCTCACCGACCTCACGGGCGTCGTCTCGCTCCTGAGCCGTGAGACAGGGCCCGACCTCGACGTCCCGGAGCTGAGCCGAGGCATGGCCGCGACGCTCGCGCTCGTGCAGGCCCTGTGCGACCTCGGGCTGAACAGCAGACTGTGGAGCCTCACCCAGGGCGCGGTGACCACCGGCCCCTCCGACCCGCTGCGCCACGTCGAACAGGCCCAGGTCTGGGGCCTCGGGCGCACCGTCGCGCTGGAGCACCCCGCCCTGTGGGGCGGCCTGATCGACCTGCCCGACGCGCCCGACGCCCAGACCTGGGCCCGGACGACGGCGATGATCGCCGACGGCGGCGAGGACCAGATCGCCGTGCGCGCCGCCGGCCCCTGGGTACGGCGGCTGTCCGCCGCGCCGACCGGTGGCTCGTACGCCGACTGGCAGCCCGCCGGCCGGGTCCTCGTCACCGGGGGCACCGGCGGGCTCGGCGCCCGGGTCGCCCGCTGGGCCGCCGAACGCGGTGCCGACGAACTGGTGCTGGTCAGCAGGCGCGGCGCCGAAACGCCCGGCGTCGAGCGGCTCGTGGCCGAGCTCGCCGAGCTCGGCGCCCGGACCGCCGTCGCCTCCTGCGACCTCGCCGACCGGGCCGCGCTCGCCCGGCTCGTCGCAGACCTGGAGGCGGACGGCGCTCCGATCCGCGCCGTCGTGCACGCCGCCGGGCTGGCCCAGGACTGCGCCGTCCTCGACACCGACCCGCGCGGCTGCGCGGACGTCCTCGCGGGCAAGGCCGTCGGCGCGGCGAACCTCGACGCGGTGCTGGGCGACCGCCCGTTGGACGCCTTCGTGCTGTTCTCCTCGATCGCCGGGGTCTGGGGCGGTGGTGTCCAAGGCGCCTATGCCGCCGCCAACGCCGCCCTGGACGCGCTCGCCGAGCAGCGTCGGACGCGCGGACTGGCCGCCACGTCGATCGCCTGGGGGCCCTGGGCCGAGGACGGCATGGTCGGCGCGGAACGCGATGTGCAGCGGCTGGCCCGGCGCGGCCTGCGCCCGCTCGCCACCGACGACGCGCTGGCCGCACTCGCCCACGTCGTCGGGCGCCCCGAGGCGGCGGTGGCCGTGGCGGACGTGGACTGGGAGCGGTTCACCGCCGCCTTCACCGCGCTGCGCCCCAGCCCGCTCCTCGGCGCACTCGCCCCGGCCGCCGCCGCAGCGCCCGCGGCCGGCGGCGCGCGCCCGACCCCGGGGGACTCCGCCCTCGGCCGCCTCCTCGCCGAGGCTCCGCCCGACGACCGGCCCGCCCTCGCCCTGGACGCGGTGCGCACCCAGGTCGCCCAGGTGCTCGGCCACGGCTCACCGCAGGCGGTCGACGCCGACCGTGCCTTCCGCGACCTCGGCTTCGACTCGCTCACCGCCATCGACCTGCGCGACCGGCTCAGCGCGCTGACCGGCTTCCCGCTCGCCGTCACCACCGTGTTCGACCACCCGACGTGCACCGCGCTGGCCGCGCACCTGTGCGAGGAACTGGCGGGCGAGCAGGCGGCCGACGGCCGGCCCGTCCCGCTCGCCCGGACCGCCCGGACCCCTTCCGACGAGCCGATCGCCGTCGTCGGCGTGGCCTGCCGGTTCCCCGGCGGCGTCGCGTCCCCGGAGGACCTGTGGCGGCTGGTCGCCGACGGCGCCGACGCCATCGGCCCGTTCCCGGCCGACCGGGGCTGGAACCTCGACCGGCTCTACCACCCGGACCCGGACCACCCCGGCACCTCCTACACCCGCCACGGCGGCTTCCTGGCCGGCGCCGCAGACTTCGACGCCGGCTTCTTCGGGATCTCGCCGCGCGAGGCGCTCGCCATGGACCCGCAGCAGCGGCTGCTCCTCGAGACCTCCTGGGAGGCGTTCGAGCGGGCCGGACTCGACCCGGCGGCGCTCAAGGGCACCGCCACCGGCGTCTTCGTCGGCGGCTCGCCCTCCGGCTACGGCACCGGCGCGCGCGCCACGGACGGCGCCGAGGGCTACGCGCTGACCGGCAGCGCGGGCAGCGTCCTGTCCGGCCGACTCGCCTACACCTACGGGCTTCACGGCCCGGCGGTGACGGTGGACACCGCCTGCTCCTCCTCGCTGGTCGCGCTGCACCTCGCCGTCCAGGCACTGCGCCGCGGCGAGTGCGAGGCCGCCCTGGCCGCGGGCGTCGCCGTCATGGCCGTCCCGACCGGCTTCGTCGAGTTCAGCCGCCAGCGCGGGCTGGCCGGGGACGGCCGCTGCAAGTCCTTCGCCGCGGCCGCCGACGGCACCGGCTGGTCCGAGGGCGCCGCCGTCCTCTTCCTCGAACGGCTCTCCGACGCACGCCGCAACGGGCACCGGGTGTGGGCGCTCGTGCGCGGCAGCGCGGTCAACCAGGACGGCGCCAGCAACGGTCTGAGCGCCCCGAACGGACTGGCCCAGCAGCGCGTCATCCGACTCGCCCTCGCCGACGCCGACCTGACGCCGGACCAGGTGGACGCGGTGGAGGCACACGGCACCGGCACCTCGCTCGGCGACCCGATCGAGGCCCACGCGCTGATCGCCGCCTACGGCCGGGACCGGCCCGCCGACCGGCCGCTGCGGCTCGGCTCGGTCAAGTCCAACCTCGGACACGCGGCAGCCGCCGCAGGCCTGGCGGGCCTGGTGAAGACGGTCATGGCACTGCGGCACGGCACTCTGCCGAAGACCCTGCACGTCGATGCGCCCTCACCGCACATCGACTGGTCCGGCGGCGCGGTCCAACTCCTGACGGAGCAGACTCCCTGGCCGGACACCGACCGGCCGCGCCGCGCCGGAGTCTCCTCGTTCGGGATCAGCGGCACCAACGCACACGTGATCGTCGAGCAGGCGCCCACCGAGCCCGCCCGCCCGGACACAGCCGCACCCGAGAGCTCCGGCGCACCGCTGCCGTACCTTCTCTCCGCCGGCACCGAGCGCGGCCTGCGCACGGTCGCCGGACGACTCCGCGACCACCTCGCGCAGCACCCCGAACTCGACCCGGCCGGCGTCTCGTTCTCCCTGGCCACCACCCGCACCGTGCTCGCCCACCGCGCGGTCGCCGTCGCCCCGGACCGGGACGCACTGCTGCACGCGCTGGACGGCCTCGCCGCGGGCGAGGCGCGCCCCGGCACCGCCGAGGGCTCCGGCCCCACGCGCGAACGCGTCGTGTTCGTCTTCCCCGGCCAAGGATCCCAATGGCCCGGAATGGCCGCCGAACTCCTCGCGGACGCCCCCCTGTTCGCCGAGCACATCGCGCGCTGCGAGACGGCACTCGCCCCGTACGTCGACTGGTCGCTCACCGACGTGCTGCGCGACCCCGAGGGCAGCGCCCTGGAACGGGTGGACGTGGTGCAGCCCGCCCTGTGGGCCGTGATGGTCTCCCTGGCCGAACTCTGGCGCGCCCACGGAGTGCGGCCCTCCGCCGTCGTCGGCCACTCCCAGGGCGAGATCGCGGCAGCCTGCGTCGCCGGCGCGCTCACCCTCCAGGACGGCGCCAAGATCGTCGCCCTGCGCAGCAAGGCGCTCCTCGACCTCGCGGACAGCGGCCTGATGGTCTCGCTCGCCATGTCACAGGAGGAGGCCGCCGAGCGCATCGCGACGATGGGCGGCCGACTGTTCCTGGCGGCGGCCAACGGCCCCGGCCAGGTCGTCGTCTCCGGAGAGCCCGAGGCCGTCCGCGCCCTGGCCGCCGAAGCCGGACGCGCCCGGATCCTCCCGGTGGACTACGCCTCCCACTCCGACCACGTCGAGAAGATCCGCGACCGGCTCCTCACCGACCTCGCCGGCATCGAACCCGCCGCCGGCCGGGTGCCGTTCCACTCCACGGTGACCGCGGGCCCGCTGGACACCACGGAGCTGGACGCCGAGTACTGGTACACCAACCTGCGTCGGACGGTCCGCTTCGAGGAGACCGTCCGCGGCCTGCTGGAGCAGGGCCACGACGCCTTCCTCGACCTGGGCCCCCACCCCACCCTGGTCACCCCGATCCAGGAGACGGCGGCGTCCCTCGGCGCGGACCACGCGGTGATCGGCAGCCTGCGCCGCGACAAGGGCGGCCTGGAACGCTTCCTGCTCTCCCTGGGCGAGGCCGCCGTCCTCGGCGTCGCACCCGACTGGACCACCCTGTTCCCGGGCCCGCGGCCCGCCGCCGTCGACCTGCCGACCTACCCCTTCCACCGACGGCGCTACTGGCTCGACCCGGCGAGCAGCCCGGCCGACACGCCCGGCGCGAGCGGCGACGCGACCGAGACCCGCTTCTGGGAACTGGTCGACACCGAGGACCCGCAGGCACTCGCCGACCTGCTCGACGCCCCCGACGGACAACCGTGGCACACGGTCCTGCCCGCCCTGCGCTCCTGGCGTCGTCGTGCTCACGAGCAGCGCACGGCCGACGGCCGACGCTACCGCGCCGTCTGGCAGCCCGCCCCCGACCTGCCCACCGACCCCGCCGCGCCCACCGCCTGGCTGGCCGTCGTACCGGCGGCCCGCGCGGCGGACGGCGAGATCGCCGACCTGGTCACGGCTCTGCGCGAGCGCGGTCTGACGGTCACCACGGTCACCGTCGACCCCACCCGCACCGACCGGACCCGGCTGGCCGACAGCCTCGAAGCAGCCCTGCTCGAAATTCCCGACAGCCCCGACAGCCCCGGCCGCCCGATCGGGATCCTCTCGTTCCTCGGCCTCGACACCACCGCCGACCCGCACCACCCGACGGTCGCGGCAGGTCTCACGGGCACACTGCTGCTCACCCAGGCCGCGGCCGACCTCGACGCCGAGACACGGCTGTGGTGCCTCACACGCGGCGCCGTCGCCGTCGACGGCGCCGAACCCGCACCCCGGGACGCCGACCAGGCCCGCCTCTGGGGACTCGGCCGGGTCGCGGCACTGGAACTGCCCGACCGCTGGGGCGGTCTGGTCGACCTCCCGGAACACCTCACCGCGGCTGACGTCGACCGGCTGCGCCAGGCCCTCACCAACGCGGCACACGAGGACCAACTGGCCCTGCGCGCCGCCGGGACCTCCGTACGCCGCATGGTCCGCGCGCCACTGCCCACCACCGACGCCGTACGGGACTGGCGGCCGACCGGCACCGTCCTGATCACCGGCGGCACCGGACCGCTCCAGACGCGCATCGCCCACTGGCTGACCGAGCGCGGCGCCGAACACCTCGTCCTGACCGGCCGCGTCGACCCCGACGCGCCCGCCCGACTCCAGGCGGACGTCGGCGCCTCGGACACCCGGCTCACCTTCGCCGACTGCGACCTGTCCGACCGCCAGGAAGTGACCGACCTGCTGGACCGCCTTCGCGCCGAAGGCCACCGGATCACCGCCCTGATGCACACCGCAGGCGACCCCGGCCTGGCCCCCCTGCGCGACACCGACCCCGCCGCGGTCGCCCGCGTCCTCGCCGACACGGCGCACAGCGCCCGGCTCCTCGACGAACTCCTCGACCCCGCCGAACTGGACACCGTCGTGCACTTCTCGTCGGTGGCCGCCTTCTGGGGCAGCGGCGAACACGCCGCCCACGCCGCCGCCTGCGCCCACCTCGACGCCCTCGCACAGCAGCACCGCGCACAGGGCCGCCAGGCCCTCTCGGTGGCCTGGCCGGTCTGGGACCTGCTGGCCGAGACACCGGCCGGCGACGACCCCGAAGCCGCCCGCGCCGTCCGGCGGATCGGCCTCGGCGGCCTGCGCCTGCTCGACCCGGCGCACGCCCTGGCCGCACTCCAGGCGGCACTGGACCACGACGACACCTGCGTGACCGTCGCCGACGTCGACTGGCCGCTCTTCACCACCGCCTTCACCGGGCAGCGCCCCAGCCGACTGATCGACACCCTCCCCGAGGCCCGCGCCGCCCTGACCGCCCTGGCGGAGGAAGCGCGCACCGCCGCCGACGCGGCCGACGACCTGCGCCGCGAACTGACCGAACTGACCGCCCCGGAGCGCGCACACCGCCTGCTGGAACTGGTACGCGCCCACACGGCCGCGGCCCTCGGCCACGACTCCCTGGACGAGATCCTTCCCGACCGCGCCTTCCAAGAACTCGGCTTCGAATCCATCACCGCGATCGACCTGCGCAACCGGCTCAACCGGCTCACCGGCCTCAACCTGCCGGCCACGCTCCTCTTCGACCACCCCACCCCCCTCGCCCTCGTGGACCTGCTCCTCGCCGAACTGCTGGAGGACGGCATGACGGGCGCGGCCTCCGTCCACGCGGGGATCGACGCCCTCGCCACCGGACTGGCCTCCGCCGCCGTCGGCGAGACCGACCGGGCCAGCATCACCAAACGGCTCCAGACGCTCCTGGCCACCTGGACCGCCACCCCCACCACTACCGCCACCGCCACCGCCACCGACTCGGACACCGGCCCCCGGCCGCCCGCCGAACGCAGCGTCGCCGAGGAACTGGAAGCCGCCTCCGACGACGAGATGCTCGCGTTCATCAACACCCGGCTGCGCCGCAACACCCCCGCCGGATGACCCAGATGACCCCCATGAGCCACACCGGCCCCAAGAACACCGCGACCCCAGTACCGGAGGACTGCTGCTGTGGCCAATGAAGAGACCCTTCGCGAGTATCTGAAATGGGCCACGGCCGAACTGCACGAGGCACAGCAGCGGATCGAGGCGTTCGAGGCCGCGGCCCAGACCACCGAACCCGTGGCGATCGTCGGCATGGCCTGCCGCTTTCCCGGCGGCGTCGCCTCACCGCAGGACCTCTGGGACCTCGTCGACCGGGGAGCGGACGCCATCGGCCCGCTCCCGCAGGACCGCGGCTGGGACCTGGACCGGCTCTACCACCCCGACCCCGACCACCCCGGCACCATCTACACCGCCTCCGGCGGCTTCCTCACCGACGCCGCCGGCTTCGACGCCGCCTTCTTCGGGATCTCGCCCCGCGAGGCGCTGGCGATGGACCCGCAGCAGCGACTGCTCCTCGAGACCTCCTGGGAGGCGTTCGAGCACGCCGGCATCCTCCCCGCCACCCTGCGCGGCAGCCAGACCGGCGTGTTCATCGGCACCAACAACCTGGAGTACGGCTGGACATCCGGCCGGGTGCCCGACGAATACGCCGGACACCTCACCACCGGCACGGCCGCCGCCGTCGTCTCCGGCCGCCTGTCCTACCTGTACGGCCTCGAAGGCCCCGCCGTGACCGTGGACACCGCCTGCTCGTCCTCGCTGGTCTCCCTCCACCTCGCCGTCCAGGCGCTGCGCGGCGACGAATGCTCGCTGGCCCTCGTCGGCGGCGTCACGGTGCTGGCCTCCGCCGGCCAGTTCCTCGGCTTCAGCGCCCAGCGAGGACTGGCCGAGGACGGCCGCTGCAAGGCGTTCGCCGAGACTGCCGACGGCATGGGCCTCGCCGAGGGCGTGGGCGTCCTGCTGGTGGAGCGCCTCTCGGACGCCGAGCGCAACGGCCACCAGGTGCTCGCGGTGGTCCGCGGCAGCGCCGTCAACCAGGACGGCGCGAGCAACGGCCTCACCGCGCCGAACGGCCCCTCGCAGCAGCGGGTCATCCGGCTCGCGCTGGCGAACGCCGGTCTGTCGGCCACCGACGTGGACGCCGTGGAGGCGCACGGCACGGGCACGGCGCTCGGCGACCCCATCGAGGCACAGGCCCTCCTCGCCGCCTACGGCCAGAACCGCCCCGCGGGCCACCCCCTCTGGCTCGGCTCGGTCAAGTCGAACATCGGCCACACCGGCGCCGCCGCCGGCGTCGCGGGCCTCATCAAGACGGTCCAGGCGATCCGCGCCGGGACGCTCCCGCGGACCCTGCACGCCGAGGAACGCTCGACCCGGATCGACTGGTCGGCGGGCGCGGTCGAACTGCTGACGGAAGCGCGGGAGTGGCCCGACTCCGGCCGTCCGCGGCGGGCGGGCGTGTCCTCCTTCGGGATCAGCGGCACGAACGCACACGTGATCATCGAGCAGGCCCCGGACACCGAAGCGGTGCCGAGCGCGCCGCCCATGGTCCTTGTGCCTTCACTGTTGCCGTTCGTGGTGTCGGGGCGGTCTGAGGCGGGGCTGCGGGCGCAGGCGGAGCGGTTGGCGAGGTTCGTCGGGGAGCGGGAGGACGTCGACCTGGCGGGGGTGGCGCGTGCTCTGGTCGGTGGGCGTTCGGTGTTGGAGTGCCGGGGTGTCGTGCTGGCGGCGGGTCGGGGTGAGTTGGTGTCGGGGTTGGAGGCGTTGGTGGCGGGGTCGGCTCGTTCGGTGAGTCGGCCGGTGTTGGTGTTTCCGGGTCAGGGGTCGCAGTGGGTGGGGATGGCGGCGGAGTTGTTGGAGTCGTCGTCGGTGTTCGGGGTGCGGTTGGGGGAGTGCGAGGAGGCGCTCGGGCCGTTCGTGGACTGGTCGTTGACCGAGGTTCTGCGCTCTGAGTCGGATGAGTGGCTGGGCCAAGTCGACGTGGTGCAGCCGGTGTTGTGGGCGGTGATGGTGTCGTTGGCGGAGTTGTGGCGGTCGGTGGGTGTGGTGCCGGCGGCGGTGGTGGGTCATTCGCAGGGGGAGATCGCGGCGGCCTGTGTGGCCGGGGCGCTGTCGTTGGGGGATGCGGCGCGGGTCGTGGCGTTGCGGAGCCGGGCGATTCTGGAGCTGGCCGGGTCGGGCGGTATGGCGTCGGTGTCGTTGCCGGTGGCCGATGTGGAGGTGTTGCTGGCGGAGTTCGGTGGTCGGGTGTCGGTGGCGGCGGTGAACGGTCCGTCGTCGGTGACGGTGGCGGGTGAGAGCGGCGCGCTGGACGAGCTGCTCGCGGCCTGTGAGGCCCAGGGTGTGTGGGCGCGGCGGGTTCCGGTGGACTACGCCTCGCACTCGGCGCAGGTGGAGTCGATTCGTGAGCGGCTGTTGTCGGATCTGGCGGGCATCGAGCCGGTGGCGGCGACGGTTCCGTTCTATTCGACGGTGACGGCCGGGCGGCTGGAGACGACCGCTCTGGACGCCGGGTACTGGTACACGAATCTTCGTCAGACGGTCCGCTTCGAGGACACCGTCCGCCTGCTCCTGGCTCAGGGTTTCGATGCGTTCGTCGAGGTCAGTGCGCACCCTGTGCTGACGACGCCGATCGAGAGCTCGGTCGAGGCGGTGGGGGCTGATGCGGTGGTGCTGGGCACGCTGCGTCGGGGCGAGGGCGGCCTGGACCGTTTCACCGCCGCACTCGCCGAAGCGTTCACGGCGGGGCTGTCGGTGGACTGGCGGCCACTGCTGCCCGAGACCGGCACAGGGACGGTGGACCTGCCCACATACGCCTTCCAGCACCAGCGGTACTGGCTGCGCGATGTATCCGCCGCCGGAGCCGACGATGCCGCCGGGCTCGGGCTGATCGGCGAGGGGCACCCGCTGCTCGGCGCCTCGGTGTCCCTGGCCGACGGGCAGGGCTACCTGCTCACCGGACGGCTGTCGCTGTCCTCGCACGGCTGGCTGCGGGACCACGCCGTCGCCGGGACGGTACTGCTGCCGGGCACGGCCTTCGTGGAACTGGCGATCCGCGCAGGCGACTCCGTCGGCTGCGGCATCCTCGACGAACTCGCCCTGGAAGCACCGCTGGTGCTGCCCGAACACGGAGGCGTGCAGCTCCAGGTGATGGTCGCGGCGCCGAACGCCGACGGCAGCCGCACGGTCTCCGTGTTCTCCCGGCCGGACGACGGCACCGACCGCGAATGGGTCAGGAACGCCGACGGCCTGCTCCTTCCCGAGCACACCACACCCGTTGACGCCGACTTCGAGCCGACGACGTGGCCACCGGCCGGCGCGCAGCCCGTCCCATTGGATGCCTTCTACACGGACCTCGCCGAGGCCGGCTACGGCTACGGCTCCGCCTTCCAGGGGCTGCGGGCGGCCTGGCGGCTCGGCGACGACGTCTACGCCGACGTGGCTCTCCCCGCCGAGCAGCGGGAGAACGCCAACCGCTTCGGACTGCACCCGGCACTCCTGGACGCCGCGCTCCAGGCGGCCGCGCTGACCGACATCGGCGCCGACGGCACCGCGGTCCGCCTGCCGTTCGTCTGGAGCGGCGTACGGTTGCGGGCCTCCGGCGCGTCGTCGCTGCGCGTCCGCCTCTCCACCCATGGCGGCGACTCCGTGGCCGTGGACGCCGTCGACGGCACCGGCCGTCCGGTGTTCTCCGCGGACGGCCTGACTCTCCGGCCGGTCGAGGTCGAGCAGCTGTCCCGCGTGGCCGACGAGACGGCCGACAGCCTCTTCCGCCTGGACTGGGTCCCGGCCCCGACCCGGCCGACCGAGCAGCCGCGCGCCCTCGCCGACCGTACGACCGTCCTCGACTGCCCGCCCACGGCGTCCCCGGCGGGCGTGGGGCTCGCGGACGCCGTGGCGAGTGCGACGGCCGACGTGCTGGAGCGCATCCAGGAATGGCTGGTGAGCGAGGGGGCGACGGATACGGCCGAAACGGTCTCGCGGCTCGTCGTGGTGACGCACGGTGCGGTGGCCGCGGGCCCGGGCGAAGTCGTCTCCGACCTCGTCCACGCGGCGGTGTGGGGTCTGGTCAGGACGGCACAGAGCGAGCACCCCGGCAGGTTCGTCCTGGTGGACACCGACGACAGCGAGCAGTCCGCAGAGGCACTGGACGCCGCCGTCCACAGCGGCGAACCGCAACTCGCCCTCCGCGGGGGCAACTTGCTCGTCCCCCGGCTGGCACGGACCGGCGGGTCCGCCGAGGCGTTGGTCCCGTCGTCGGAGGTGTGGCGGCTGGAGTCGGCGGGTTCGGGGACGTTGGAGGGTCTGGTGTTGGGGGCGGCTCCGCAGGCGGTGGAGCCGTTGGGCGCGGGGCAGGTGCGGGTGGCCGTTCGGGCGGCGGGGCTCAACTTCCGGGATGTGCTGATCGCGTTGGGGATGTATCCGGGCGCGGCGTCGATGGGCAACGAAGGCGCAGGTGTCGTCACCGAGGTCGGCCCGGAGGTCACCGGATTCGCTGTGGGAGACCGGGTGTTCGGGATGTTCCCGGACGCGTTCGGTCCGCACGCCGTCGCCGATCAGCGCATGGTCGCGCCGATCCCGGACGGTTGGTCGTGGGAGCAGGCGGCGTCGGTGCCGGTGGTGTTCCTGACGGCGTACTACGGGCTGGTGGAGCTGGGCGAACTCCGCGCGGGTGAGTCGGTGTTGATCCACGCCGGTGCGGGTGGTGTGGGGATGGCCGCAGTGCAGATCGCCCGGCATCTGGGTGCCGAGGTGTTCGCGACGGCGAGCCGTGGCAAGTGGGACACGCTGCGTTCCCTCGGTCTGGACGATGCCCATATCGCCGATTCGCGGTCGCTCGACTTCGAGGAGCGGGTGCGGGCGGCCAGTGGTGGGCGGGGCGTGGACGTCGTGTTGAACTCCCTGGCTGGGGAGTTCGTGGACGCCTCGCTGCGGCTGCTCGGCGAGGGCGGCCGGTTTGTCGAGATGGGGAAGACGGACGTCCGGGATGCGGGGGAGGTGGAGTCCGCCTGGGTCGGGGTGTCGTATCAGGCCTTCGATCTGATCGAGGCGACCGGCGCGGACGGGATCGCGGAGCTGTTCGCGGCGCTGATGCCGTTGTTCGAGTCGGGCGCCCTGGAGCCGGTGCCGGTGCGGTCGTTCGATGTGCGGCGGGCGCCGGAGGCGTTCCGGTTCATGTCGCAGGCCAGGCACACGGGGAAGCTGGTGCTGCGGATGCCCCGGCCGCTGGATCCGGACGGGACGGTCCTGATCACCGGTGGCACCGGTACCCTGGGCGGCCTGGTCGCCCGGCATCTCGTCATCGAACACGGCGTCCGCAGCCTGGTGTTGCTCAGCCGCAGCGGTCCGGACGCCCCCGGCGCGGCGGAGTTGGCGGCGGAACTCACGGCTCTCGGAGCCGACGTCACCGTTGAAGCGTGTGACGCGGCGGACAGGGAGGCACTGGCCGCGACCCTGACGCGTATCCCCGACGACCGTCCCCTCACCGGCGTCGTCCACGCCACCGGTGTGCTCGACGACGGCCTCATCGAGTCCATGCCCCGGGACCGGTTGGCGCGGGTGCTGCGCGCCAAGGTCGACGGAGCGGTCAACCTGCACGAACTCACCGCGGACCTCGACCTCTCCGCCTTCGTCCTGTTCTCTTCCGTCGCCGGAGTCCTCGGCGGCCCCGGCCAGGCCAACTACGCCGCCGCGAACACCTTCCTGGACGCACTCTCCGCCCGCCGACAGGCCGCCGGCCTCCCCGGCACCTCGCTCGCCTGGGGCCTGTGGGGAGAGGCCACCGGTATGACCGGCCACCTCGGGCGCGGCGACCTGGACCGGATGGCGCGCGGCGGCATCCTGCCGTTCACCCCGCACCTCGGACTGCGACTCTTCGACGCCGGCCGTGCTCTCCCGCACGCCCTCGCCGTGCCGCTCCGGCTGGACACGGCCGCGCTGCGCACCCTGGCCGGGGCGGGTGCGCTGCCCGGCGTGTTGAGCGGTCTCGTCCGAGGGACGACCCGGCGTGTCGCGGCGGCCGGCGGGGAGACCGGCGTGGGGACGGACGGGTCGGCCTGGCAGCGGAGTATCGCGGCGCTCGACCCTTCCGAACGCTCACGCGCACTGCTGGAGTTGGTCCGTACGCACGTCGCCGCCGTACTGGGCCACGGCGACCAGACGGCCGTGGCCGCTGACCGCGGCTTCAAGGACCTCGGCTTCGACTCGCTGACCGCCGTCGAACTGCGCAACCGGCTCACCTCCGAGACCGGGCTGCGGCTGCCCGCCACCCTCGTCTTCGACCATCCGACCCCGGCCGCGCTGGCCCGGCACCTGGGTTCCGAACTGTCCGGCGCGCAGCCGGTGCAGGCCGCCGCACAGGACATGGTGGCGCAGACCGCCGCCCACGAGCCGATCGCGATCATCGGCATGGCCTGCCGCTTCCCCGGGGACGTGGCCTCGGCCGACGACCTGTGGCGGCTGGTCGCACAAGGTACGGACGCGATCTCCGAGTTCCCCGCCAACCGAGGCTGGGACCTCGCCGGTCTGTTCGATCCGCACCCCGACCACGCGGGCACGAGCTACACCCGCTCCGGCGGCTTCCTGCACGACGCGGACCTGTTCGACGCCGACCTGTTCGGCATCAACCCCCGCGAGGCCCTGGCGATGGATCCACAGCAGCGGCTGCTCCTGGAGACCTCCTGGAAGGCCCTCGAACACGCCGGGATCTCGCCGGACGCCCTCGCCGGCACCCGGACCGGTGTGTACACCGGGCTGGTCGCCCAGGGGTACGCCGGCCGGCTCGACCGGGCTCCCGAGGAACTGGAGGGGTACCTGGGCACCGGCAACACGCCGAGCGTCGGTTCCGGCCGGGTCGCGTACACCTTCGGGCTGGAGGGGCCCGCCGTGACCGTGGACACCGCGTGCTCCTCCTCGCTCGTCGCCCTTCACCTGGCGGTGCGCGCGTTGCGCGGCGGCGAGTGCTCGATGGCGCTGGCCGGCGGCGTGACCGTGATGGCGGAGCCCGGGCTGTTCGTCGAGTTCAGCCGTCAGCGCGGTCTCGCTGCGGACGGCCGCTGCAAGGCGTTCTCGGCGGACGGCGACGGATTCGGACCGGCCGAAGGCGTCGGCGTCCTGGTCGTGGAGCGCCTGTCGGACGCCGTGCGCAACGGACACCGCGTCCTCGCCGTCGTGCGCGGCAGCGCCGTCAACCAGGACGGCGCCAGCAACGGCCTGACCGCCCCCAACGGCCCCTCCCAGCAGCGGGTCATCCGGCAGGCGCTGGCCGACGCGGGCCTGTCGCCACAGAGCGTCGACGCGGTCGAGGCCCATGGGACGGGAACGGCGCTCGGCGACCCCATCGAGGCCCAGGCCCTCATCGCGACCTACGGCCAGGAGCGGACCGAGGAACTCCCCGTCTATCTCGGCTCCGTGAAGTCGAACATCGGCCACACCCAGGCCGCGGCCGGTGTGGCGGGCGTGATCAAGATGGTCCAGGCGATGCGCGCGGGCGTGCTGCCACCCACCCTGCATGTCGCCGAGCCCACCCCGCACGTGGACTGGTCCGCAGGATCCGTACGACTGCTGGCCGACGCCACGCCGTGGCCCGTCACCGGCCGCCCGCGCCGGGCCGCCGTCTCCTCCTTCGGTATCAGCGGCACCAATGCGCACGTCGTCCTGGAACAGGCCCCCGAAAGCGAACAGACCTCCGACTGCGCGCCGCCCTCCGACCTGCCGGAGCACCGGCCGTCGGCGAGCCGAGCCGCGCTGCCCTTGGTGCTCTCCGGCCACACGGCCGAGGCGCTGTACGCACAGGCCCGCAACCTCGCGGCGTTCCTCGGAACGACGCCGGCCCCCGCCCTGCCGGACGTCGCCTACACGCTGGCCACCACCCGCGCCGCCCTGCCCGAACGAGCCGTGCTGACGGCCGTCGACAGGGCCGAACTCCTGCGGAACCTGCACGCGCTCGGCCGCGGCGAGACCGCACCCGGTGTGCCGGCGGGCCCGGCCCGGGCCGAGGGACGGCTGGCGCTGCTGTTCAGCGGTCAGGGCAGTCAGCGGGTCGGCATGGGCCGTGAACTCCACGCCGATTTCCCGGTGTTCGCGGCGGCGTTCGACGCGGTGGTGTTCGAGCTGGACCGGCAGTTGGCGGGGCATGTCACGCACTCGGTGCGGGATGTGGTGTTCGGGACCGAAGGCGCGGAGGGCGCCGAGGGTGCGGAGGGCCCCGATGGGCTGCTGGACGAGACGGTGTTCACTCAGGCCGCGTTGTTCGCCGTCGAGGTGGCGCTGTTCCGTCTCCTGGAGTCCTTCGGAGTGCGGCCCGACTTCCTCCTCGGGCACTCGATCGGGGAGCTTGCGGCGGCGCATGTGGCGGGGGTGTGGTCGCTGGCCGACGCCGCTGTCGTGGTCGGGGCCCGGGGCCGGCTGATGCAGGCGCTGCCGACGGGTGGCGCGATGGTGGCAGTGCAGGCGGACGAGGACGAGGTCCGCGCGGTCCTGGACGACGTCCCCGCAGCCTGTGTCGCCGCGGTCAATGGGCCGATGTCCGTGGTGGTGTCCGGTGATGAGGAGCCGGTGCTGCGGGTGGCGGCGGAGTTCGCGGGGCGGGGTCGCAAGACCAAGCGGCTGACGGTCAGCCATGCTTTCCACTCCGCCCGTATGGAGCCGATGCTCGACGAGTTCCGCCGCGTCCTGGAGACGGTGTCCTTCCGCGAGCCCACGACCGCCGTCCTCTCCAACCTCACCGGCCGGATCGCCCAGGCCGGCGAACTGACCGACCCGGAGTACTGGGTACGTCAGGTACGCGAGCCGGTGCGCTTCGCCGACTGCGTCTCGGCGCTCGAAAGCGCCCAGGTGACAGCGCTGCTCGAAGCGGGACCCGACGGCGTCCTCACCGCCATGGCCCGCGAGACGACCGTCGCGCGGCCGGGTACCGCCGCAGTGCCCCTGCTGCGCGCCGAACGGGCGGAGTCGGCGACGGTCGTCGGCGCGCTCGGCGCCGTGCATCTCGCAGGCGTCCCGGTGGACTGGCCGGCCTTCTTCACCGGCACCGGAGCGCGCCTCACCGACCTTCCCGGCTACGCCTTCCAGCGCCGCCGCTTCTGGCTCGAACCGACGGCCCCCGTCGCCGTCCCGCCCGCCGTGCCGGCCGACGCCGACCCGGAGTTCTGGGCGGCCGTCGATCGCGGCGACGCCGACCACGTGGCCGATGCACTGGAGGTCGGCGACGAGACCCGGCGTGGCTCGCTCGCCGACCTGCTGCCCGCCCTCGCCTCCTGGCGTCGCCTCCAGCACGAGCGCACCCTGCTGGACACCTGGAGCTATGAGACCGCGTGGCAGCCTTGGACGGCACCGCAGGACGGTCAACGCCTCACCGGAACCTGGCTGTTGATCACCCGCACCCCCGAGGCAACCGACACCGGCGGTGACACCGGCACCGACCCCGACGCCGATCCCGCGCACCGTTGCGCCCATGCGCTCACCGCGGCCGGCGCCCAGGTCGAGACGCTGCGGCTGCGCCCCGCAGACCTGGAGCGCGACGAACTCGCCGAGCGGATCCGCGAGGCAGGCCCGGTCGCCGGGATCGTGTCGCTGCTCACCGGCGATCCGGGACAGCACCCCCGGCACCCGGCGCTGACCACCTGGCTCGCCGACACAGTGGTCCTCGTCCAGGCAATCGCCCTCACGCCCTCCGAGGCGGGCCGCACCGCCCGTCTCTGGTGCGTGACCGAAGGGGCCGTGGCCGTGGGCAACGAGCCTGTACCCGAGCCCGCAGCCGCGCAGATCTGGGGCTTCGGGCGGGCCGCCGCGCTCGAACTGCCCACCTCCTGGGGCGGGTTGGCCGACGTCCCGCTGGGCGCCGACGACCGGGTGTGGTCCCGGCTGGTCCGGGTGCTCGCGGGCGGCACGGAGGACCAGATCGCGCTGCGCGCCTCGGGCGCCTGGGTGCCCCGGCTGCGCCGCACGCGTGCCGTGCGCGCCGCCGGGCAGCGCGGCCCGGAAACGGGCTGGACGCCCGTCGGCACCGTCCTGATCACCGGCGGCACCGGCGGCCTCGGCGCCCAAGTGGCCCGCTGGGCCGCCGCACACGGCGCGGAACACCTGGTGCTGACCGCCCGCCGGGGCCCGCAGGCGGCGGGGGCCGATGAGCTCACCGCCGAACTCACCGCCCACGGCGTCCGCGTCACCGTGACCGCCTGCGACGTCGCCGACCGTGACGCGCTGGACCGGCTGGTCGCCGCCGTCGAGGCGGACGGACCGCCGATCCGGGCCGTCGTGCACACCGCCGGGATCGGCCAGGCCGCCACCGTCGCCGAGACGGATCTCGCCGCCTGCCAACGGATCACCGAGGGCAAGGTGCTCGGCGCGGCGCACCTCGACGCGCTGTTCGGCGACCGTCCGCTCGACGCGTTCGTTCTGTTCTCCTCGATCGCGGGCGTGTGGGGGAGCGGAGCCCAGGGCGCCTATGCGGCGGGCAACGCCTATCTCGACGCCCTCGCCTGCCGTCGCCGCTCCCGCGGGCTCACCGCCACCGCCGTCGCCTGGGGCCCATGGGCCGGGGCCGGGATGGCGGCGGGCGAGAGCGGAGAGCAACTGGCCCGCCGGGGACTGCGCGCGATGGATCCGCAGGCCGCCGTCGCCCTGATGGCGCGCGCCGTGACCCGCGCCGAGGCCGTCACCGTCCTCGCGGACGTGGACTGGCCGCAGTTCCTGCGCCGCTTCACCGCCCTGCGCCCCAGCGCCCAACTCGCCGATCTGCCGGAGACCCGCGCCTACCTGGCCGAACGCTCCGACCCGCGCCCCGACGGCAGGCCGACCCACGAACCGGAGCTGGCCCGCAGGCTGGCCGCGGCCACGGCGGGCGAGGGGCAGCGGATCCTGCTCGACCTGGTACTCCGCGAGGTCGCCGCCGTACTCGGCCTGCCGGCCGGTGAACCGCCCTCGTCGGAACGGGCCTTCCGCGACCTCGGCTTCGACTCGCTCACCGCCGTGGAACTGCGCGACCGGCTCACCCTGAGCAGCGGGGTGGAGCTCCCCGCCACCCTGGTCTTCGACTACCCCACGCCGACCGCTCTGGCCGGTTTCCTCCGCGACGAACTGGCCGGCGCCCGGCCCGCCGACATCGAGGCTGCACCCGGTACAGCGCTGGACACCGAGCCGATCGCCATCGTCGCCATGGCCTGCCGTTACCCCGGCGGGGTCGGCGGACCCGAGGACCTGTGGCGGCTCGTCGCCGACGGGGTGGACGCCGTGTCGGAGTTCCCGGCCGACCGCGGCTGGGACCTCGACGCGCTCTACGACCCCGACCCCGACCACCCCGGCACCAGCTACGCACGCGAGGGCGGATTCCTCACTGCCGCCGCCGAGTTCGACGCCGCGCTGTTCGGCATCTCCCCGCGCGAGGCGCTGGCCATGGACCCCCAGCAGCGGCTGCTCCTGGAGACCTCCTGGGAGGCGTTCGAGAACGCCGGGATCGACCCGACCTCGGTCAAGGGCGAGGCCGTCGGCGTCTTCGTCGGCGGCGCGGCCTGCGGCTACGGGTCCGGCGCCGGGGAGCTGCCGGAGGGCGTGGAGGGGTATGCGCTCACCGGCAGCGTCAGCAGCGTGCTCTCGGGCCGGGTCGCCTACGCCTTCGGCCTGGAGGGCCCCGCACTCACCGTCGACACGGCCTGCTCCTCCTCACTGGTCGCGCTGCACCTGGCCGGCCGCGCGCTGCAACGCGGCGAGTGCACGATGGCGCTGGCCGGCGGCGTGACCGTGATGGCCACCCCGACCGGATTCGTGGAGTTCAGCAGGCAGCGCGGACTCTCCCCGGACGGCCGCTGCAAGGCCTTCGCCGAAGCCGCGGACGGCACCGGCTGGTCCGAGGGCGTCGGCCTGCTGCTGGTCGAGCGCCTGTCGGACGCCCGACGCAACGGGCATCGCGTCCTGGCCGTGGTGCGCGGCAGCGCCGTCAACCAGGACGGCGCCAGCAACGGCCTGACCGCCCCCAACGGACCGTCCCAGCAGCGGGTCATCCGCCAGGCGCTCGCCGACGCCCGGCTCACCGCCCGCGACGTGGACGCCGTCGAGGCGCACGGCACCGGCACCGCCCTGGGCGACCCCATCGAGGCGCAGGCGCTGCTCGCCACCTACGGCCGGGACCGGCCGGAGGAGGTCCCGCTGTATCTGGGCTCGGTGAAGTCCAACATCGGGCACACCACGGCCGCGGCCGGCGTCGCGGGCGTCATCAAGATGGTGCTGGCGATGCGCGAGGGCGTCCTGCCCGCGACCCTGCACGTGGACCGGCCGACCCCGCACGTCGACTGGTCGGCCGGCAGCGTCGCGCTGCTCACCGCCTCCCGCGCCTGGCCCAACCTCGGCCGGCCGCGCCGCGCGGGCGTCTCGGCCTTCGGCATCAGCGGCACGAACGCACACGTCGTCCTCGAACAGCCGCCCGCCGCGCCGACGGAGCCGGCCGAACCCCGCCCCGCCGACGCCCCCGGCAGCGCCCTGCCCTTCCTGCTCTGCGCCCACTCCGGCAAGGCGCTGCGCGCACAGGCCCGCAGGCTCGCCGACCATCTCGCGGCCCCGCCCGCGCCGGCCGCCACCGGCGCGGAACTGACCGATCTCGCCTACTCGCTGGCCTTCTCCCGGGCCGGGCTCGCCCACCGGGCCGTCGTCACGGCGGCCGACCGGGAGGGGTTGCTGACGGCCCTTGCGGGGTTGGCGGCCGGGGACTCTGGGGTCGACGCCGCCGTAGGGGTGGCACAGTCTGGAGCCCGTCCGGTGTTCGTCTTCCCCGGTCAGGGTTCGCAGTGGGCCGAGATGGCCGGCGGGCTGCTCACGGCGTCACCCACGTTCGCCGCCCAGATCCTGGCGTGCGAGGAGGCGCTCGCGCCGTTCGCCGACTGGTCGTTGACCTCGGTCCTGCGCTCTGAGTCGGACGCGTGGCTGGAGCGGGTCGATGTGGTGCAACCGGTGTTGTGGGCGGTGATGGTCTCGCTGGCCCAGCTGTGGATCTCGCACGGCGTGCGGCCCGCCGCGGTGGTCGGTCACTCGCAGGGCGAGATCGCCGCCGCGTGCGTCGCCGGCGCGCTCTCGCTCGAGGACGGCGCGAAGATCGTCGCCCTGCGCAGCAAGGCCCTCCTCGACCTGTCGGGCAAGGGCGCGATGGCCTCCGTCGGCCTGTCCGTCGAGGACGTCGCCGAACTGACCGCGCCCTACGGCGACCGGATCTCCCTCGCGGCCGTCAACGGCCCGCACTCCGTGACGCTCTCCGGCGCCCCGGACGCCCTGGCCGAACTGGTGGAGCGGAGCGAGGAACAGGGCGTCTGGGCCCGGCGCATCCCCGTCGACTACGCCTCGCACTCCCCGCAGGTCGAGTCGGTCCGCGAACCCCTGCTCGCGGCCCTGGCGGGCGTCGCACCGCGCGCCGCCGACATCCCCTTCTACTCCTCGGTCACCGGCGGCCCGCTGGAGACCACCGCCCTGGACGCCGAGTACTGGTACGTCAACCTGCGGCAGACCGTCCGCTTCGACGAGGCCGTCAGGGCCCTGCTCGACGCCGGCCACGACGCGTTCATCGAGGCCAGCGCCCATCCCGTGCTCACCACCGGCGTCCTGGAGACCGTCGAGTCGGCCGGCTCCCGGGCCGCGGTCCTGAGCACGCTGCGACGCGGGGACGGCGGCCCCGACCGCTTCACCACCGCCCTCGCACATGCCTACGTCCGCGGCGTCCACGTCGACTGGCAGGCCGCCTTCGAAGGCGCCGCGCCGCGGCTGACCGGCCTGCCCACCTACGCCTTCCAGCGCGAGAGGTACTGGCTGGCCGGCGACTCCGGCGGCGCGGCCGACGCGCAGACGCTCGGACTCATCCCGTCCGGGCACCCCGTTCTGGGCGCCGCCGTCGACCTGGCCGACGCGGACGGGGTCGTGCTCACCGGACGCGTCAGCCGGCGCACCCACCCGTGGCTCGCCGAGCACCTGACCCCGGCGACCGCGCTCCTGCCCGGTGCCGCCTTCGTCGAACTCGCCCTCCATGCAGGCCGGTTGACCGGCCTCGGCACACTCGAGGAACTCACCCTGCACGCCCCGCTGCCGTTGCCCGAGCGCGGCGGCGCGCAGCTCCAGGTCTCGGTGGGCGCCGCACAGGCCGACGGCCGCCACCCCGTGGCCGTCCACTCCTGCCCGGACGACCCGGAGACGGCCGGCACCTGGACCCGGCACGCCGACGGCCTGCTCGCCCCGGCCCCGCACCACGCGCCCGAGCACGAGGACGAGGACGACGGCGAAAGCGCGCTCGCTGACGACCTCGCCGACGACGTCGCGGACGACCTCGCCCTCTGGCCCCCGGCCGGAGCCGTGCCCGTGCCCCTGCCGCCCGCCGCCCCCGGGGAATCCGCCCACCAAGTGCTGCGCGGCGTATGGAAGTCCGGCGGCGCCCTCTACGCGGAGGTCGCCCTCGACGCCGAACTGCGCCAGAGCGCCGCCGGCTACGGACTGCATCCGATGCTCCTGACCGCCGCCCTCCAGGCCGTCCACGCGATGGCCGCCGAGACCGGCGCCGGAGGCGACGGCGAGATCCGGATGCCGTTCGCCTGGTCCGGCGTCACCCTGCACGAGCCCGGTGCGACCGCGCTGCGGGTGCGGCTGGAGGCGGCCGGCGACACGCCGGACACGCTGTCCCTGGCCGCCGCGACCGACACCGGAGCACTCGCCCTCACCGTGCGCTCCCTCGCCCTGCGGGCCGTCTCGCCCGGCCGGCTCGAAGACGCGCTCGCCGAGCGGGAGCCCCGCGCCGCGCAGGCCGGTTCGGTGCCGGTACTGCGGCCCCTTGCGTCCCGTCCGGCCGATGACACCGCGTCAGGGACCGAGCCGGGGACCGCGGGGAGCGAGGCGCTGCTGCGGCGGCTGAGCGCGCTGGGCGAGGAGGACCGGCAGCGCGCGATGAGCGACCTGGTCGTCGCCCAGGTCGCGGGCGTCCTCGGCCATGCCGCGTCCGATGTGGCCGCGGACCGGCCGCTGCGCGACCTCGGCCTGGACTCGATGGCGGCGATCGAACTGCGCGGCCGGCTCGGCGCCGCCCTCGGCCTGCGGCTTCCGGTGACGCTCGTGTTCAGCCACCCCACCCCCGCGGCCCTCGCCGCCCATCTCGTCACCGAACTCGGGCTGGAGGAGGCGACGGCGGCCGGTCCCGCGGCGGTCGCGTTCGGCCGACTGGAGAACGCCCTCACCCGGCTGCCGGACGACGACGGGACCCGGGCGGCCGTCACCCGGCGGCTGGAGACCCTGCTGTGGAAGTGGCGCGACCCGGCCGACGCCGACGCCCCGGCGCCCGCCCTCAGCGGAGAGGCGCTCGCCGCCTCCTCCGCCGACGAGATCTTCGACCTGCTCGATCGGGAGCTGGGCAGCGCCTGACCCCTGACCTGACCCCGACCTGGACGTATTCCTACCGGCTTCTCCCCGGGCACCCGGTGAAAGTGGGCTCGCGTGTCGACCAACGAAGAGAAACTCCTCGACTACCTCAAGAGGGCCACCGCGGACCTCGGCCGGACCCGGCAGCGGCTGCGCGAGATCGAGGCGGCCGCGGCCGAGCCCGTCGCCGTCGTCGGCATGGCCTGCCGGTACCCCGGCGGTGTGCGCACACCGCAGGAGCTGTGGCGACTCGTCGCCGACGGAGTCGACGCGCTCGGCGACTTCCCGCACGACCGCGGCTGGGACGTCGACGGCATCTACGACCCCGACCCCGAACGCTCCGGCAAGACCTACGTCCGGCGCGGCGGCTTCCTGGACGACGCGGCCGACTTCGACGCCGAGCTGTTCGGCATCAACGCGCGTGAGGCCCTGGCCATGGACCCGCAGCAGCGGCTGCTCCTGGAGACCTCCTGGGAGGCGTTCGAGCGTGCGGGCGTCGACCCGACCTCGCTGAAGGGCAGTCGGATCGGAGTGTTCGCGGGGGCCATCTCCTCGGGCTACGCCGAACGGCTCACCAGCGTTCCGGAGGCGGTCGAGGGGTATCTCGGCACCGGCAGCATGACCAGTGTCGCGTCCGGGCGGATCGCCTACACGCTCGGGCTCGAAGGGCCGGCCGTCACCATCGACACCGCCTGCTCCTCCTCACTCGTCGCGATCCATCTCGCCGCCCAGGCGCTGCGCCAGGGCGAATGCACGATGGCGCTGGCCGGCGGGGTGACCGTGATGTCGACGCCGGGCATCTTCATCGAGTTCAGCCGCCAGCGCGGCCTCGCCCCCGACGGGCGCTGCAAGGCGTTCGCCGCCGCGGCCGACGGCACCGGCTGGGCCGAGGGCGCGGGCGTCCTGCTGCTGGAGCGGCTCAGCGACGCCCGCCGGGCCGGGCGCCCCGTGCTGGCCGTCGTCCGGGGCAGTGCGGTCAACCAGGACGGGGCGAGCAACGGCCTGACCGCCCCCAACGACCGGGCGCAGGAACGCGTGATCCGCCAGGCCCTCGACTCCGCGCGGCTGACCGCCCCGGACGTCGACGCGGTCGAGGCGCACGGCACCGGCACCACCCTGGGCGACCCCATCGAGGCGCAGGCGCTGCTGGCCACGTACGGCCAGGGCCGGCCCGCCGGGAAGCCGCTGTGGCTGGGCGCCGTCAAGTCGAACATCGGTCACACGGGTGCGGCGGCAGGTGTCGCCGGGGTCATCAAGATGATCGAGGCCATGCGGCACGAACTGCTGCCGCGGACCCTGCACGTGGACGAGCCGACGCCGCACGTCGACTGGTCGGCCGGCGGGGTGGAGCTGCTCACCCGGCCCACCCCGTGGCAGCGCAACGGCCGTCCGCGCCGGGCCGGGATCTCCTCGTTCGGCGTGAGCGGCACCAACGCCCATGTGATCGTGGAGGAGGCGCCGCCCGCCACGGAGGAGGCCGCCGCCGAGAACGTCCCCGCCGAGGGGGCCCCCGCTCCCGTCGTGCCCTGGGTCCTCGGCGCCCGTAACGACGACGCCCTGCGCGCGCAGGCCGCCCGGCTCGCCGCCCACCTGCGGGAACGGCCCGACCTCCGCCCGGCGGACGTCGGCTACTCGCTGGCCACCTCGCGCGCCGCCCTCGACTCCCGGGCGGTCGTCGTGGGCGCCGAACCCGACGAGTTCCTCTCGGGTCTCGACGCGCTGGCGCTCGGCGGGGACGCGCCGAACGCCGCGCACGGCCGGGCCGTCCCGGGCGGCCGCTCGGCCTTCCTGTTCACCGGCCAGGGCAGCCAGCGCCCCGGCATGGGCCGCGAACTGCACGCGACCTGGCCCGCCTTCGCCGACGCCTTCGACGCCGTGGCCGCCGAACTCGACGCCCGGCTGGCCGGGCACGTCGACCGGCCGCTGGCCGAGGTCGTGCTGACCCCCGACGATCCGGAGACCGCGGAACTGCTCGGGCGGACCGTGTACGCGCAGACCGGTCTGTTCGCCCTCCAGGTCGCCCTCTTCCGCCTCTACGAGTCCTGGGGCGTACGCCCCGACCTGCTGCTGGGCCACTCCATCGGCGAGCTGAGCGCCGCGCACCTGGCCGGCGTGTGGTCGCTGCCCGACGCGGCGGCACTGGTGGCAGCCCGCGCCACCCTGATGCAGGAACTGCCTGCCGCAGGCGCGATGCTCGCGGTCGCCGCCGCCGAGGAGGAGGTACGGGCCGCCCTCGCCGAGTACGACGGCGCCGTCGATCTCGCCGCCGTCAACGGACCGTCCGCGGTGGTGCTCTCCGGCGACAGCGAGCCGCTGCTCGCGCTCGCCGACCGTTTCACCGCGGAGGGCCGCAAGACCCGGCGGCTGCGCACCAGCCACGCCTTCCACAGCGCGCACATGGACGGCATGCTCGACCGCTTCCGCGAGGCGGCGGCCGGCGTCGCGGCCTCGCCCGCCCGCATCCCGGTGATCTCCAACGTGACCGGCGCTCCCGCCACCGACGACGAACTGGGCAGCGCCGACTACTGGGTTCGCCATGTGCGCGCGACGGTCCGCTTCGCCGACGGAGTCGCCGCGCTCGCCGACGCCGGCGCCACCGCCCTGATCGAGCTGGGCCCCGACGGAGTCCTCACCGCACTCGCCCAGGACACCCTTGCCGCCCGCAGGACGACACCGACCCCCGTTTGCGTCCCCGCCCTGCGCGCCGGCCGACCCGAACCCGCCGCCGCCGTACGCGCCCTCGGCGCGCTCCACCTCTGCGGCGGCCGCATCGACGGCGAGCGGTTCTTCGCCGGCCTCGACGCCCGCCGCACCGACCTGCCCACCTACGCCTTCCAGCGCAAGCGCTACTGGCTGGACGGCACGGCCACGCCCCCCGACGCGGCCGGCCTCGGCCTCACCGCCACCGGTCACCCCCTGCTCGGCGCGGAGCTGCACATGGCGGGCCGCGGCAGCCTGGTCCTCACCGGGCGGCTGTCCCCGCGCACCCACCCCTGGCTGGCCGACCACGCGGTGGGCGGCGTCGTGCTCTTCCCCGGCACCGCGTTCGTCGAGGTCGCCGTCCAGGCCGGGGACCGCGCGGGCTGCCCCCACCTGGCCGAACTCATGCTGGAGGCGCCCCTCCCGCTCCCTGCGGACACCCCGGTCCGACTCCAGGTCACCGTCGAACCGACCGACGACGACGGCAGCCGCAGCCGGGTGGAGATCCACTCCCGCCCTGCGGACTCCACCGCCCCCGACGACGCCGAATGGACCCGACACGCAACCGGCGTCCTCATGACCGACCCCGACCCCGGCGCCGCGACGGCCGCGGCCCCCGCACAGGCAAGCGCGCCACAGCCTGCACCCGACCTTGCCCCGCAGGCGGTCTGGCCGCCCGCCGGGGCCGTGCCGGTCGACGTCGGCGACTTCTACGCCGACCTCGCCTCCGGCGGATTCGGCTACGGTCCGTCGTTCCAGGGCCTGCGTGCCGCCTGGCGGCACGACGGGGCCGTGTACGCGGAGGTGGCGCTGCCCGACGAACACGCCGCAGCCGCCGCGGACTTCCTCCTGCACCCCGCGCTGTTCGACGCCGCGCTGCACGCCAGCGGGCTGACCGGGCTCGGGCAGGACACCGGGCAGGCCCGGCTGGTGTTCTCCTGGAGCGGGGTGAGCGTGCACGCCGTCGGCGCCGCGGCGCTGCGGGTGCGGATGTCGGCCACCGGGCCCGACACGGTCGAACTGACCGCCGCCGACGGCCTGGGCAACCCCGTGGTCTCGGTGCGTGAACTGGTGATGCGCCCCGCCCCCGCAGACCCGGCCGTGTCCGCCGAACCGGCCGACGGCGGTGCGCTGTTCCGGCTCGAGTGGGTCCCGCAGTCCCCCTCCGAGGAACCGCCGACCCCAGCCACGGAACCGTGGGCCGTCCTCGGGCCCGACCCCTTCGGCCTGACCGACGCGCTGGCGGCGGCCGGGATCACGGCGAGCGAGTATCCCGACGTCGCCACGCTCGCCGAGGAGCCCGCGGCCCCCGCGGTCGTCCTGCTCCCGCTCGCCCCGGTCTCCGTCGCCGGACTGCCGAGCGCGGCCGACCGGGCCGTCGACCGGATGCTGCACACCGTGCAGGGCTGGCTGGCCCACTCCGCGTGGGAGGCGACCCGGCTGGTCGTCGTCACGTCGGGCGCGGTCGCCGCCCGCGACGGCGAGAGCGTCACCGACCTGGCCCACGCGCCGGTCTGGGGCCTGCTGCGCTCCGTGGAGGCCGAGCACCCCGGCCGGATCCTCCTCGCCGACCTCGACACGGACGCCGCCTCCCGGGCCGCCCTGCCCGACGCGATCCAGGCGGCGCTGGCCACCGGCGAACCGCAGACGGCCGTCCGCGCGGGGGCCGCCCTTGCGCCGCGGATCGTCCGGGCGGACACCGCCCGGCTGCTGCCCGCCGCCCCCGACGGGCCCTGGCTGCTGGACACCGCCTCCGCGGGCGACCTGGACCGGCTCGCGCCGCTGCCGTACCCGCCCGCCGCCCGGCCGCTCGCCCCGCACGAGATCCGGATCGCCGTCCGCGCCTCCGGCCTCAACTTCCGTGATGTGCTGGTCGGTCTCGGCATGGTGCCCGGCCAGGTCGGCATGGGCACCGAGGGCGCCGGAGTGGTCGTCGAAGCGGGCTCGGCGGCCGGTGACTGGCGGCCCGGCGACCGGGTGATGGGCGTGGTGCCCGCCTCGCTCGGCCCGGTCGCGGTCTGCGACCACCGCGCCGTCGTCCGCGTCCCGCCGTACTGGACCTTCGCCGAGGCCGCCGGGATGCCGATCGCCTTCCTGACCGCCTACCGCGCCCTGTTCGACCTCGCCGGCCTCAAACCCGGCGAGTCCGTACTGATCCACGCGGCGGCCGGCGGCGTCGGCATGGCCGCCGTCCAGCTGGCCCGGCACTTCGGCGCCGAGGTCTACGGCACGGCGAGCCCGGGCAAATGGGACACCCTGCGGGAACTGGGCCTGGACGACGAGCACATCGCCTCCTCCCGCTCGCTCGACTTCGAGGACGACTTCACCGCCGCGACCGGCGGCCACGGCGTCGACGTCGTCCTGAACTCGCTGGCCCGCGAGTACGTGGACGCCTCGCTGCGGCTGCTGGCCCCCGGCGGCCGACTGATCGAGATCGGGAAGACGGACCTGCGCGACCCCGGAGAGACGGCCGTCCTGTACCCCGGGGTCGGCTACCAGCCGTTCGTCGACGCCGAACCCGAGCGCATCGGCGAGATCCTCACCCACGTCGTCGAACTCATCGAGAGCGGCGCGCTCAGCCGGCTCCCGGTGCGCAGCTGGGACATCCGGGAGGCGTCCCAGGCCTACCGGTACATGAGCCAGGCCAAGCACATCGGCAAGATCGTGCTCACCCTGCCCGCCGCCCCCGACCCCGACGGCACGGTCCTGATCACCGGCGGCACCGGCGCGCTCGGCGCCCTGCTGGCCCGCCACCTGGTGACCGAGCACGGCGCCCGGCGACTGCTGCTCACCAGCCGGGCCGGCGACCGGGCGCCCGGCGCCGATCGACTGCGCGAGGAGCTCACGGACCTCGGCGCCGCCCATGTGGAGCTCGCGGCCTGCGACGTCGCCGACCGCGCCCAGCTCGCCGACGTCTTGTCCCGCATCCCCGCCGAGCATCCGCTGACCGCGGTCGTGCACGCCGCGGGGGTGGTCGAGGACGGCGTCGTCACCTCGCTGACCTCCGATCAACTCCGTCGCGTCCTGCGCCCGAAGATCGACGGGGCCGTGAACCTGCACCGGCTGACCGCCGACGCGGACCTCGCCCTGTTCGCCCTCTACTCCTCGGCGGCCGGTGTGCTGGGCGGCGCGGGCCAGGGCGGCTACGCCGCCGCCAACACCTTCCTCGACGCGCTCGCCTGCCACCGCCGGGCCGCCGGCCGCCCCGCCACCTCGCTCGCCTGGGGACTGTGGGACCAGGCCGGCGAGATCACGGCCGGCATGGACCGGGTCGACCGGGCGAGGGCGGCGCGCTCCGGAATGCTGCCGCTGTCGGCCGCGCAGGGCCTCGCCCTCTTCGACGCCGCCGCCGACACGCCCGAGCCCCTGCTGCTGCCGGTCCGGGTCGACGGCGCCGCCCTGCGCCGCGGGTCCGGCGCCGCCGCCGTGCCCGCGGCCATGCGCGGCCTGGTCCGTGGCCCGGCCCGGCGCACCGCGCGGTCCGCCGCCCGGCCGGAGCCCGCCGGGCTCGTACAGCGGCTGTCCGAGCTGGCCGAGGACGACCGGCGCAGGCTGCTGACCGACCTGGTCTGCGACCACGCGAGCACCGTGCTCGCGCTGGGCGGCGCGGACGCCGTCGACCCGCGCCGGGGCTTCACCGAGATGGGCTTCGACTCGCTGACCGCCGTCGAACTGCGCAACCGGCTCGACGCCGCCACGGAACTGCGGCTGCCCGCCACCCTCGTCTTCGACTACCCCACCCCGGCCGACCTCGCCGAGCACCTCTTCGAGGAACTCGCGCCCGACACCGCCGCCGCGGTGCCCGCGCTGCTGGACGAGCTCGACCGCATCGAGTCCCGGCTCGCCCAGCTGCGCGCCGACGCATACGACCGCGCCGCCATCTCCCAGCGGATCGACCGGCTCCTGACGGTGTGGCGCAACCAGGACCCCGACTCCGCCCCCGCCGCGTCGGACGCGCCGGAGACCGCCGCGGAGCAGCTCAGGGAAGCCAGCGCCGACGAGGTGCTCGACTTCATCGACCGCGAACTCGGCCTGGCGTGAGCGCCTTTGCCGCTTCCCCCTCCCCGTCGAGTCCAGGAAGGAGCGACACCACGATGCAGGATGGCGACACGCCGGAGAGCGAGAAGCTGGTCGGCTACCTCAAGCGGGTGGCCGCGGAACTGCACGACGCGCGGGCCGAGCTGCGCCGCGCCGAGCAGCGGGAGACGGAGCCGATCGCGATCGTCGCCATGGCCTGCCGCTACCCGGCCCAGGTGGCCTCGCCCGAGGACCTCTGGCGGCTGGTGGCCGAGGGCGAGGACGCGATCGGCCCCATGCCCGACGACCGCGGCTGGGACCTGGAAGGACTCTACGACCCCGACCCCGACGCCCCCGGCAAGAGCTACGCCCGCAGCGGCGGCTTCCTCGACCACGCGGCGGACTTCGACCCCGAGTTCTTCGGCATCAGCCCGCGCGAGGCACTGGCGATGGACCCCCAGCAGCGGGTCCTGCTCGAAGTGGGATGGGAGCTGTTCGAACGCGCCGGCCTGGACCGCGACGCGCTGCGCGGCAGCCGCACCGGCGTGTTCGTCGGCGCCGGCTCCTCCGGCTACGGCACCGGCTTCCAGCAGGTGCCCGAGAGCGTCGGCGGCTATCTGGGCACCGGGACCATCATCAGCGTGCTGTCCGGCCGCCTCGCCTTCGTGTACGGGCTCGAAGGGCCCGCCGTCACGGTCGACACGGCGTGCTCGTCCTCCCTGGTCGCGCTGCACCTCGCCGTCCAGGCGCTGCGCGCCGGCGAGTGCACCATGGCGCTCGCCGGCGGGGTCACCGTCATGTCCAACACCGGCATGTTCAGCGAGTTCAGCCGACAGCGCGGGATGGCCCCCGACGGCCGCTGCAAGGCGTTCGCCGCCGCGGCGGACGGCACCGGCTGGTCCGAGGGCGCCGGACTGGTCCTGCTGCAACGACTCTCCGACGCGCGCCGCGACGGCAACCGGGTGCTCGCCGTGGTACGCGGCAGCGCGGTCAACCAGGACGGCGCCAGCAGCGGCCTCACCACCCCCAACGGGCCCTCCCAGCGCCGGGTGATCCGGCAGGCGCTCGCCAACTCCCGGCTGACGGCCGACGACGTCGACGCGGTCGAGGCCCACGGCACCGGCACCACCCTCGGCGACCCGATCGAGGCCCAGGCCCTGCTCGCCACCTACGGGCAGGGCCGCGACCCGCGACGGCCGCTGCTGCTCGGCGCCGTCAAGTCCAACCTGGGCCACACCCAGGCCGCCGCCGGCGTGGCCGGGGTGATCAAGACGGTGATGGCCCTGCGCCACGGCCTGCTGCCACGGACGCTGCACGTGGACGAACCCACCCCGCACGTCGACTGGTCGGCCGGCACCGTACGCCTGCTGACGGAGACACGGCCCTGGCCCGACACGGAGGGCCGGCCCCGGCGCGCTGCGGTCTCCTCCTTCGGCATCAGCGGCACCAACGCCCACGTCGTCCTCGAACAGGCCCCGGACGACGACGGACCCGCGCCCCACCCGGCCGCGCTGGCGGACCGGCCGCCCGCACCCTGGATCCTGTCCGCGCGCGACGACGAAGACCTGCGCGCCCAGGCGGACCGGCTGGCGACCTTCGTCGCCGCCGCACCCGCCGGCCTCGCACCCGACGACGTCGCCTTCTCCCTGGCCACCACGAGGTCGGCGCTGGCACACCGCGCCGTCGTGACCGCCGCCGACCTCGACGGCTTCGCCGAACGGCTGCGCGCCCTGGCCCGCGGCGAAGGCGCCACCGCCGTGGCCGGACACGACCGGCGCCCCGTCTTCGTCTTCCCGGGCCAGGGCGCGCAGTGGGCGGGCATGGCCCGGGAACTCCTGGACACCGCACCGGAGTTCGCCGCGACGCTCACCGAGTGCGAGGCAGCCCTCGCTCCCCATGTCGACTGGTCGGCCACCGACGTGCTGCGCTCCGCGGACGAGGAGTGGCTGGAGCGGGTCGACGTCGTCCAGCCCGTGCTGTGGGCCGTCATGGTCGCCCTCGCCCGGCTCTGGCAGGCGCACGGAGTGCGCCCCGCCGCCGTGGTGGGCCACTCGCAGGGCGAGATCGCGGCGGCCTGCGTCGCGGGCGGCCTGACCCTCGCGGACGGCGCCAAGGTCGTGGCCCTGCGCAGCCGCGCCCTCCTGGAGCTGGCCGGCCGCGGCGGCATGGCCTCGGTCTCGCTGCCGGCCGCCCGTGCGCACGAGCTGATCGGCCCGCTCGACGGAGAACTCACCGTCGCCGCGGTCAACGGCCCCCACTCGGTCACCGTCGCCGGCGACCAGCCCGCCATCGACGAACTCCTCGCCGTGTGCGAGGCCCAGGGCGTGTGGGCCCGCCGCATACCGGTCGACTACGCCTCGCACTCCGCACAGGTCGAGGCCATCCACGACCGGCTGACCAAGGAGCTCGCCGGGCTCGCCCCGACCGCCGCCACCGTGCCCTACTACTCCTCGACCACCGGCGCCCTGCTGGACACCGCCGCCCTGGACACCGACTACTGGTACGACAACCTGCGCCGACAGGTGCGCTTCGACACCGCCGTCGGCGCGCTGCTCGCCGCCGGCCACACCGCGTTCATCGAGGTCAGCGCCCACCCGGTGCTCACCGTGGCGCTGCAGGACGCCGTCGAGGCCGCCGACGCGCCCGCGGTCGTCCTCGACACCCTGCGGCGAGGCGACGGCGGCCCCGGCCGCTTCGCCGAGGCCCTGGCCGTGGCGCACACGCACGGCCTCACCGTCGACTGGCGCCGCCTGTTCGCCGGACACGCCGGCCCGCCGCGCCGCGTCGACCTGCCCACCTACCCCTTCCGTCGCCGCCGCTTCTGGCTCCAGCCCCCCACCGACCCGGCCCGCGACGCGGCCGGACTCGGCCTCCTGCCGACCGGGCATCCCCTGCTCGGCGCGACCGCGGCACTCGCGGACGGCGGCGGTCTGCTGCTCACCGGACAGCTCACCGCCCGCGCCCTGGCCTGGCCCGCCGACCACACCGTGGACGGCGCCGTACGGCTCCCGGCCGCGGCCCTGGTCGAGCTGGCGATCCGCGCCGGCGACGAGGCGGGCTGCGACCAGATCGAGGAACTGTCCCTGGAAGCGCCCCTGGAACTGGGCGCCGAGGCGCTACGGCTGCAGGTCGCCGTCGGCGCGCCCGCGCCGGACGGCCGCCGTTCGCTCACCGTGTTCTCCCGGCCGTCCGACGCGGACTCCGAAGCGTCCTGGACCCGGCACGCCACCGGCCTGCTGCGCCCGGGCCGGCCCGCGCCCCACGCCGACGACGAGGCATGGCCGCCGCCCGGCAGCGAACCCCTCGAACCGGCCGGCCTCCACGACCGGTCGACGGCCGCCGGACACACCCTCGGCCCCGCCTTCCGCGGCCTGCGCGCGGCCTGGCGACGCGAGGGGGAGCTCTTCGCCGAGGTCGCCCTGCCCGAGGAACACGCCGAGGACGCGGGCGCATACGGCCTGCACCCCGCCCTGCTCGACGCCGCGCTGCGCCTGCGGCTGTGCGACGACGACCCGGCCGTACCCGCCGCACCCGCGTCGCCCGACACGCTCGGCGGGATCGCCCTGTACGCGGCCGGCGCCACCGCCCTACGGGTCCGGGTGCGCCCCCTCGAAGGCCCCGCCGACCGACCCGTGCGGCACGCCGTGCTGCTGGCCGACCCCACCGGGCAGCCGGTGGCCCGCATCGACACCGTGTCCGCCCGCGCCGCCGCCGAGCCGGCACGCGCCGCCCTCGAACACCGGCCCGACGCGCTGTACCGGGTCGAGTGGGTGTCCGTCGGTTCCACCGCCGCCTGCGCGGCTTCGGCCGACGCGACCTGGGCGGTGCTCGGCGCCGACCCCCGCGGCCTCGCGCACGCGCTGCGCGACTCGGGCGCCCACGTGCACACCTTCCCCGACCTCGAAACGCTGGCCGCCACCCTGGACCAGGGAGCCGCACTGCCGGACACCGTCCTGTACCCGGTGGAGCCGGGCGACGCGCCGCTCACCGCGGCGGCCCACGCGGCGGCCGCCGACCTGCTGCCCGTCCTGCACACCTGGACCGGCGACCCCCGCTTCGCGACCGCACGGCTGGTCGTCGCGACCGGCGGCGCGGTCGCCGCCGCACCGGACGAGGACGTGCCGCACCTGCCGTCGGCCGCGGCCTGGGGGCTGCTGCGCTCCGCGCAGACCGAATACCCCGACCAGTTCCTCCTGGCCGACCTGCCCGCCGCGCAGCCCGAGACCTGGGGCCGGGCGCTGGCCGCCGTCCCCGGCTGCGGGGAACCCGCCGTCGCCGTACGCGACGGCGACCTCCTCGCCCCGCGCCTCACCGCCCACCAGGGCGGACAGCGCGCCTCGACCCGGCCGTTCCGCGCCGAGGGCACCGTCCTCGTCACCGGCGGCACCGGCACCCTGGGCCGGCTGATCGCCGCCCACCTGGCCGCCGAACACGGCGTACGGCATCTGCTGCTCACCAGCCGCACCGGCCCCGACGCCGACGGCTGCGCCGAACTGCGGGCCGAACTGGCGGCGCTCGGCGCCACCGCCGACATCGCCGCCTGCGACGCCGCCGACCGGGCCGCGCTCGAACGGCTGCTGGCCGCGATCCCCGCGGACCGGCCGCTCACCGCGGTCGTGCACGCCGCGGGCGTCCTGGACGACGGCGTCATCGACTCGCTGACCCCCGAGCGGCTCACCGCGGTCCTGCGGCCCAAGGTCGACGCGGCCGTCCATCTGCACGAGCTGACCCGCGACCTCGACCTGTCCGCGTTCGTCCTCTTCTCCTCGGCCGCGAGCATCCTCGGCAGCGCGGGCCAGGGCAACTACGTCGCCGCCAACGCCTTCCTCAACTCCCTGGCCCAGCAACGGCGTTCACAAGGACTGCCGGCCGTCTCGCTGGCCTGGGGGTTCTGGGAGCGGGCCAGCGGCATGACGGGCCGGCTCGCCGAGGCCGACCGCCGGCGGATGGCCCGCTCCGGCGTCGTCCCCCTGTCCTCCGCGACCGCCCTCGACCTGTTCGACCGCGCGACCGCGGCCGACGAGCCCGTGGCGGTGCCGCTCCGGCTGGACCGCGCCGCCCTGCGCGCCCAAGCCGACGCCGGCGTGCTGCCGGGACTGCTGCGCGGCCTCGTCCGCGGACCCGTACGCCGTACCGCCTCGGCCGCGAGCGGCGGCCCGGCCGCCGACCACTTCGTCCGCGACCTGCTCGCCCTCGACCCGGCCGACCAGGAACGGACGCTCACCGACCTGGTCCGCGCCCAGGTCGCCGCGGTCCTCGGCCACGACGACGCCCGAGCCGTGGACGTCACCGCCGCCTTCAAGAACCTCGGCTTCGACTCCCTCATCGCGGTCGACCTGCGCAACCGGCTCGCCGCGCTCACCGGACGCCGACTGCCCGCCACCCTCGTCTTCGACCACCCGACCACCACCGCGCTCGCCGGATACCTGCGCACCGAACTCCTCGGCGCCGAGACCCCGCCCGCCGCCCCCACGCCCGCGGCCACGCCGGGCGCCGACCGCGACCCGATCGCCATCGTCGCCATGGCCTGCCGCTTCCCCGGCGGCGTCATGTCCCCCGAGGACCTCTGGCAGCTGCTGGTCGACGGCCGCGACGGACTGACCGGCTTCCCCACCGACCGCGGCTGGAACGTCCAAGGGCTCTACCACCCCGACCCCGACCATCCCGGCACCAGCTATGTCCGCGAGGGCGGCTTCGTCGAACACGCGGCCGACTTCGACGCCGGCTTCTTCGGGATCTCGCCGCGCGAGGCGCTGGCGATGGACCCGCAGCAGCGGCTGCTCCTGGAGACCTCGTGGGAGCTGTTCGAACGGGCCGGCATCGACCCGGCCGCCCTGCGCGGCTCCGCCACCGGCGTGTTCGTCGGCGCCGCCAACATCGGCTACCTGGCCGGCATGGAGCTGCCCGACGAACTCGGCGGCTACCTCGGCACCGGAAACGCCGCGAGCGTCGCCTCCGGCCGCCTCGCCTACACCTTCGGCCTGGAGGGCCCCGCCGTCACGGTCGACACCGCCTGCTCCTCCTCCCTGGTCTCCCTCCACCTCGCCGTCCAGGCGCTGCGCGCCGGGGAGTGCACGATGGCGCTGGCCGGCGGCGTCACGGTGATGGCCAACCCCGGCCTGTTCGTGGACTTCAGCCGACAGCGCGTGCTGTCCGCCGACGGCCGCTGCAAGCCCTTCGCGGCCGCCGCCGACGGCACCGGCTGGGCCGAGGGCATCGGCATGCTGCTCGTCGAACGCCTCTCCGACGCACGGCGCAACGGCCACCGCGTCCTGGCGACCGTCCTCGGCTCGGCGGTCAACCAGGACGGCGCCAGCAACGGCCTGACCGCGCCCAACGGACCCTCGCAGCAGCGGGTCATCCGCCGGGCGCTGGCCGACGCACGGCTGAGCGCACCGGACGTGGACGCCGTCGAGGCGCACGGCACCGGCACCGCACTCGGCGACCCGATCGAGGCCCAGGCACTGCTGGCCGCCTACGGCCGGGAACGGCGCCCGGACGAACCGCTCTGGCTGGGCGCGCTCAAGTCCAACATCGGCCACACCACGGCCGCCGCCGGGGTCGCGGGCGTCATCAAGATGGTCATGGCGATGCGGCACGGAGTGCTGCCCGCAACGCTGCACGTGGACGAGCCGACGCCGCATGTGGACTGGTCGGCGGGCGCGGTGGAACTGCTGACCGAGGCACGCCCCTGGCCGGAGACCGGCCGCCCGCGCCGCGCCGCCGTGTCGGCGTTCGGGATCAGCGGGACCAACGCGCACACCGTGCTCGAACACTGCGCACCCGAGCCCTGCGACGACCCGACCCCGTCCACCGCACCACCGCAGGCCGACCCGGGCGTCCTGCCGTACCTGCTCTCCGCCAAGACGCCCCAGGCCCTCGCGGCCCAGGCCGAGCGGCTGCGCGCCCACCTGGAAGCGGACGGCGCCGACCTCGCCCCGGCCGACCTCGCCGCCGCGTTGGCCACCACCCGCACCGCACTGGACCACCGTGCCGTGGTCCCGGCCGGGGACCGGACCGAACTGCTCGCCGCACTCACCGCACTCGCCGACCTCACCCCGGAAGGCGGGACCGGCGGTGTCGTGACGGGCAGCGTGCGCTCCGACGCCCCGCTGGCCCTGCTGTTCAGCGGTCAGGGAAGCCAACGGGTCGGCATGGGCCGTGAACTCCACAGCGCCTTCCCCGTGTTCGCCGAGGCCTTCGACGCGACGGTGTTCGAGCTGGACCGGCAGTTGGCGGGGCATGTCACGCACTCGGTGCGGGACGTGGTCCTCGGAGCCGAGGGCACGCAGGGGCTGCTGGACGAGACGGTGTTCACCCAGGCCGCGCTGTTCGCCGTCGAGGTCGCGCTGTTCCGCCTCCTGGAGTCCCTGGGCGTGCGACCGGACCTCCTCCTCGGACACTCGATCGGCGAGCTCGCGGCGGCGCATGTGGCAGGGGTGTGGTCACTGCCGGACGCCGCTGTCGTCGTGGCGGCGCGGGGGCGGTTGATGCAGGCGCTGCCGACCGGCGGCGCGATGGTGGCGGTGCGGGCGACCGAGGACGAGGTGAGGTCGGCGCTGGAGGGGGTGGAGGCCGTCGAGATCGCCGCCGTCAACGGGCCGACCTCGGTGGTCGTCTCCGGTGCGGAGGCCGCCGTCCTCGCCATGGCGGCCCGCTTCACGAAGCAGCGCCACAACGCCCGACGGCTCTCGGTCAGCCACGCCTTCCACTCGGCGCGCATGGAACCGATGCTGGCCGAGTTCCGCACCGTCCTGGAGAGCGTCTCGTACGCGGCCCCGCGCATCCCGCTGGTCTCGAACCTCACCGGGGCCGTCGCCGAGCCGGGCGAGCTGGAGGAACCCGAGTACTGGGTACGCCAGGTACGCGGCGCCGTGCGCTTCGCCGACGGCGTCGCCGCCCTGGACGCCCAGGGCGGAGCCCTGCTGCTGGAGGTCGGGCCCGACGGAGTGCTGACCGGGATGGCACGCCAGTGCCTCGACCCCGCCTCCGACACCCTCGCCGTCGCGACCGTCCGCCGGGACCGACCGGAACGGGCCACGCTCGTCGCCGCTCTCGGCACGCTGCACGTCCACGGAACCCCGGTGGACTGGTCGGCCTTCTTCGAAGGCCGCCGCACCCCGGTCGACCTCCCCACCTACGCCTTCCAGCGCCGGCGCTACTGGCTGCAACCGCTGTCCGATCCAGGGACCGCTCCCGGCGGCACGCCGGACACCTGGCGCTACCGCGCCGAGTGGACGCCGTGGACCGGGCGGTCGGCCGACGGCGGCGCACTGTCCGGCAGTTGGGCGGTGGTGAGCCACCCGGAGAGCCGCCTCTCCGACGCCTGCGCGCGCGGCCTCGAACAACGCGGAGCCTCGGTGACCCGACTCCGCATCGACGCGCCGGAGTGCGACCGCGGCACGCTCGCCGACCGCCTGCGCGGCCTCGGCCCCCTCGACGGCGTGGTCTCCCTGCTGGCCGACCTGCCGGGGGAGCGCGCCGGCCTGCCCGGTCTCACCCACGGCCTGGCGGCCACCCTCGAACTCCTCCAGGCGCTCACCGACGTCCACCCCGGCAGTCGCCTGTGGTGCGTGACCTCCGGCGCGGTGTCCAGCGGGGACGACGATCCGGTCACGCACGCCGAACAGGCCCAGATCTGGGGGCTCGGCCGCAGCGCCGCGCTCGAACTGCCCGGCGTCTGGGGCGGACTGGTCGACATCACGGCCCCCGACGGCGCCGAACCGCCCCTGCCGGACGAGTCCGTGGCGTCCCGCCTCGCCGACGTCATCGCCCACGGCGCCGAGGACCAGGTCGCGATCCGTCCCGACGGCGTCCACGTACGGCGCCTGACCCGTGCGGCGGTCGGCGCCGACGACCGGCCGTGGCAGCCCGCCGGAACGGTCCTCATCACCGGCGGCACCGGCGGCCTGGGCGCGCACATGGCCCGTTGGGCCGCCACGGCGGGCGCGCAGCGCGTCGTCCTGGCCGGCCGGCGGGGCGCGCGGACCCCGGGGGCCGAGGACCTCGCGGCCGAACTGACCGCCGCGGGCGCCGACGTGCTCATCGAGAGCTGCGACCTGGCCGACCGGACCGCCGTGGCAGGCCTCGTCGAGCGGATCGACGCCGCCGGACCGCCGCTGCGCGCGGTGGTGCACGCCGCCGGAGTCACCCAGACCGCCCCGATCACGGACACCGGCCCGGCCGAGGCCGCCGCGATCACCGGAGGAAAGGCCGCGGGCGCGAGCCACCTCGACGCCGTGCTGGGCGAGCGGCCGCTGGACGCGTTCGTCCTGTTCTCCTCCGTGGCCGGCGCCTGGGGCAGCGGCGCCCAGGGCGTCTACGGCGCCGCCAACGCCCACCTCGACGCACTGGCCCAGGACCGGCGGGCCCGCGGACTGACCGCCACGTCGATCGCCTGGGGACCCTGGGCGGGCGGCGGCATGGCCGAACAGGACGGCGCGGACCAGCTCGCCCGGCGCGGTCTGCGCTCGATGGACCCGGGGTCTGCCGTGGACGCCATGGCGCGCGCGGTGGGCCTGGGCGACACCGAGCTGATCGTCGCCGACGTGGACTGGACCGCCTTCGCCCCCCGCTTCACCTCCCTGCGTCCGAGCCCCCTGCTCGCCGACCTGCCCGAGGTCGGCGCCGCCCTCGCCGCGCGGGAGGCCCGGGAAGCCCGGGACGCCTCGGCCGCCGGCCCGGGGCGGGCGGGCCCCGCACTGGCCGCCCGGCTGGCCGCCGTGGGACCCGCGGAACGCGACACGCTGCTGCTGGACCTGGTGCGCGGCGAGGTCGCCGCCGTCCTCGGCCATGACTCGGCCGGTCAGGTGCAGGACCACCAGGCCTTCAGCGACCTCGGGTTCGACTCCCTCACCGCCGTAGAACTCCGGGACCGGCTCAGCCGCGCCGCCGGCGTCGACCTGCCGAGCACCGTGGTGTTCGACTGCCCGACCCCCGTCGAACTGGCCGCCCGGCTACGGGCCGACCTCACCGACGGCGATGTCTCCGTGCTCGCCCCCGTCCTCGCCGAACTCGACGGCCTGGAAGCGGCGTTCGGCCGGGTGGCCGACGAGGACCCGCAACTGCGGGCCCGGGTCACGCTGCGCATGCGGCGCTTCCTGGAACGGCTCTCCGCCCTCGACCGGGAGGACACCGCGCCGCCGGACGGAACCGGCGTGGAGAGCGCCTCCGACGACGAACTGTTCGCACTTCTCGACCACCATCTCGAAGCCCCCGGGCAGGCCCCGAAAGGTGACCCCTCATGAGCGGCGGCGACCACACCAGCGGCGACAACACGAGCGGCGAACACAGCGGCGGCGACAACAAGCTGCGGGACTACCTGAAGCGCGCCACGGTCGAGTTGCAGCGGGCCCGCGCCCGGATCGCGGAGCTGGAGCGGCCCGAGCCGATCGCCGTCATCGGCATGTCCTGCCGCTACCCCGGCGGCGTCCGCTCGCCCGAGGACCTGTGGCGACTGGTCGCCGACGGCGCGGACGCGGTCGGCGGCTTCCCCGTCGACCGCGGCTGGCCGCTGGACGACCTCTACCACCCCGACCCCGACCACCTGGGCACCAGCTATGTGCGCGAGGGCGGCTTCCTGGACGGCGCGGGCGAGTTCGACCCCGGCTTCTTCGGGATCAGCCCGCGCGAGGCGCTGGCCATGGACCCGCAGCAGCGGCTGCTGCTGGAGACCGCCTGGGAGGCCTTCGAACGCGCCGGGGTCGACGGACGCGCGCTCAAGGGCAGCCCCACCGGCGTCTTCGTCGGCGGCACGCCCACCGGCTACGGAGCCGGCGTGGAGCGGATGCCCGACGGCGTCGAGGGATACGCGCTCACCGGCAGCGTGGGCAGCGTGATGTCGGGCCGGGTCTCCTACGTCCTCGGACTCGAAGGACCCGCGGTGACCGTGGACACCGCGTGCTCGTCGTCGCTGGTCGCCCTGCACCTCGCGGTCCAGGCCCTGCGGCAGGGCGAGTGCACCCTGGCCCTGGCCGGCGGGGTGACCGTGATGGCGACCCCGGCCGCGTTCATCGAGTTCAGCCGGCAGCGCGGCCTGTCCACCGACGGCCGCTGCAAGCCCTTCGCCGCCTCCGCCGACGGCACGGGCTGGGCCGAGGGCGCCGGGATGCTCCTGGTCGAGCGGCTCTCCGACGCGCGTCGCCACGGACACCCCGTGCTCGCCGTGGTCCGCGGCACCGCGGTCAACCAGGACGGCGCGAGCAACGGCCTGACCGCCCCCAACGGCCCCTCCCAGCAACGGGTGATCGAGCAGGCCCTCGCCAACGCGGGCCTGGCCCCGGCGGACATCGACGCCGTGGAGGCGCACGGCACCGGCACCCGCCTCGGCGACCCCATCGAGGCGCAGGCCCTCATCGCCGCCTACGGGCCCGGCCGCTCGCCCGACCGGCCGCTGCGGCTCGGCGCGGTCAAGTCCAACCTCGGACACACCCAGGCCGCCGCCGGAGTGGCCGGCGT
Source organism: Streptomyces sp. NPDC006872 (assembly GCF_040635845.1). Lineage (NCBI taxonomy): Bacteria > Bacillati > Actinomycetota > Actinomycetes > Kitasatosporales > Streptomycetaceae > Streptomyces > Streptomyces sp. NPDC006872. The sequence goes on from NZ_JBEYIL010000010.1 coordinate 100,139, forward strand.
CATCAAGACCGTCATGGCGATGCGCCACGGCGCCCTGCCCAAGACGCTCCACGTGGACGAGCCGACACCGCGCGTGGACTGGTCGTCCGGCACGGTCGAGCTGCTCACCGACACCGTCGACTGGCCTCGCGCGGCGAACGGCGAACCCCGCCGGGCCGGCGTCTCGGCGTTCGGAGCCAGCGGCACGAACGCCCACGTGATCCTGGAGGAGCCCGCAGCCCCGGTGGACCAGGAGAGCAGCCGCGCCACGGCAACGCCGTCGGGAGCGTTGCCCTTCGTCGTCTCCGCCCGAGGCGAGGACGGGCTACGGGCCCACGCCGCCCGGCTGGCCCGCTTCGCGCGGATCGACCCGGACACCCCGCTCCCGGACATCGCGCTCACCCTCGCCGTGCACCGCTCCGCCCTCGACGACCGCGCGGTGGTCCTGGCCGCCGACCGCGCCGAGCTGGTCGCGGGCCTCGAGTCCCTGGCCGCGGGGGAGCCCGCACCGGATGTCGTGCGGGGCCCGGCGCGCCAGGTCACCCGCCCCGTGTTCGTCTTCCCCGGCCAGGGTGCGCCCTGGCTGAGCACGGCCGTCGATCTGCTGGACTCCGCCCCCGTCTTCGCCGAGCGGATCGCCGCGTGCGAGACGGCGCTCGCGCCGTACGTCGACTGGTCGTTGACCGACGTCCTGCGCTCGGGGGCCGACCAGTGGCCGGACCGGCCCGACGTCGCGCAGCCGGTCCTGTGGGCGGTGACGGTCTCGCTCGCCGCGCTCTGGGACTCCTTCGGCATACGGCCCGCCGCCGTGGTCGGCCACTCCCAGGGCGAGATCGCGGCCGCGTGCGTCGCGGGCGCGCTGTCGCTGGAGGACGGCGCGAAGATCGTCGCCCTGTGCGGCAAGGCCGTTGCGGAGCTGCCCGCAGACGGTGGCACGGCGTCGGTCGACGCCCCGGTGGAGCAGGTGGCCGAGCTCATCGCCGCCTACGCCGGCCGTCTGTCCGTCGCCGAGGTCAACGGCCCGGCGTCCGTCCTCGTCTCCGGCGACCGGACCGCTGTGGACGAACTTCTCGCCGACTGCGCCGCAGCCGACGTACCCGCCCGCAGACTCCCGGCCCGCCACGCCGAGCACTCCGCCCGGATCGAGCCGCTGCGCGAGCGGCTGCTGACCCAGCTGGCCGAGATCCGGCCGACCGCCCCCACCGTGCCCCTCTACTCCTCGGTCACCGCCGGCCGGGTGGAGACCGACGCGCTCGACGCGGAGCACTGGTACGCCAACCTCCACCGGACCGTCCGCTTCGAGGAAACGGTCCGCCTGTTGCTGCGTCAGGGGCACGACGCCTTCATCGAGGTCGGGCCCGACCCCGTGCTCAGCACCGCCCTGCGCGGCACGATCGACTCCGTGCAGGCCGCAGCGGTCACGCTCGCCACCCTGCGCCCCGACGACGGCAGCACGGGACTGCGTACCGCGCTCGCCCAGGCGTTCACCAGCGGTCTCGACGTGGACTGGCGTCCGCTGCTCGCCCACCAAGGCGCGGCCCGTGCCGACCTGCCCACCTACGCCTTCCAGCGGGAACGGTTCTGGCTGGAGAACGCGCCCGGCGCGCAGGCCGCTCCCGCCGAGGTCACCGACAGCGCGCGGCCCGAAGAGGCGCGCTTCTGGGCGGCGGTCGAGGACCAGGACCTCGACGCCCTCACCGCCCTCCTCGACCTGCCCGGCCCCTCGGGACGCGCCGCGCTGGAGCCGGCGCTCGGCTCACTGGCCGCCTGGCGCGACAGCCGCCGACTCGGCGCGACCGTCGACGCATGCCGCTACCGCGTCGCCTGGCGGCCGCTCACCGCACCCCCCGAGCCGACGCTCACCGGCACCTGGCTCGTCGTGTCGGCCGAGGACCCGGACGGCACCGACCTCGACACGCCCGACCTCGACAGGCCCGACCTCGACACGCACTGCGTCGACGCGCTGGCCGCGCACGGTGCGCGGGTGGTACGGCTGCCGGTCGCCACGGCCGACGTCGACCGCGCGACGCTGGCCGAGCGGATCGCCGAACTGCGCGCGGGACTCCCGGACGACGGCCTCGCCGGCGTCGTCTCCCTCCTGGGCATGGAGGGGCGGGCCCGCGCGGACCGCCCGGCGCTCTCCCGGGGCATGGCCGCGACCATCGCGCTCGCCCAGGCCCTCGCCGACACCGAACCCGGCGGCCGCCTGTGGTGCCTGACCCGCGGCGCGGTCTCCGTCGCCGACCGGGACCCGCTGACCCGCCCGGACCAAGGCCGGATCTGGGGGTTCGGCCGGGTCGTCGGACTGGAGTTCCCCCGGCTGTGGGGCGGCCTCGTCGACCTGCCCGAGCGGCCCGACGCCCGCGCCTGGGCCCGCGCCGTCGGCGTACTGGCCGGCCCGGGCGACGAGGACCAGGCCGCGGTACGCGACTCCGGCGTCCTCGTCCGGCGCCTGGTCCGCGCCCCGGCCGCCGACCGCGCGCCCGTACGCGACCCGCGGCCCACCGGAACCGTCCTGGTGACCGGCGGCACCGGCGGTCTCGGCGCGCACATCGCGCAGTGGGCCGCGGAGCAGGGCGCCGAACGGCTCGTACTGACCAGCCGATCCGGACTCTCCGCGCCCGGCGCCCGCGAACTCGCCCAGCGGCTCACCGCGCTCGGTCCGCAGGTCACCGTCGCCGCGTGCGACATGGCCGACCAGGAGGCGGTGGCGCGGCTCGTCGCCGAGATAGACGCCGACGGCCCCCCGCTGCGGGTCGTCGTCCACGCGGCCGGCCTCGGCCAGGCCGGCGCGCTCGTCGACACCGATCTCGCCGAGAGCGACCGGCTGTCCGCCGGCAAGGTCGTCGGCGCGCGGGTGCTGGACGCCGTGCTCGGCGACCGACCGCTCGACGCCTTCGTGCTCTTCTCCTCGATCGCCGGCCTGTGGGGCAGCGGCCGGCAAGGCGTCTACGCCTCCGCCAACGCCTATCTCGACGCCCTGGCCGAGCACCGCCGCTCCCGCGGCCTGACGGCGACCTCCATCGCCTGGGGCCCCTGGGCCGGCTCGGGCATGGCCGACGACGAGCGGGCCCGCGAGGCACTGGCCGGCCGCGGTCTGCGCATGATCGACCCGCGCAGCGCCGTCGCCGCGATGGACCGCGCCCTGGAACTCGACGAGACGACGGTCGTCGCCGCCGACATCGACTGGGAACGGTTCCTCACCGGCTTCACCGCGCTGCGGCCCAGCCCGCTGTTCGACGAACTCCCCGACGCACAACGCGTGCTGCGCGCCGCCGCCGCACAGGACACCGCCGCCCCCGCCGCCGGCGAACTGGCCCGCCGACTCGCCCGGGCCACCCCCGCCGAGCACGAGGCGATCGTCCTGGACATCGTGCGGGCGCAGGTCGCCCAGGTCCTCGGGCACTCCGCCCCGATGGCCGTCCCCGTCGACCGCCCCTTCCGCGACCTCGGCTTCGACTCCCTCACCACCGTGGACCTGCGCAACCGGCTCAAGGACGAGACGGGCCTCGCCCTGCCGACCACACTCCTCTTCGACTACCCGACCTCCCAACTGCTCGCCAAGCACATCCTGGCCACGCTCGGCGGGGCGACGGAGCCGGTCGCCGGGCCCGTCGAGCCGGCCGCCGCACGGGCCGACGAACCGATCGCGATCGTCGCGATGGCCTGCCGCTACCCCGGCGGCGTCACCGGCCCGGAGGAGCTCTGGGACCTGATAGCCGCCGGCACGGACGCGGTCGGCGGCTTCCCCGCCGACCGCGGCTGGGACGTCGAAGGGCTCTACGACCCCGACCCGGACCGCCCCGGCACCTTCTACACCGACGAGGCCGGATTCCTGGACGCGGCCGGCGACTTCGACGCCGACTTCTTCGGCGTCAGCCCCCGCGAGGCGCTCGCCATGGACCCACAGCAGCGCCTGCTGCTGGAGACGACCTGGGAGCTGTTCGAACGGGCGGGCATCGACCCGGAGTCCCTGCGCGCCAGCGCCACCGGCGTCTTCGTCGGCGGCACCCCGACCGGCTACGGCACCGACGTGGCCCGGATGCCCGACGGCGTCGAGGGCTATGTGCTCACCGGCACCGCCGGCAGCGTCATCTCCGGGCGGCTGTCCTACCAGTTCGGCCTCGAAGGCCCGGCCATGACCGTGGACACCGGCTGCTCCTCCTCCCTGGTCGCCCTCCACCTGGCCGCCCAGGCCCTGCGCCGCGGCGAGTGCTCCCTCGCCCTGGCCGGCGGGGTGTCGGTGACCTCCACCCCCGGCGGCTTCGTGGAGTTCAGCCGGCAGCGCACCCTCGCGGGCGACGGCCGCTGCAAGGCGTTCGCCGCGTCGGCCGACGGCATGGGCTGGTCCGAAGGCGTCGGTCTGCTGCTGGTCGAACGACTCGACGACGCCCGCCGCCACGGACACCCCGTGCTCGCCGTCGTCCGCGGCAGCGCCGTCAACCAGGACGGCGCCAGCAACGGCCTGACCGCCCCCAACGGCCCCTCCCAGCAGCGGGTGATCCGCGCCGCCCTCGCCGACGCGGGCCTCGCCGCCGACGATGTCGACGCGGTCGAGGCCCACGGCACCGGCACCAGCCTCGGCGACCCCATCGAGGCCCAGGCGCTCATCGCGACCTACGGCAGGGACCGCGACCCCGAGCGCCCGCTGTGGCTCGGCTCGGTGAAGTCCAACATCGGCCACACCATGACGGCAGCGGCCGCCGCCGGAATCATCAAGATGGTCATGGCGATGCGCCACGGAGTCCTGCCCAAGACCCTCCACGTGGACGAGCCCACCCCGCACGTGGACTGGTCGGCGGGCGCCGTCCAACTGCTGACCGAGGCCCGGAGCTGGCCCGCCGGACCGCAGCCGCGCCGCGTCGGCGTCTCCTCCTTCGGCATCAGCGGAACCAACGCCCACCTGATCATGGAGGAGCCCCCCGACGACACCGCCCCGGCCACCGCGCCGCCGGATCCCGCGCCCGGCGCGCCGGCCCTGAGCGACGTCGGCACGATCCCCTTCCCCGTCTCCGCGAGGAGCCCCGAGGGGCTGCGCGCCCAGGCCGCCCGACTCGCCGCCCACCTGGCGAGCGACCCCGGCCAGGACGTCTCCCTGACCGACCTGGCCCACTCCCTGCACTCCACCCGCTCCGCGATGCGCCACCGCGCCGTGGTCCTGGCCGCGGACCGCGAGGGGCTCCTGCACGGACTGGAGAGCCTCGCCGCCGGCACGCCGGCCGCGGGCGTCGTCGAGGGCCAGGCCCGGCACGGCGAACGGGTCGTATGGGTCTTCCCCGGCCAGGGCTCGCAGTGGATCGGCATGGCCGTCGGACTGCTCGACAGCGCACCGGTGTTCGCCGCGCAGATCGCCGCCTGCGAGCAGGCCCTCGCCCCGTACGTCGACTGGTCCCTGGAGGAGGTGCTGCGCGCCGAGGGCGCCGCAGCGCAGGCACGGTACGCCCGGGTCGACGTCCTCCAGCCGGTGCTGTGGGCCGTGATGATCGCCCTCGCCGAACTGCTGCGCGCCTGCGGCGTCGAACCCGCCGCCGTCGTCGGACACTCGCAGGGCGAGATCGCCGCAGCCTATGTGGCGGGCGCCCTCAGCCTGGAGGACTCCGCACAGGTCGTCGCCCTGCGCAGCCAGGCCATCAGGGCCCTGTCCGGACGCGGCGGCATGCTCTCCGTCGGCGAACCCGCCGAGCGGGCAGCCGCCCGACTGGAGCAGTGGAACGGACGGCTGTCGATCGCCGCGGTCAACGGCCCCGGCTCCACCGTCGTCTCCGGCGACACCGAGGCACTCGACGAACTCGCCGCCCGCTGCGAGGCCGAGAACGTACGCCACCGGCGCATCCCCGTCGACTACGCCTCGCACAGCGCCCACGTGGAGGAGATCGAGGACCGCCTCGCGGACCTTCTCGTCGGCATCGAGCCACGCCCGGCCCGCATCCCCTTCTACTCGACCGTCACCGCCGCCGCACAGGACACCACCGGCCTGGACGCCGACTACTGGTACCGCAACCTCCGCCGGACCGTGCGCTTCGCGGACGCCGTACGCGTCCTCGTCGACGCCGGACACACGGCCTTCGTCGAGATCAGCGCACACCCCGTGCTGGTCGCCGGCATCGAGGAGGTGCTGGACGACACGGACCGGCCCCCGGTGGCCCTCGGCCTGCTGCGCCGCGACGAACCCGACGTCGACCGCTTCCTCGGCTCGCTCGCCGAAGCCCACGCCCACGGGCTGCCGGTCGACTGGACCGCGGTCCTCGGCGCCGGCTTCGGCCGCCGCGTCCCGCTGCCCACCTACGCCTTCCAACACCGGCGGTTCTGGCTGGAGTCCGGCACCGGCCGCAGCGGAGCCGGCGACGCCGCCGGACTCGGACTCGCCCCCGTCGACCACCCGCTGCTGCTCGCCGGCACCACCCTGTCCGAGCTCGGCCACCTCGTGCTCACCGGCCTGATCTCCGCACGCACCCAGCCCTGGCTGGCCGACCACGCCGTGGCCGGCACCGTCCTGCTGCCCGGCACCGCCTTCGTGGACCTCGCCGTCCGCGCCGCCGACGAAGCGGGCTGCGGCCGACTCGACGAACTCACCCTCGAGGCGCCCCTGATCCTCCCGCCGACCGGCGGAGTCCGCATCCAGCTCGTCGTCGGCCCCCCGGACCACACCGGCTGCCGCGCCCTCACCGTCCACTCCCGTCCCGCCGCCGACCGGGCCGACGACGCCGACGGCTGGGAGCGGCACGCCAGTGCCGTACTCGCCCCCGCCACTCCGCCCGCCGACTTCGACCTGACCGCCTGGCCCCCCGCCGACGCCGTCCCCCTCGACGTCACCGGCTTCTACGAGCAGGCGGCCGCCTCCGGCTACGCCTACGGGCCGGCCTTCCAGGGCCTGGAACGCGTCTGGCGGGTCGGCGACGAGGTCTGCGCGGAGGTCGCGCTCGGCGAACGCGAGCGCGACGAGGCGGGACGATACGGTCTGCACCCCGCGCTGCTCGACGCCGCGCTCCAGGCGTACGGCCTGGCCGGTTCCGGCGGCCGGGACGCCAGGATCCTGCTTCCGTTCACCTGGAACGGCGTCTCGCTGCACGCCTCGGGCGCCCAAAGGCTGCGCGTACGGCTCGTCCCGGACGGCGCCGACACGGTCACCGTGCTGGTGGGCGACAGCGAAGGCATGCCGGTCCTGCGCGCCGACTCCCTCGTGCTGCGCCCCGTCTCCGTCGACCAACTCGCGGGCGGCCGGGACGCCACCCGGGACGCGCTGTTCACCGTCGACTGGAAGCCCGTCACCGCACCGCCCGCCGACGACACAAGCGGCAGCGAGGCCGCCTGGGCGCTCCTGGGCGAGCCCGACGCCCCGGACACCGCGGAGCTCCTCGCCGAGCTCACCGCCGCCGGGATCGCCCCGGCCGTGTACCCGGACCCCGCCGCCCTCGGCGCCGCCGTCGAAGCGGGCGCTCCGGTACCGGACTTCGCCCTTCTCACGACCTCCGACGCCCCGCCGAAGGAGGCCACGGACCAGCACCCGGGACTGGCCGAACGCGTGCACACCGCGGCCGCACGCACGCTGACCGACCTCCAGGCCTGGCTCGCCGACCGGCGGCTGGCCGACGCGCGGCTCGTCGTCCTCACGCACGGAGCGCTGGCCACGGCGCACGGCGAAGCGGTCGCCGACCTCGGCAGCGCCGCGATCGTCGGACTCGTCCGGGCCGTACAGAGCGAACAGCCCGACCGCTGCATCCTGATCGACCGGGATGCCGCCGCCGGCTCCGGTGCGCTGCTGCCCGTCGCGGTCCGTACGTCCCTCGCCCTCGGCGAACCGCAACTCGCCGTCCGCGAAGGCCAGTTGCGGGTACCCCGGCTGGGAAGGATCGCCGAGTCCGACGCGCTGGCACCGCCGCCCGGAGCCTGGTGGCTGGACACCGTCAGGGCCGGGACCCTGGACAACCTCGCCCTGGTCCCGGCACCGGCGCTGCCGACGGCCGAGGAACTGGGCGAGGGGCACCTGCTGATCGGGATCCGGGCCGCAGGGCTCAACTTCCGGGACGTGCTGATCGCCCTGGGCGTCTACCCGGACGCCGACGCCACGATGGGCGGCGAAGGCGCGGGCGTGGTGACCGCGGTGGGGCCCGGTGTGTCGGGGTTCGCGGTCGGCGACCGCGTCCTGGGCATGTTCCAGGGCGGGTTCGCCCCGCACGCCGTCGCCGACCAGCGCATGGTGACGAAGCTGCCCGACGGATGGTCGTTCGAGCGGGGCGCGTCGGTGCCGGTGGCGTTCACCACGGCCTACTACGGGCTGGTGGAGCTGGGCGGGCTGCGCGCGGGCGAGCGGGTGCTGATCCATGCGGGTGCGGGCGGTGTGGGCATGGCCGCGGTGCAGATCGCACGTCACCTGGGCGCCGAGGTGTTCGCCACGGCGAGCGAGGGCAAATGGGACACCCTGCGCTCCCTCGGTCTGGACGACGCACACATCGCGAGTTCCCGCACGCTCGACTTCGAGGAGCAGTTCCGCGCGGCCACCGACGGCCGAGGCGTCGACGTGGTGCTCAACTCCCTCGCGGGGGAGTTCGTGGACGCGTCGCTGCGGCTGACCGCCGCCGGCGGGCGGTTCGTGGAGATGGGGAAGACGGACGTCAGGGACGCCAAGCAGGCGGCGGCCGACCATGGGGGAGTGTCGTATCAGGCGTTCGATCTGATCGCGGCGGCCGGCGCCGACGGGATCGCCCGGCTGTTCTCGGTCCTGATGCCGCTGTTCGGATCGGGGGCGCTGGAGACGGCGCCGGTGCGGACCTTCGACGTGCGGCGGGCGCCGGAGGCGTTCCGGTTCATGTCGCAGGCCAGGCACACGGGCAAGCTGGTGCTGCGGATGCCCCGGCCGCTCGACCCGGACGGCACGGTCCTGATCACCGGAGGCACCGGCACGCTCGGCGGGCTGCTGGCCCGTCACCTCGTCTCCCGGCAGGGCGTGCGCCACCTGGTGCTGACCGGTCGCCGTGGCCCGGACGCCCCGGGTGCCGAGGAACTGGTCGCGGAACTCGCCGCCGAGGGCGCCCAGGTGACCGTGGAGGCGTGCGACGTGGCGGACCGGGAGGCACTGGCCGCAGTCCTGCGGCGCATCCCGGCCGAGCATCCCCTCACCGGCGTGGTGCACGCCACCGGCGCCCTCGACGACGGCCTCGTCGACTCCATGACGCCCGACCGGCTGCGGCGCGTGCTGCGCGCCAAGGTCGACGGCGCCGTCCATCTCCACGAACTCACCGCCGACCAGGACCTCTCCGCCTTCGTGCTCTTCTCCTCCCTCGCCGGACTGCTCGGCAGCGCGGGGCAGGCCAACTACGCGGCCGCCAACACCTTCCTCGACGCCCTCGCCCAGGACCGCCACGCGCGGGGCCTGACCGCTGCCTCACTGGCCTGGGGCCTGTGGGCCGAGGCCAGCGGGCTCACCGGCGGGCTCGCCGAGGCGGACGTGGCGCGGATGGCGCGCGGCGGCGTCATCCCGCTGCCGACCGACCTGGGACTGGCCCTCTTCGACACCGCCCGGACCATCGACGAAGCCCTGCTGGCGCCGGTGCGCATCGACAGCGCCGTGCTCCAGCCCGGCCTGACCGCGCCGATCCTGCGCGGACTCGCCCGAGGGCGGACCCGGCGCTCCGCCTCGGCCGGCCTGCCGACGACGGGCGTTCCGCTCGACCGGCGGCTGTCCGCACTGTCGGCGGCCGAGCAGGAGGAACTCCTGCTCGATCTGGTCCTGGCCGGCGTCGCCGCGGTCCTCGGACACGGCTCCGCGGCCGCGGTCGATCCCGACCTGGCCTTCCGGGACCTCGGCTTCGACTCGCTCACCGCCGTGGAACTGCGCAACCGCCTCAGCGCGGACACCGGCCTGCGGCTGCCCGCCACCCTGGTCTTCGACCACCCCAGCCCGTCCGACCTCGCCCGCCGCCTCCTGGAGGACTTCGCCCCGGAACCCGCCGAGACCCCGGAACCCGCCTACGCCACGCCCGACGCCGACCCCGCGGCGGCCATCGCCTCGATGAACGCCGACGACCTCATCCGCCTGGCCCTGGACGGCTCGCACGACTCCTGACGCCCCAGGGCACACGAAGAGGGGCGGTCGGCCAAGGGCAAGAGAAAGCAGCCTGGACTGATCAAAACACTGGCGCCGTTCGGAGCACTGGTCTCGTTGCGTCCGCTCACGGGTCGCATTGACCGTGGCATACGCCTCTCGCAGGAACCGCGCTCACCTGCGGCGGCGCGGGATCCGCTGCACCATCCCGGACAAGGCCGACCAGGCCGACCAGGCCCGCAACCGCAAGAAGCGCGGTTTTGAGGCGAAGCGTTCTGCTGTCGGCCAAGACTGTCGCGCCTCCCATGGCATGGGCGACAGGATCGTCGCATGCAGCCGATCTTCGTTCTCGTGCACAGTCCGTCCGTAGGCCCCTCGACCTGGCACCCTACGGCCGATCACCTGACGGCGGCGGGACATCAGGTGCGGGTGCCGTCCCTGCTGCACATAGGCGCCGGCGCTCCGCCCTTCTGGCCGAGCGTCGTCGACGCCATCCACGACGACCTCCGGCAGGTCCCGGCCGACAGCCCCGTCACGTTGGTGGCACACAGCAACGCAGGCTTGTTTCTCCCGGCGATCCGCTCGGGTCTCGACCATCCGGTAGCCGGCTCGATCTTCGTCGACGCCGCGCTGCCGGCCCGGACCGGACCGACCCCTGTCGCCTCACCCGAGTTGCTGGAGTTCCTTCGCCCGATGGCTGTGAACGGCAGGCTGCCACGCTGGACCGATTGGTGGGACGAGGCAGAGGTCGCACCCATGTTCGCTGATCCGATGGTGCGGCAGACCATCATCGAGGAGCAGCCGACCCTGCCGCTGTCCTACTACGAGCAACACATCCCGGTCCCCGACGGCTGGGATGATCACCCCTGCTCCTACTTGCTGTTCGGCCCTCCGTATGACGACCTCGCCGCCGAGGCGCTTGAACGCGGCTGGCATGTGGCACACCTGCCCGGTGCACACCTCCATCAGATCATCGATCCTGCCGACACAGCCCGGCACCTCGTCCAACTCGCTACTACGACTTGATGAACGCGACGGCATGATCGTGCGCACCTACCACCCGGAGATCCCCCCTCGGGTCGAATACGAGATCAGCGACCTCGGCCGCGGCCTCGCTCCGCTCTTCGCCCATCTCGCCGAATGGGCCGCTGCCCACCTCGACAGCGTCGAGCGGGCCCGCCACGACTACGACACCGATTCGGCGCGATAGCGCGTCGAGAACCTGCGCACACGGCTCCAGAGACCCGTGAATCCGAGTTGCCGCAGCCGCTGGGTCAACACCTTTGGCGTGATTTTGGTGATCCGTCGTTCCAGCTCAACGAACCGTTGTCGACCGTGCATGTTGAGGGTCCACAGGATCGGCGGACTGGACGATCCTGCGGCCGGGTGGCTTCAACTCCAACCCGTATGCCTGGGGCGAGTCGGTGCGTACCCAGCGGACGGTCGCCGCGCCGTTCGGTGACGTCGGCCTAGGAGCGCGAGACGTTGAACGGCAGATCTCGGTGGAAGACGGCCATGGCCCGGCCGGGGCCGTTGTAGTCGTCGACGATCTTCGTGTCGAAGCCGAGGCTGCGGTGGAAGGCGATCGAGCCGGTGTTCTCGATTGACGTGATCGCCTTCAACTGCCGTGCACCGTGACGCTCCGCTGCTTCGGCGAACGCTGCATACAGACGACGCCCGAGACCGGTGCCACGGGCATCGTCCCGCGTGGCGATCAGATGCACGTAGCCGGTGCCGTCCGGGGTGACGAACCCGAAGATGTACCCACGGATTCCGTCCTGGGCTCGGGCGACCAGGCAGGTGGAACCGAACTCCTGCACCAGTGCCAGAAGGTGCAGCGACCGAAGGTCGCGTTCGCCCCAGTAACGGGAGTGATCAGTCAGGACCTGGTGGAAGTCGCCCACCTGGGCCGGTGCGATGTGTATCCCCATGACGACGATCATGGCAGGCCCTTTGGCCGTCACAGGCGAAGGTCCGCACGGGTTGGGCAAGTTGTGACGCAAGTACACCGGTACGAGCACCGGCGCATCTGCAAGCCGGAGCCGTGCGGTGGCCACAGCGAACTCGGCGCCCGTCAGCCCCGGCTCGAACTCGTAGAGACCTGTCTGCGCCAGACGACGCGCGGCCTCCGCACCCCCGACCGCCCCCTCTTCCGCTTCCTTCCGTTTCCCTCAGCGGCCGAGGAACGCCAACTCCTCCTTGCGCAGCGGCGGTTCGGCGGAGACAGGACGGCCGGCCGGGCCGCCGGCGAGTCGCTGGACGGCGGCGAGCACCTCGGGCGCCCGGAGCCGGGTCAGGGGCGCGGACAGCGTGGTGACCTCCATCGTCGCCGCCGCCACGACGGGCTGGGAGAGCGCGGCCGTCGAGACCAGGTCCGCGAACTGCCGTCCCGCGGGGGAGGGGTTGGCCAGCCGGGCGTCGGTGACCTCCGCGCGGCAGCCCGGGTAGCCGAGGTCCTGGGTGGTCGCCAGGATCCACGCGTCGTCGATCGCCGCGCTCACCGCCCGCTGGACGCGCCGGGCGAGCTGCGGAGCGAGGCCGCCGAGCCGGCGCAGCTCGCCGTCGAGGGCGAGCACGCCGTGGGCGGCGCAGCTCATCCCGTGCCCGTACACCGGGTTGAAGGCCGCCAGCGCGTCGCCGAGCACGGCGAACCCTTCCGGCCAGGGGGTGAGCTGTTCGTAGTGCAGTCGACGGTTGTGGGTGCTGCGTGAGCCCTGGACGTCGGTGACCGGTTCGGCGGAGGCGATGAGCCGGCCGACGATCGGATGCCGGACCGCTCCGGCGAACGCGGCGAACCCCTCCTCGCCGCCCGGCGGTTCGGCGCCCCGGGTCCCCGAGACGGTGACGATCCACCGGCCGCCCTCGATCGGCACCAGCACCGCGCTCTGCCCCGGGCGCCCCGAGCGGTGGTCCGGATAGACGCTGACCACGGGAAAGTCCCGCTCCGCTCCGGCCGGGGCGCGGAAGATACGGCTGGAGTAGCGCAGCCCCGAGTCGACGGTCTCCTCCCGGACGGGCGGCAGCCCCAGTTCCGCCAGCCACTTCTTGGCCGGTGAACCCCGGCCCGTGCAGTCGACGACGAAGTCCGCCGCCAGCTCCGTCGGCCCGGCCGAACCGTCCCGTGGCTGGAGGGCGACCCCGGTGACGCGGCCGGCCGCGGAGAGCGGGCCGAGCAGGTCCACCCCGTCGAGCAGGGTGATCCGGGGATCGCGCAGCACGGCGTCGCGCACCGTCCAGTCGAGCAGCTCCCGACTGCATGTGATCATGAACTCGGCGCCGGGGAACCGCTGTTGCCAGCCGTAGGCCGTCAGCGACACCACGTCCGCGGGCAGACCGATCCGGTGCGCGCCTGCGGCGAGCAGGCGGTCGGTGGTGCCGGGCAGCAGACCGTCGATCGTGCGCGCACCGCCGGACATCAGCAGATGCGCGTGACGCGCCTGGGGCAGGCCCTTGCGCAGGTACGGCCCGTCGGGCACCGTGTCGCGCTCCAGCACGGTGACGGAGTCCACATGGCCCGCCAGGACATGCGCTGTCAGCATCCCCGCGAGCCCGGCGCCCAGCACCACGGCGCGCTTCGAGTCGGTCATCGGTACGCCACACCCTTCCAGTCGTCGATCGAGGCCGTGCGGGTCCCGCGTCATCCGGGGCCCAGGAACACCACGTCGGAGCGGCCCCAGTAGCCCTGCATCCCGGTGATCAGCCCGGCCGCCGAGACCTTGACGGCCATCACGTAGTCGAACCGGATGCGGGTGCCGGGGCCGCTGTCCGCGGGCGGCGCGGGAATGAACCCCAGGCGCACCAGATTCGGCCCCCAGGGCAGGTAGTTCATGGTGGTGACGACCGGCACGGCGGCGCTCGCACCGTCCTGCGCCGCGACCGGCACGCCGAAGTCCTCGAAGGCCCGGCACTCGATGGCCGCGCCCGCGTGGGCGCGCAGCGCCTCGATCCCGGTCTGCGACCCGGTGCCGACCGGGTCCTCGAACGTCACCTGGGGCGAGTAGAGGGCGAGCAGCCCCTCCAGATCGCCGGCGTTGACCCGGCGGCAGTGTTCCACCACCAGGTGCTTGCACAGCTTCTCGTCGGGCACGGCGGTCTCCCGGGATCCTCGTCGTCACATGCTCACGTCGGTGGCGCCCCAGAAGCTCCTGACCTCTTCGATGAGCCCCTCGTCGCCGATCCGGAACGTCATCACCGCCTCGACGGTGATCCGCCCCCGGTCGGGATCCGTGATGTTGACGACGTCGGCGGTGAGCGAGGCGGCGGCGTGCCGGTCGTCCTGGGCGCAGACGATCGACTTGACGGTGTCCTTGATGTCGGCCTGGTTCATGGTGACGTCGTAGAAGTGACGCAGCGCCTCGGGGCCGCGTGAGACGGAGAGGCCCATCGGATCCTCGATGAAGCCGTCCGGGGCGAACATGGCGACCACGCCGTCGACGTCGCCCGCGTTGAGCCGGCGGTAGTACTCCGTGATGATCTTCTTGCGGGTGGGCTCGTCGGTCATGGTGTTCCCTTCGTCGGTGGCGCTCGGCCGGAACGCGCCGAGCCAGTACGGCTCGCGCCGGAACGGGTACGTCGGCAGGTCGATCCGCCGGGCGGGGGCGCTCTCGAACAGCACGGCGGGATCCAGGTCCGCGCCGGCCGCGCACAGTCGGGCCAGCGCGAGCGCGAACGCCCGGGGCCTGGGCACGCCTTCCCGGTACAGGTGGACGGTGACGCCTGCGCCGGAGTCCGGACGGTCCTCGCGGGAGGCGCCGAGGTGCAGGACGAGGTCGGCGTCCGCTGCCTCGGCCGCGTCGGCCGTGCCGGTGGCCGGCGTGACGCCGGCGAGCAGGGCTTCGACGTCGATCTTCGCGCCGCTTCCGGCCACCAGCGCGGCCGTCTGCGCGGGCGCCGCCGTGCGGTCGTCCAGGACGTCCGTCCGTCCGGCGGCCACGCAGGCGGCCTGACCGAGCGTCAGGCTGCCGCTGAGGTGGGCGGCGGCGATCTGCCCGATGCCGCGGCCGACGACGACGTCCGGGCGCACGCCCCGGCTCTCCAGCAGCCGGCCGGCGGCGACCTGGCCCGCGAACGCGGCCGCGTCGGCGTGCGCATGCGGTACGCCGTCCTGCGCGCCCGGCGTCGGCAGCGGCCCGTCCAGGTGGGGAGCGAGGGCGTGGGCGGCCTCGTCCCAGGCGCGGGCGTAGGCGGGGAGGGCGGCGTACAGCTCGGCTTCGGCGGCGGGCAGTCGCTCCTCGGCGTCGGGCAGCAGCAGCGCCAGACGCGCGCCCTCGTCGGCGGACCGGCCGGTGACCAGGCCGGGATGGCGGGCGTCGGCGGCCAGCGCGGCCAGGGCGTCGAGGAGTTCCGTCCGGTCCCGCGCCAGGATGACGGCGCGCTCCTCGAACGGGGTGCGGGTGGTGGCCAGCGACCAGGCGACTTCCGCCGGGGTGACGGTGTCGTCGCCGGACAGCCGCGCGTGCAGGCGTCGCGCCTGCGCGGCCAGGGCGGGCCCGGTGCGGGCCGACAGCAGACAGAGCGGCGGAGCCGACCCGGCGGCGTCGGGGGAGACCTCCACGGACGGCTCGTCGGGCGCCTGTTCGAGAATGAGGTGCACTTTGGTGCCGTTGCCGCCGAACGACGACACCCCGGCGCGCCGTGGTCGCCCGGTCTCGGGCCAGGCCACGGTCTGCCGGGCCAGTGCGACGCCGCCGCCTTCCCAGTCGACCTCGGCCAGCGGCTCGGCGGTGTGCAGCGCCTGTGGCACGGTGCCGTGCCGCAGGGACAGGATCGTCTTGATGACGCCGACGACCCCCGAAGCGGCATGGGGGTGGCCGATGTTGGCCTTGACGCTGCCGAGCCACAGCGGACGGTCGGCGCTCCTGTGCCGGCCGTAGGCGTCGATGACGGCCTCGGCCTCCACGGCGTCCCCGAGCGGGGTGCCGGTGCCGTGCCCCTCGACGACGTCGACGTCCGCCGGACCCAGGCCGGCGTCGGCGAGCGCGAGCCGCATCACCTGGCTCTGCGACGGGCCGTGCGGCGCGGTCAGCCCGTTGCTCGCACCGTTGTGGTTCAGCGCCGACCCGCGGATCACCGCGAGCACCTCGTGACCGCGCCGACGGGCTTCGGAGAGGCGTTCGACGACCAGCATCCCGGCGCCCTCGCCCCAGCCGGTGCCGTCGGCGGCGGCGGAGAAGGACTTGCAGCGACCGTCCGGGGCGATGCCGCCGAGGTTGTCGAAGGCGACCGGGAACGCCATCACCGTCACACCGCCGACCAGCGCGGAGGAGCATTCCCCGCGCAGCAGCGCCTCGCGGGCCAGATGGAGCGCGACGCCGGAGGACGAACAGCCGGTGTCGACGGTGAGGGTCGGCCCCTCCAGACCGAAGGTGTAGGCCACCCGGGCGCAGGCGAAGGGGGAGCCGCTGCCGGAGGACACGTAGGGCAGACTCGCCTCGGGCACCTGCCGCAGGTCGGAGACATAGTTCTGGAAGAAGGTGCCCAGGTAGACACCCGTACGCGACCCGCGCAGCCGGCGCGGATCCTCACCCGTGCGCTCCCACGCCTCCCAGGCCAGCTCCAGCAACAGCCGCTGCTGGGGGTCGATCACCAGCGCTTCCTCCGGGCTCATGTCGAAGAACGCCGGGTCGAACCCCGAGGCGCCGGCGATGAAACCGCCCTCGGACAGCAGGCCGACGCCGCGCAGGGCGCCGTTCCAGGTGGCGAACCGGTCCAGGTCCCAGCCCCGGTCGTCCGGGACGGGTCCGATCGCGTCGCCGCCGGACACCAGCAACTCCCACAGCTCGTCCGGCGATTCGATGCCACCGGGCAGCCGACAGCTCATCCCGACGACGACCACGGGATCGCTCTCGTCGGACCCGGCAGGGGGTGCGGCGACCGGGGCGACGGGCTCCTCCTCGTCCCCGGTGAGCCGGGCGCGCAGATGCCGGGCGAGGGCGTCGGGGGTGGCGTGGTCGTAGACCAGGCCGACCGGCAGCCGCAGCCCGGTGGCGGCGGCCAGCCGGTTGCGCAGATCGACCGAACTGAGCGAGTCGAAACCCAGATCGCGGAAGAGCCGCCGGGGCGCGACCGCGTCGCCGCCGGGGTGGCCGAGCACGGCCGCGGCCTGTTCGCGCACGAGGTCGAGCAGGATACGGGTGCGTTCGGCGGGGGGTTCACCGGTCAGCCGGGCGGCCAGCTCGGGGCTGCCGTCCGCGCGGGCCCCGGTGGCACGACGCAGGGGAGTCCGGATCAGACCGCGGTACAGCGGCGGCGCCGGATGCCCGGCGAGCTGCCGGGTGAGCGCGCCGAGGTCCGTCGGCAGCGCCACGAACAGCGCGCCGCCGGTGCGCACCGCGACGTCGAGCACGGCCAGGCCGTCCGCGCTGGACAGGCTGCCGAAGCCGGCGCCGGTCATCCGCTCCCGGCCGGCGCCCTGCACTCCCCGGGTCAGCTCGCTCAGCTCCTCCCACAGGCCCCAGGCCACCGAGGTGGCGGGCAGGCCGGCCGCGCGGCGGCGAGCGGCCAGGGCGTCCAGGAAGGTGTTGGCGGCCGCGTAGTTGGCCTGGCCGGCGGTGCCGAGCACGCCCGCGGCCGAGGAGAACAGCACGAACGCGGTCAGCGGCAGCTCGCGCGTCAGCTCGTCGAGATGGAGAGCGGCGTCCACCTTGGGGCGGAAGACCCGCGCCATCCGCTCCGGGGTCAGCGCGTCCAGGACGGCGTCGTCGAGCGCGCCCGCAGCATGGACGACGGCGGTCAGGGGGTGCGCCGCGGGCACCGCGTTCAGGACGGCGGCGAGCGCGTCCCGGTCGGCGGCGTCGCACGCGACGACGGTGGCCTGGGCGCCCAGCTCGCCCAGCTCGTCGACGAGTTCCCGGGCCCCGGGAGCGTCCGGGCCCCGACGGCTGAGCAGCAGCACCCGGCGCACCCCGTGCCCGCGCACCACATGGCGGGCCACGAGCGCGCCGAGGGTGCCGGTGCCGCCGGTGATCAACACCGTGCCGGCCGGGTCGAGCGGGGTGTGGTCGGGGGCGGCGGCGGTGGAGGCACGGCTGAGCCGGGGCGCGCGCACCGTGCCCGCGCGCAGGGCCAGCCGGGGTTCGCCCGCCGCCAGAGCCTCGCGCAGGGCGTCGGCCGAGACCGGAGCGTCGGCGTCCAACAGCAGGACCCGCCCCGGGTGTTCGGCGTCGGCCGAACCCACGAGCCCCCACAGCGGCGCGGCCTCCGGATCGGGCGCCGCACCGTCGCCCACGGCGACCGCGTCACGGGTCAGCAGCACCAGCCGACCGTCCCCGAGCCGCTCCGCCGCCAGAAACGCCTGCAGGAGGTCCAGCGCTGCGACCGCGGCGGCCTCGGGTCCGAGACCCGCGGCGGCGGCCGGGACGACCACGACGTCCGGCGCGCCGGCGCCCGCGGCCACGGCCGCGATCAGCGCGGACAGGTCGCGGTGAACGGCGACCTCGGCGCCGGCCTCGCGCAGCGAGGCGGCCAGAGCGCCGTGCCCCGGGTCGTCGCCGAGCAGCGCCCATCGCCCCGCCGGTCCCGCTGCCGACCGGTCCACCGGCGCCCAGTCGACGGCGAAGAACGCATCGCGCGGCAACCCCTCCGGGGCCTGCGGGTCCGCCACCTTCACCGGCCCGAACGCCACCGGTCCGAGCTCGGCCAACGGCTGCCCGGCGGCGTCGGCGAGCGTCACGACGACCGTGCCGTCGACGCCCGGACGCAGCCTGACGCGCGCGGCGTCGGCACCGGCGGCGTGAACGACGACGCGGCCCAGCGAGGTCGGCAGCCAGGGGCGGCCGTCGCCGTCGTCCAGCTGCGCGGGCCGGGCGAGGTGCCAGGCCCGCAGCGCCGCGTCGAGCAATGCGGGGTGGATGCGGTAGCCCCGCACCTCGCGTGCCGCGTCGTCGAGGACCACGTCGGCGAACACCTCGTCGCCGCGCCGCCACATCCCGCGGATCACCGCCGCGTCGGACGTGGCGTCCTCCCCCGAGACCGGGACTGCTACCGGGATCGGGACCGTTACCGGGAGCGGGACGGCGTCCCGGGGCGGCCAACTGTCGCCGTCCGGAGCCGGCGGAGGCGGCGGGGCGGTGAGCGCGGCCGTGGCGTGCCGGACCCATCGGCCGCCCGCCACGGCGGGGTGACGCACATGCACGGTGAGGGTGCGGTCACCGCCGCCTGCCCCGTCGGCGGTCACTTGCACGCGTCCGGTGCCGGCCTTGCTCAGCACCAGCGGCCGCTCCAGGACCAGCCCCGCCACGGCGGCGCCGACCTCGTCGGCGGCCCGCACCGCCAGCTCCGCCACAGCGGCGGCGCCCACCACGGGCAGACCCCGGACGTCGTGGCGCAGTGCCGGTCCGGAGAGGTCGAGGACTCCGGTGAGAACGACCGCGTCACGGTCGGCCAGCTCCACCGCGGCGCCGAGCACCGGGTGGTCGGCGGCGTCCACGCCGAGCGCGGAGGGTTCGGCGACCGCCGCGCCGGACGACAGCCAGTAGCGGACGCCCTGGAACGGGTAGGTGGGCAGCTCCACGTCCACGTCCGCGGCATCGATCCCGGCTCTGGCTCCGGCCGCCGCGAACAGCGGAGCCAGGTCGATCCTGGTACCGCGCACCGCCGCCTGGGCCAGCGAGCCGCGCATGCCGGCCAGCGAGCCGTCGTCCCGCCGAAGTGTGCCGACGACGCAGGCGTCCGCCTCCACGGACTCCGCGCACTCCTCGACGGCCGCAGTGAGCACCGGATGCGGGCTGGTCTCGACGAAGACGCCGTGCCCGGAGGCGAGCAGGGCGCGCACCCCCTGCTCCAGCAGCACGGGCCGGCGAAGATTGCGGTACCAGTACCCGGCGTCCAGCTCCGCGGTGTCGATCCAGTCACCGGTGACCGTCGACCAGAACGGCACCTCGCATGTGCGGGGCTCGATGTCGGCGAGGTCCGCCGCCAGCCGCTCGCGCAGCGACTCGACCTGCTCGGAGTGCGAGGCGTAGTCGACGGGGATACGGCGCACCCGCACCCCGTCGGCCTCGCAGGCCCGCACGAACTCGTCCAGCGGGCCCGCCGCGCCGGAGACGACCGTGGAGCGGGGGCCGTTGTGCGCGGCGACCGAGAGCCGAAGCCCGCCCTGGTCGAAGCGCGCCAGGACCGCGTCGGCCGGCAGCGCCACCGAGGCCATCCCGCCGCGCCCGGCCAGCTCCGCGGCGATGGCCCGGCTGCGCAGCGCGACGACCTTCGCGCCGTCCGCCAGCGAGAGCGCCCCCGCCGCACAGGCCGCGGCGATCTCCCCCTGCGAATGGCCCAGGACGGCGGCCGGCCGAACGCCGTGGTCCTGCCACAGCCGGGCCAGGGACACCAGGACCGCCCACAGGGCGGGCTGCACGACGTCGACCCGCGCCAGCGCGGCCTCGTCGTCCAGCACCTCGCTCAGCCGCAGGTCGGTCCACGGCGCGAGGGCCTCCTCGCACGCCCTGAGGTGGGCGGCGAACGCCGGGCACTCGTCGCGCAGTCGGGTCGCCATCCCGGTCCACTGGGAGCCCTGCCCGGGAAAGACGAAGACGGCCTTGCCGCGCACGGCGGCCAGCCCCTCGACCAACTGCGCCGACCCAGTGCCCAGTTCGAGCGCGCGCAACGGCTCCTGGGCGCTGTCGAGGTCGTCGACGAGGACGACCGCCCGGTGCTCGAAGGCGGTCCGCCCGGTGGCCAGAGCCGCGCCCACGGCGGCGGGGTCCGCCCGCGGCTCGCGCACACACCACCGCGCCAACTGCCGGGCGCGGGCCCGCAGCGCCTCCGGCGTCGCCGCCGACAGCAGCCACGGCACGGGCCCGTGGCTCAGCGGATCGTCCGTCCGCGGCTCGCGGGACTCGACTGCCGGGGATGCGTCCTCGGGCGCGGCCTGTTCGAGGACGACGTGCGCGTTGGTGCCGCTGAGACCGAACGAGGAGACCGCGGCGCGGCGCGGCCGCCCGGTCCGCGGCCACTCACGCGACTCGACGGCGAGGCGCACCTCCCCGGCGGACCAGTCGATGTGCGGTGACGGGGCGTCGACGTGCAGCGTGCGCGGCACCTGCCCGTTGCGCAGCGCCATCACGGTCTTGATGACTCCGGCGACACCCGAAGCGGCCTGGGAATGCCCGATGTTGGACTTGATCGACCCGAGCCACAGCGGTTGTCCGGGCTCGCGTCGCTGCCCGTACGTGGCGAGCAGGGCCTGCGCCTCGATGGGGTCGCCGAGCGTGGTCCCGGTACCGTGCGCCTCGACCAGGTCCACCTGGTCGGGGGAGAGCCCGGCGTTGGCGAGGGCGGCGCGGATGACCCGCTGCTGGGAGGGGCCGTTGGGCGCGGTCAGCCCGTTCGACGCGCCGTCCTGGTTGACGGCCGAACCGCGCAGCACGGCTAGCACGCGCCGGCCGTTGCGGCGGGCGTCCGACAGCCGCTCGACCAGCAGCAGGCCCACGCCCTCGGCCCAGGAGGTCCCGTCGGCCGCGGCGGCGAACGGTTTGCAGCGGTTGTCCGGGGCCATCATCCCCTGGCTGCTGAACCCGTGGAAGATGCTGGCGTTGGACATCACGGTCACCCCGCCGGCCAGGGCCAGCGAGCATTCGCCGTTGCGCAGCGCCTGCACCGCCAGGTGCAGCGCGACCAGGGAGGAGGAGCAGGCGGTGTCCACCGTCACCGCCGGGCCCTCCAGCCCGTAGACGTAGGAGAGCCGCCCGGAGATGACGCTGCTGGAGGTGCCGCTGGCCATGTACGTGGCCACGCCGTCGGGCAGCGTCGTGACTCCGGTGCCGTAGCCGGTGGCCGTGGCGCCGATGAAGACGCCGGTCCGGCTGTGCTTCAGCGAGGACGGCACGATCCCGACCCGCTCGAAAACCTCCCAGGACGTCTCCAGCAGCAGCCGCTGCTGCGGATCCATTGCCAGCGCCTCGCGGGGCGCGATGCCGAAGACGGAGGCGTCGAAGCGGTCGACCCGGTCGACGAAGCCGCCCTGCGGGACGGGCCCGATGCCGTCGCCGGCGGCCGCGAGGTCGAGTACCTGCTGCTTCCAGCCCCGATCGTCGGGCAGATCGCCGATGGCGTCGGCGCCGTCGGCGACCAGCCGCCACAGATCCTCGGCCGAGGACACGGACCCGGGGTAACGGCAGCCCATCGCGACGATCGCGATCGGCTCCCGGGCGGCGCCGACCAGTTCCTCGTTCTGCGCGCGCAGCCGTTCGTTCTGCGTCAGCGACGCCCGAAGCGCGTCGACGAGCCGGTCGGGAGGGGACGTCATGACGAACTCCGCTCGTCGCAGTGGCAGACCGAGGCAGGGCTCCTCGACCGGATGCCCGTTCCCCTGAGACGGACCACGGGGGGAGGGGGACAATCGCAACAGGGCTGCCGCTGAACCTAGTGAGCCGAATACGCGACCCCAACCCCACACTTGCCAGGCCCGACCCCTGATCGCCGACCCACACCCCCTACCGACTGCCGCAGGCAGCCGAGCCCGACCGGACTTCGAGGCGCAGGCTCACCACGCTTTGAGCAGGACGACACAGACGGCCGGCCTTCGGCAGACGCACAGAATCGTGCGTCGGCCGAAGGCCGGCTGGACGGCGACGAAGCCACAACGTGCGGCCTCTGAGCACTGCGCGGCACGCAAGCCAGGCGTCAAGCGCGCGGTATGGGTCTCGCACACCTACGCGTGCGGAGCCTGCCCGCCGGGGTGGTCGGACTCACTCATGGGGGACGACGGCGACAGGGCAGCGTCCGTGATGGAGGGCGGCGTGGGCGACGGGACTCAGGTGGGGTGCCACACCGTGCCGGTGAGCGCGACGGCCGACGACCAGGAGCGCGGCGCCTTCAGAGGCATGCAGGACGGCCTTGGCGGGGCTCGCGAGACGGATGTCGTCGGCCACGTCCACCTGCGGGTACTTCTGTTGCCAGGGGCGGAGGACCTTGTCCAGCTCCTCACGCGCGTCCTTCGTCATTTCTTCGCTGACGTGGTGGTCCACTCCCCAGGGCGTGCGCGCGTGGAGCGGCACACTTCGGCCGTGGACGGCCAGGAGGGGAACACTCCTGGCGGCGGCACTGTGGAACGCGAAGTCGATTACCTCGTCGCAGGATTCGCGCAGTTTCAACGCCACCACCACGCGACCGGCGGGCGCGGAGGCAGTTCCCTCGTCATGGGTCTCGGCGCGAACCACTACCACCGGCCGCTCGGCCCGTGCCACGATCGGCATGCTGACGTCGCCCATGAAGTAGCTCGCGATGGACCCCAGCCCATGTGAACCGAGCACGAGCATCTCGGAATCGGAGGCCGCATGGAGCAGCGCCTCCTGGGCGTCTTCGGCGACCAGGTTCCCGACGACGGTCAGGCCCGGATGGCGGGCCTGCAACTCGGCTTGCGCGGTGTGGACGAGACGCTTGGCCCAGTAGTTCTGATCGACTTCCGAGGGAACGCCGGCCGGTTCCGGCGCGAGCATGGGCCACGCGTGCAGCAGGCGCAGCGTGAGCCTGCGCTTCTCGGCCTCGTCGGCGGCCCACCGGGCAGCCGTCAGGCTTCCG
Source organism: Streptomyces sp. NPDC006872 (assembly GCF_040635845.1). Lineage (NCBI taxonomy): Bacteria > Bacillati > Actinomycetota > Actinomycetes > Kitasatosporales > Streptomycetaceae > Streptomyces > Streptomyces sp. NPDC006872. The sequence goes on from NZ_JBEYIL010000010.1 coordinate 123,675, forward strand.
GGTGAACCGTCGAGGCCCACAGTGACGACTGGTTGCATGGCGGCGGCCTCCGTCTCGTACGAAGCTGGATACGACGGTGGATGACGGTGAACGACTCCGATGGCGTGCATGCTCCGGACGTCGCAGGCATGCCGACCGCGGTACTTCTCTCCTTCGAGGAGTACCTCAATCCCCTCCTCGGCGCATGTGGAGCCACGGCGGAGGACGGCGGGCATCACCCTGCGAGACCTCTTCCACACGCTCTGGCATCCGACGCGCACGGTGGGCTGAGCCGCCTCGTGATGACGGCACGGCCAATGCCCACGATCAGGTCGAACACATGAAGGGCATACCTCGTAGGTGGGTGCCGGTGCTGGGCATGCTGCTGGCAGCGGGCACCGTGGGGCTGCTGGCCCGGCTCGCCGTGCCGCTCCTGGGAACCCTCGCCGCCGGCGGCCTCGTGCTGTACTTCATCGGCGCGATCATCGCCCACCTGCGGGTGGGCTCCCGCAACATCGTCGGCGGGATCGTGTTCCTCGCCACTGCGGCGGCCGCCCTGACTCTGAGCCTGATCCACCACGGCCCCTGGTGACCGGCTGGGTCAGGGTCTGTATCGAAAGTGGCTGGCTGTGACTCTGCGGCCTGTGTTTCTATGCCGGAGTGAATATCGAGGGCTCCGGGGTGCCGGACGAGAGGCCGAGCCGCTGGGTCCGGCAGAGGGCCGATGGCGATGTCGACGAGTGCGTGCGGGTCCTCGCGGAGGTCCATGCGCGCGACGGCTATCCGGTGAACTGGCCGGACCAGCCCGGCGAGTGGCTGTCACAAGGTCCTCTGCTGGGCTCCTGGGTTGCCGAACTCGAAGGCGGTCTGGTCGGGCATGTCGGTTTGTCGCAAGGCGGCGAAGGCGATCTGGCCCCGATGGTGTGGAGCGAGCGGAACGGGGCGGCACGGGGTATGACCGCCGTGGTCAGCAGACTGTTCGTGGCCCCGCAGGCGAGGGGACATCGGATCGGCGCGCTGCTGATCGGCCAAGCAGTGGAGGAAGCGCGGCGTCGTGGCCTGCATCCGGTGCTCGACGTCGTCGCATCCGATACCGCGGCGGCAGCCCTGTACGAGCGGTTGGGCTGGGAGCTGATGGCCACAGTCGAGCAGCAGTGGAGTCTGCACCGGACGGTTGCCATCCGCTGTTACGCAGCGCCGTCGTGACGTGGTCAGTCATAGTCACTCGTTGATGGCCGCGACGAGGACGGTCACCTCGTCGCGGACCGCGAGCTTGTCGTTCCTCGTGGCCGCGGCCCGGTGCCTTTTGAGGCGATTGATGCGGCACTCGACTGCGTGCCGAGCTTTGTAGTCCCGTGGGTCGAACTTCGGCGGCCGGCCGCCGTGCGAACCGCGTTTCTTGCGGTTGCCGGCCTGGGAGGAAGTCGCCGGTGGGCAGGGAGCCGTCGTCGTGCTTCTGCACAGTAGTTGCTGACGCCGACCGCGAGTACCAGGCGGCCGACGCGCGGGGGGCACGCGGCAGGTCAAGGCGCATTGTCCGGCTCCCGGCAAGTCGACGGTGCGCCTTGACGGGGGCCGGCGGTCACGGCGCCTACGCCCGCACCGCGGCTCTCTTGCACGTCATTGGCAGCTGCCGCTACTGCGCGGCCGCCGCGCGGAATGCGGCAAGGCGCAGGGCGAGGTCGAGATCGTGGCGGTCGGGGCCCGTGCGCAGGTCTACGGAGGTCAGGGCCTTGATCCGGTCCAGGCGGTAGTAGAGCGTGGTCCGGTGCAAGTGGAGTGCGTGCGCCGTCGCCTGGACATCCCCTCCGAGGTCCAGGAAGGTCCGGGCGGTGATCAGCAGGTCGGGGGTCTTCTGCCGGTGCAGTTCGTCCACGCCGGGGTGGATCTCGGCCGGGTCCAGTCCTGGCGGCGCTTCGACGACCATTCGCCACCCGTGCAGGCAGTCCCAGCTCGGTCGGGTGAGGAGGGCGCCCGCGCGCAGCGCCTGGAGGGTGAGCCGGGCACGCCTGACCGCCTCGTGCAGTTCCACCAGCGGAAGGGGCGGTCCGCTCGTCGCTCCCGGATGTCCCGGCCCGACCGGGAAGGCGGTGAGCCCTCCGGGCAGGGGCCATCCGTCACGCCGGGGATGTTCGTCGACGACGATCAGGGCGCCGTCGGGCAGCCGGGCGAGGATCGTGAGCCTGCGTGCGGCTTCCTCGTCGGGGCCCCGTTCGAGGCGTCCAAGGAGATCGCGGAGTTGTCTGTCGTCGTCCTCGGGTGCCGCCCCCGCGGCGATCACGCTGATGGCGCGATCGGCCGCCGCAGCCAGGGCGGGCAGGGCGTCCGGTCCGGCGCGTTCGTGGGGATCCAGCACCCACAGGTAGCCCACCAGGTGCTCGGCGACGCGCAGGGGAACGCACCAGCGCTGTTCCATGCCCGCCTCGGGGACGGCGGGCGTGCGGACGGGGGCGGTGGCATGAGCCAGTCCGAGGCGGTCGACCGCGTCGAGCGTCGCCGCGGTGACACCGCGCCGCAGGATGCTGTGCAGGCGCACGTCGTCGACCTCGGTCTGAACACTCCAGCTCAGTGCGTGGAAGCTCGCGTCCTCGATCAGCACGGAGAGCTCGAGGCGCTCGGCCAACGAGTCCACTACTGCCTGCAGGGTGTCTCCCGATCCCACACGGCAATGGTAAGGCCAATGTTCGGCGGAAGGGAAGGGTGCTAGAAAGGCCGTGTGACTACACCAAGGACGCCCGCCCGGGAACTGTTCAAGGAGCTCGCCCGCACCCGCTCGGTGGACGACGTCGTGGCCCAGCTGCGACAGGCTGTGCTGAGCGGGCGCGTCCCGGACGGTGGGCGGCTGCCCAGCGAACGGGAGCTGGCCGAGGTGTTCGGTGTCAGCCGGGCGACCGTACGGGAGGCGATCCGGGTCCTGGAGGCCTCCGGCATCGTGCAGGTGCGGCTGGGGGCGCACGGTGGCGCCTTCGTTGCCAAGCCGGGGCCGGACGTCATGGGCCTCGCGCTCTCGTCGCTGCTGACCCTGCAGGCCACGACGGAGGCCGAGCTCGCCGAGTTCCGGTTCACCTTCGAGCAGGACAACGCGGAACTCGCGGCCCGACGCATCACCGCCGACCAGCGGGGGAACCTCGCGGAACTGCTGGCGGCCGCGCGCGTCGCGAAGCACTGGAAGGAAGTCGAGCAGATCGACTTCGCCGTCCACGAACTGCTCGCCGTGGCGTCCGGCAACTCCGTCCGCGTCGCCATTTCCCAGGGCATCCACGACGCCGTACTGCGCGTCTTCGAGCGCACCGAGCCGCAGCCCTCATCCGTCCAGATCCTGCGCGACGACACGATCGCCGTCGCCTCCGCCGTCCTGGACGGCGACCCCGCCGCGGCACAGCAGGCCATGCGTGAGCACATGAGCCGCTGGGTCGACGACCCGTCGGCACTGCCGCGCCGCCCCCTCCGGGCGTAATGGCCTAGCCATTGACAGGCAGGGGATTCCGCTGCGATTCTCCGAGCGTCGGGGCATGTCCGCAGACAGGACGTGCCCGCATCCGGAACCGCTCGGAGGTAGTGATGACCGCGACACCGGCCGGCCGCACGGCCCTGTTTCCCATCGGCCCGACCGACCCGCTGGCCTTCGGCGCCGGCTCGCCGGAGCGCGAGCGCGTCTCCGCCGCCCTGAAAAAGATCCGCTCCGCGGACTTCGACGTCGCGAACGTGATCGACGGCCGCGAGGTTCGCACCGGTCGCACGGCGCCGATCGTGACCCCGCACGAACACGCGTACTCCTTCGGCCGGGTGCACCACGCCGGTCCGGCGGAGATGGCGAGCGCGATCGAGGCGGCCACCCGCGCCTCGGCCTGGTGGGGGAACCTGCCGTGGGAGGAGCGCGCCGCCCCGTTTCTGCGGGCCGCGGACATGCTCGAGCACGGTCCGTGGCGCGACCGGCTCAACGCCGCCACGATGCTGGAGCTGTCCAAGACGACGTACCAGGCCGACATCGACGCCGCCTGCGAGACGGTCGATTTCATCCGCGCCAACGTCAAGAACATGCTCGACATGTACGACGTCCAGCCCGGCTCGAACCCGGGTGCCTGGAACCGCGTCGAGTACCGCCCGCTCGAAGGCTTCGTGTTCGCGGTGACCCCGTTCAACTTCACCTGCATGAACAACCTGGCCTTCGGTCCGGCCCTGCTGGGCAACACGGTGGTCTGGAAGCCCGCCGAGAGTGCCTCCCTGGTCGCCCACCTCTCCCTGCAGCTGCTGCGCGAGGCCGGCCTGCCCGACGGCGTCATCAACCTCGTGTACGGCACCGGGCCCGACCTCGGCCCGCCCGCCCTGGCCCACCCCGACCTGGCCGCCGTCCATTTCACCGGCTCCACGACCACGTTCCAGAACATCTGGCGCACGGTCGGCGAGAACGTCTCCGGTTACCGCAACTACCCGCGTGTGGTGGGCGAGACCGGCGGCAAGGACTTCATCCTCGCCCACCCCAGCGCCGACGTGGAGGCCCTCGCCGTCGCCTGCGTCCGCGGCGCGTACGAGTTCCAGGGCCAGAAGTGCTCGGCCGCCTCCCGCCTGTACGTTCCGCGCAGCCTGTGGCCGGCGCTGAAGGAGCGGCTCGTCGCGCTCACCGAATCGGTGACCGTCGGCGACCCGACCCGGCCCGAGACGTACGTGGGCGCCGTCATCAACGCCCGCCAGCACGCCAAGCACGCCGAGGCCCTGGCGAAGGCGCGGGCGGACAAGCTCGTCGTCGTCGGAGGGAACACCGACGACTCCGTCGGCTGGTTCGTCGACCCCACGATCCTCGAAGTCGACGACCCCCACTCGCCGTTCCTCATCCAGGAACTCTTCGCCCCCGTCCTTACGACGTTCGTGTACGACGACGCCAAGTGGACCGAGGTCCTGGAACTCGTCGACAGCTCCACCCCCTACGGCCTGACCGGCGCGGTGTTCGCCCAGGACCGCGCCGCCGTCGAACAGGCCGACGCGGCGCTGCGCTACACGGCCGGCAACTTCTACGTCAACGACAAGCCCACGGGCTCGGTCGTCGGCCAGCAGCCCTTCGGCGGCGCACGCGCCTCCGGCACCAACGACAAGGCCGGAACCGTCTGGAACCTCATCCGCTTCGCCAGCCCCCGCACGACGAAGGAGAACCACCTCCCGGCGACCGACTACCGCTACCCGCACCTGGACGCCTGAGGGGCGCACCACAAGGACGCCGACCTCGGGAACATCCAGATCCAGCTGTGCCTGCCCGGAGAGGGAGCAAGCCCCCGGAGCCGCTTCCGACGCCCGTGGGAAGCCGGCCGGCGGGGGCGGTTCGCGACGTACGAGCCGGCCGTCAGGTGAGGGCCACGCGCCGGTCAGCCGCGCCGGGTGACGATGCTCAGTGAGTTCGCGGCGACGATCGCCCCGATGCTCGCCCACTCCGTCCAGCCCAGGTTCTGACCGAGGCCGATCCAGCCGACGACGGCGGCGAGGACGGGGTTGACGCTCATGAAAAGCCCGAAGGCCTGGGCGGGTACGCGACGCAGGGTGAACATGTCCGCGAGATACGGCACCGCCGAGGAGAGCACCCCGGCGGCGACGGCGTAACCGACGGCCTCGGCGGTCGGCGGCTGCCGTAGGACCAGGACGATGCCGACCGGCAGGAACATCAGGGCGGAGAGTCCCGACGCGGCAGCCGAACCCTGCGCGCCGGGGACGCGCCGGCCGACGGTGCGGTTGAGGAGGATGTACGACGCCCAGCAGGCGGCGGCGAGCAGGCCCAGGGCCATGCCGGCGTAGTCGGTCGAGGGCTGCGGACGCATCAGCGTCACCACGCCCGCGGCGGCGATGACCGTGGCGCAGATGTCGACGCGGCGGCGCGCGCCGGCGAGGGCGATGGCGAGCGGTCCCAGGAACTCCAAGGTCACCGCCAGTCCCAGGCCGATGCGGTCGATGGCGGTGTACAGGGACAGGTTCATCGTCCCGAACACCAGAGCCAGCAGCAGCACCGGCCGCCACTGCCACCAGGTGAAGGCCCGCAGCTGCGGCCGGCCCACGGCCAGCAGGACGACCGCGGCGACGTACTGGCGGACCGCGACGACTCCGACGGGACCGAGCACGGGGAAGGCGAGGGAGCCGATCGCCGCGCCGGTCTGGGTGGACAGGCCGCTGCCGATCATCGCGGCCGCACCGGCGAGGCGCCGCGACCGTCCGGCCGGCTGTGGGCCCGGGAGACCCGGCGAGGTCAGGCGCGGGGACGCTGTGGGACGTACGGGGGCGGTGGCAGGTGCGGGTGCGGCTCGCATGTCTCGATCGTGTGACATGGGAGCGCTTGCGCAAAATGCGTGAGGTGAAGCATCTATACGCTTGAATCATGGATGTGGAGCTACGGCAGCTGCGCTGTCTCGTCGCGATCGTCGACGAAGGCAGCTTCACCGACGCGGCCATCGCGCTCGGCGTGTCCCAGGCGGCCGTGTCCCGGACCCTGGCCTCACTCGAACGCGCCCTGGGCGTACGGCTGTTGCGCCGCACCTCGCGCGAGGTGGCGCCGACCCCGGCGGGACTGCGTGCGGTGGCACAGGCCCGGCGGGTGCTCGGCGAGGTGGCCGATCTGGTCCAGGAGGCCACCTCGGGCCACACCCGCCTGCGGATCGGCTACGCCTGGTCGGCGCTCGGCCGCCACACGCCGACCTTCCAGCGCCGCTGGGCCAAGGCACAACCCGAGACGGATCTGCGCCTGGTCCGCGTCAACTCCGCCACCGCCGGACTTGCGGAAGGCGCCTGTGATCTCGCGGTCGTGCGCAGGCCGCTGGAGGAGAACCGGCGGTTCGACTCCGCCATCGTCGGGCTGGAGCGGCGCCTGTGTGCCCTTGCCGCCGACGACCCCCTGGCCGGACGTCGCTCGATCCGGCTCGCGGACCTCAGCGGGCGCACCCTGCTGATCGACCGGCGGACCGGCACCACGACCACCGAGCTCTGGCCGCCGGACGCCCGCCCGGCGACCGAGGAGACGTCCGACGTCGACGACTGGCTCACCGTGATCTCCAGCGGCCGCTGCATCGGCATGACGGCGGAATCCACCGCCCACCAGTACCCCAGGCCCGGCATCGTCTACCGGCCGGTCCGTGATGCCGAACCCATCGCCGTACGCCTCGTCCGGTGGCGGGACGACCCGCACCCCGCCACCCAGGCGGCGATCGAACTGCTCACCGCCCTCTACCGCAACGGCTGACCGGCTCCGGGTGGTGCTACATCAGCGCCGCCAGCCCGCGCCCGAGTCGGCGCACCCCCTCGACGATGTCCTTCGGGGCGGCGGCGTAGGACAGTCTCAGGTGTCCCTCTCCCGCCGCGCCGAACTCGCTGCCGGGCCGGACCGCGACCCCGTGCTTGCGCAGGTGCCGCACCAGGTCGGCGGACGGGACGGCAGCGTCGTAGGAGGGGAAGGCGTAGAACGCGCCCTGCGGGGTGTGCGTGTGCAGTCCCGGGATCCGGGACAGCTCGTCGAGCATCAGCGTGCGCCGTGCCCCGTACGCCTGCCGCATGCGGCGGATGTCCGCGTCCGCGGTGCTCAGCGCGGTCAGCGCGGCCCGCTGAACCGCCGAGTTGACCGAGCCGTTGACGGTGGCGTGGATGCGTGCGGCGGCGGAGATCGCCTCCTGCGGGCCGGTGAGGTAACCGAGCCGCCAGCCGGTCATTGCGTAGCTCTTGGAGAACGTCTGGCAGTACAGCGTGCGCTCCGCGAGGCCGGGCACCTGAAGGGCCGAGACGAACGGGGCGTCGGTGTAGACGAGTTCGCCGTAGGCCTCGTCGGCCAGGACCAGGGTGCCGGTGGCGGCGGTGATGTCCGCGAGGCCGGCGAGTTCCTCGGCGGTGTGCACCGCGCCGGTGGGGTTGGAGGGGTTGCAGAAGACGAACAGGGCCGCGCCGCGCAGAGCCTCCGCCAGGCCGTCCAGGTCCCAGTGCAGGTCCGGGGCCGGCGGTACGGGCACGCAGTGGCCGCCGGCGAGATTGACCAGGTCGGAGTAGAGCGAGTAGGTCGGGTCGGGGAAGACCACGCGGTCGCCGGGGTTGACCACGGCCAGGATTGCAGCGGCGAGGGCGGCACTGCCGCCGTGGGTGACGAGGACCTGGCCCGGGGTGACGCCGGAGCCCTTGAGGCCGCCTACGCGCTCGGCGAGCGCGGCGCGTAGTTCGGGGTCGCCCTGCGGGTCGGTGTAGTGGGTGTGACCGGCCTCGAGGGCCTGGGCCGCCGCCGCACGGACGCGGGGCGGGGTGGCGAAGTCCGGTTCGCCCATGGCGAGGGAGATCAGTCCTCCGCGTGACTGCGGCTGGGCGGTGCGCAGCGAGGTGCGTTCCACGCGCTGGACCGCTTCGGAGGGCTGGAAGGAGAGGGCGTGGGTGGTCATTCCAGGGCTCCCAGGACGCGCTTGTTGAACTGGTCCATGTCCGACAGGTCGGTCGCATGGGCCGGGGCGAGGTCGTAGGTGGGTGGTCCGTCTGCGACCGCGGCTTCCAGGGCGGCCCGTATCCTGCCGGAAAGGCCGAGGGGTTGCAGGTCCGGGCACCAGTCGAGCAGGTCGGCCAGGGCCAGCCAGGAGCCGGTGGGGTTGGAGCGGCGGCTGCCGGTGCGGTGCGGGGCGGTGCCGTGGGCGGGCTCGAAGAGCGCCGTGACGCCGTTGCCGAAGGCGCGGTCCGGGTTGACGGTCGCCGAGCCGCACAGGGCGGGCGAGCCCGCGCGGGCGCACACGATGTCGGAGAGGATGTCGCCGAAGATGCCCTCGGTGACGATCACACCCGGCAGTTCGGGGTACTTGACCAGCTCGTAGGCGGCGCGGTCGACGTTGACGTCGGCGAAGGCGGTACCGCTCTCGTGGGCGATCCGGCGCCACAGCCGGGAGGTGGCGAAGACGCTCGCCTTGTCCACGCTGATCGCCCGCCGGCCCGGCTGCCGGGCCGCGTAGTCGGCGGCGATGGCGAACACCTCGCGCACCCGGTCCGGCCGGAGCGCCACGAGGTCCTCGGCCGCGCGGTCACCGTCGGACTCCTGCCGCTGGTCGGGGCTCGCGTAGGCGCCGCCGGTGATGTTGCGGACGATGACGACGTCGTCTCCGCCGGGCACCCACACCGTACGGATGCTGACGCGCAGGTCGAAGATGTGCCGCAGCTCGATCAGCGCGGCCTCGGGGTTGGGGCACTGGGCGGAGGTGACTCCGGGGTGGGCGCCGACGGCGCCGGAGAGCACGACGTCGGCTTCGCGGCAGGCGTCGACGGTCTCCGGGGGGAGGATCGAACCGGTCTGCATCCAGCCGGTGGTGCCGTACGGGTAGGGGCCGGTGAGGGTGAGGGGCGCGCCGTCGGACTGGAGGCGGCGTAGACAGGTGAGGGGCCCGTCGAGGATTTCCGAGCCGATTCCGTCTCCGGGGAGAAGAGCGATGGTGGTCATGGCAGCAACAGGCTCCGCGACGTGGTGGTCATGATGGCTGCGGCGTTACGGGCGCCGACGCGCTGTTCGAGGCGGTGCAGCCAGGGGGCGACGGCGTCGGCGGGCGTGGCGTGGTGGGCGTGCCCGAGGTCCCCGCCGAACACCAGCAGGGACGAGGGGTAGCTTCCGGTCAGGGTGAGGCTGGAGTGCTCCGGTGTGCCCAACAGGTCCGGGAGGATGCCGAGTTCGAGGTGGGCGTCCAGTCGCCGGAGTTCCTCGGCGGCGGTGTCGTTCCAGTGCAGGAACGCCATCTTGGGGTGGTTGACCAGCAGCCGTCGTACGCCCCGGCGGCGGGCCTCGGTGAACAGCACCACCGTCTCCTCGGCCGACAGGTGCCCGCTGGCAAGGAGCAGGTCGTGGGCGGCCACGGCGTCGAGGACGTCGTACCACTCCGGGCGCAGTCGACCGTCCTCGACGACGTCGACCGGGCGGAGTTCGAAGCCACGGTGCACGGACAGCTCGGGTGAGGCGGCTGCGGCCCTGTGCGTGCGCGAGGAAACCGTCGGCATCCACACGACCCGCCCGCCGAGCCGCGCCGCGACCTCCACGGCGTCCGGATTGGCCCCGCCGACCGGGCTGTTGAGGACGATGCCGCCGTAGACGTTCTCGCCCGCTGTCGCGGCGCGCTCCACGGTGCTGCCCTCGTGCGCCTTCAACACGACCGTGCGGAAGCCCTGTTGGCGTTCGGCGGCGACGGTGGCCGCGTCGTCTCCGTGGCGGGGCAGCAGGCTGGGTGAGGCGTGGACGTGGAGGTCCGTCATGTCGACGGCCCAGTCTGGGAGTTGAGGGATTTTCATGCCAACTCCACCCATCGGATCACCTCCTGTTCGGCGAGCAGACGGCGCTGTACCTTGCCCGCCGCCGCGTCACGGGGAATCCGTTCGACGCAGGCGATGGTCACGGGCCGCATGAACAGCGGCAGGTGGGCGACGACCTCGGTGATCTCGTCGTACGGCAGCGGGTCGGCCGCCGCGTAGAGCACCACCTCGTCGTCGACCAGCTCGCCCGGACGCTTCCACAGGGCGAAGTCGGCCAGGCCCGGCACGCTCGCGAGGTGGTTCTCGACGAACGGGATGGGGACGAACTCGCCCTTGACCCGGATCGATTCCGAACCTCGTTCCACGAACACCAGGTGGCCGTCGGCGTCCACGCGCCCGAAGTCACCGGTGTCGAACCAGCCGTCGGCGTCCCGGTGTGGGTCGACGCCGTCCTCGGTGAGGTAACCGCCGAACAGGGTTCCGGGCTCCCGTTCGCGTACCTGGATCAACCCGTCGCCGTCCAGCCGCCATTCGATGTCCGTGCGGGCCGGGCCGCCGTGGCGGCTGGCGTCGGGCGGCAGGTGGTCCTCGGCGCGCCACCGCTTGAGGTGGGTGACCCCGGCCGCCTCGGTCGAGCCGTACCCGGACACGGCGGCCGGGACCGAGAACCGCTTCAGGAACTCGCCGTCGGCGTAGAACATGGTGCGCACCCGGTGCCCGGCCGCGTCCTCGCCGGTGGTCGCCCTTTTGAGGATCTCCACCGGCGGGGCGTGCAGCACGAGCGCGGTGACGCCCTGCTCCACTACGTCGGGCCAGAAGCGGCTCGCGGAGAACTTCTCCACCGTGAGCGCGTCGGCCCCCGCGTACAGGGCGCCGAGGACTCCGTAGCCCATCGGGTTGATGTGGAAGAGAGGGAGCGGTGCCAACACCCGGTCGTCCGGGCCGAGTTCGAGTGCGGCGCCCATGGCGCGGGCCAGGCGCAGGAAGTACTCGTTCGTCTGGACGCAGAACTTGGGCAGTCCCGTCGTACCGGAGGTGTGCATGTACGACACGGTGTCGAAGGGACCGGCGGCCGTCCCCGGCAGTCCGGCCGGGTCCGCGGTGCCCGAGGTGCGGGCGGCCGCGAGTTCGTCCGGCCCGATCACCAGGGCCGGGGCGAGCCGGCCCAGCATCTGCTCCAGCAGGTCGCTGGGGTAGGTCGGGTTGACGAGTGCGACCGGGGCGCCGGCGAGGACGCACGCCATCCAGGTCAGCAGGTGGTCGGTGGAGGTCGGGGCGACGAGCGCGACCTTCTCGCCGGGACGGACGCCCGAGTCGAGGAGACGCTTCGCCCGTCCGGCGGCGAGCGCGAGAGCCTCGTCGAGCCGGAGCTGGTCGTCCACCGTGCCCAGCCGCAGCCCGGGACGGCTCGCCGCCCGGTCGGTCAGCATGCCCGCGATGCTCGTGCTGGTGGTGGTCATGCGAGCCCCTCGTGGCCGGGGTCCTTCAGGATGCGGCGCGCGACGTAGTTGCGCAGGATCTCCGCCGAACCCCCGGCGACCTTCAGGACCTTGATGTCGTTGACGATGTCCGTGTACGGCTCGTCGAAGTACAGGCCGTGCCCGCCGACCAGGCTGTAGGAGGCGTCGCTCGCCTGCTCGGCGGCCCGGATCGCGAGCCGCTTGGCGGTGGAGGTGTGCAGGGCGATGTCCTCGCCGCGCGCGTGGGCGAGCGCGGCGTCGTCCCGGGCCAGGGAGGCCGCCTGAAGGTCGCACCAGGCGTCGGCGACCATCCACTGGATGCCCTGGAAGTCGGTGACCATGTTGTCCCCGACCTGGCGCGCGCCCGCGTACCGGAGCCCCAGCTCCAGCGCCCGCCGGCCGAGCCCGATCAGCTCCGACGCGTTGCCCAGCCGGCTGATGTTGAAGGTGGACAGGAAGGTCTTCAGGCCGCCGCCCGCCGGGCCCAGCAGCGCGCTGTCGGGGACGCGTACGTGGTCGAAGTCGACGTCGGCCGTGCGGATCAGCCGCAGCCCGACCGGGTCGGTGACCTTGGTGCTGATGCCCGGCAGGGTCATGTCGACGAGGAAGCTGGTCAGCCCCTCCGGCGCCATCGCGTAGACGAGCGTGACATCGCAGTCGGCACCGAGGTTCACATGGGTCTTGGTCCCGGTCAGGATCCAGTCCGAACCGTCCCGCTCCGCCGTCGACTTCATCGCCTTGAACGACGAACCGGCGTTCTTCTCGCTGATCGACTCGGAGAAGACGACCTCCCCGGTGGCGATCCCACGCAGCCACCGCTCCTTCTGCTCCTCGGTGCCCCAGTCGAGCAGCCAGCGCTGCCCCTGGGCCGCGATCTGCCCGGAGACGAGCCCGTGGCGGCCGACTTCCTCGCTGATCACCACGTACTCGGCCACGCCACCGCCGATTCCCCCGTGTTCGGTGGGGACGAGCGGCCCGAGAAAGCCGAGCTTGCCGAACTCGGCGTACAGGTCACGGGGGAACTCACCGGCGCGGTTGGCCGCGTCGAGGCGTGCGCGGTGCTCCTCACCGAAGGCGGCGAGGGTGGCGACGGTGGTGTCGATCCAGGTCCTGCCGCGGGCGTCGGTACGCAACGTCGGGTACATCTGGTCTCCTCAACTGTCCTTGCTCTGGCGGGAGTTGGGCCATCGGGTCAGCGACCACAGCTGGCGGGCCCGCTCGATCTCGACGGCCCGCTCCCAGGCGGCGGTGTCCAGCACGGTCAGGCGCAGGTCGGCCTTGAGAGCGCGGGCGAGTTCCGGGTCCGCGGCCAGGTGCGCGACCACTTCGCGGACGGTCGGGTGCAGGTCGTCGGCGGGTACGGCGGCCCAGGCCAGCCCGAGACCGACCGCCTCGGAACCCCGTACACGCCGGGCGAACACGCCCATCGCGGCGGCGGCCGTCGAGCCGGCCGCGCGGGCGAGCAGGTGGAGGTGGCCGCCACCGGGATGGATGCCGACGGCGGCGAACCCGGACACCAGCAGGGCGTCCTCCGCCACCACCCTCAGGTCGGCGGCGAGCGCCAGGTTCAGCCCCGCCCCGACCGCGGCGCCGTTGACGGCGGCGACCGTCGGCACGCGCAGGCCGGCGAACCGCCGGAACCCCGCGTACAGCACGTCCAGGCCCTCGTAGCCCTCATCGGCGCGGGCCGAGCGCAGCGAGGTCAGCACATCGGTGTCCGCACCCGAGCAGAACGCCCGCCCGGCTCCGGTGATCACCGCTGCCCCCACCTCCGGATCGGCGTCGATCCGGTCGCAGGCGGCGATCAGATCCTGCGAGGCCCGCGCATCGAGCGCGTTGCGGGTCTCGGGCCCGTCCAGGGTGATCCAGACGACGCCGTCCTTCGTCTCGACGTCGATTCGTGTGGCCGCCATCAGAACACCAGCCCGGCGGTGTCGACACGCGCCTCGGCGAAGCGCTCCAGGCGCAGTGCGCTCATGTCGACGCTGTGCACACCGCCGTCGATGATCTCCTCGGTCACCAACTGCCCCGCCACCGGGGCCTGGATCACCCCGTGTCCGGAGAACCCGCAGGCGTTGATCCAGCCCGGCGCGCCCGGGGCCTCGCCCAGCACGGGATGGTGGTCGGGGGTGTTCTCGTACGTGCCCGCCCAGCATCCTGCGCGGTCCAGCGGCAGATCGGCCAGCCACGGGAAGCGGGCGCTGCCCAGTTCCAGCACCTTCTCCATCCACGGCCAGTCGACACTGACGTTGTGGCCGTCGACCTCGTCCGGCTTGGCGCCGGCGAACAGCAGCCGCTCGCCCTCAGTGCGCAGGTAGACCCCGGAGCCCACGTCGATGGTCATGGGCAGCGGGCCGGCCAGTGCGCCGGGCGCGGTGGCGTAGACATTGCGCCGCGAGTGCACCACCGGGACTTCAAGGCCCGCCAGCGCAGCCACCTCCCCTCCCCAGCCGCCGGCCGCGTTGACGACGTACCGGCAGTCGACGGCCTCGCCACCGGCGGTGACGCGCCAGCCGTCGCCGGCCCGCTCGACCGAGGTGACGCGCCGGCGGAAGCGGACCTGGGTGCCCAGAGCGCGGGCCATCGTCAGCCAGGCGCCCGCGGCCAGGTGCGGGTCGACGACCCCGTCGGCCGGACCCCAGGTCGCCCCGGCGATCCCGTCGGCCGAGAACGGGGTGATCGCCTGGGCGGCGGCGACGTCGAGCACGTCGACGGGCACGCCGTGCGCCCGCTGGAGCTCCACGGCCTCCAGGTGGTCCGCCCAGGCGTGCTCGGGGACCAGCAGGAGGTAGCCCGACGCCCGGTAGCCGACGTCGAAACCATGGGTCTGCTCGAAGTCGCGGTATGCCTGGATGCTCCGCCACGACAGGTCGATGTTGAGCGCGTCCGCCCACTGGGCGCGGACCGACGCGAACGATCGGCCGCTGCTGCCCTCCGCCGGGCCGTCGTACGTCTCCAGGACGACGACGTTCAGCCCACTGCGGGCGAGCTGGAACGCGCAACTGGCGCCGACCACCCCTGCGCCTACGACAACCACATCGGTACGGTTCTGCACGGCCATCAGCCCTCCGTCCATCGGGATGGGAGGACGCTACGGCCGGGTGCCGACGCGGCGCTTCGGAGCGGAGACGGGAAGCCGGCCGCCGGATTCCTACAGGTGTCGAAACGCCTCGGCTCGGCCGCACAACGCGACTGTCCCGCTCCGCAATGCCGGAGCGGGACAGTCGCGCCTGAAGCCCTTCGTCGGGACGGGAACCCTTTATCGGGACGGGCTGGTGGAGCGGATCTGCAGGACCACCCCCGCGCCGTCGCCCGCGGTGTCGAAGTAGGTGAACCCGCTGCCGTCGGGCCGTCGCCCCCGCAGCAGGACCTCCAGGCCGAGATCCGCCGCCCGGTCCTCGGCGGCGTCGCACTCGGGCACGCTGAAGCCGAGGTGGAAGACCCCCTCGCCGTGCATCTCCAGGAAGTCCCGCTGGGGGCTCGGACCCGTTCCCGGTCGGCAGAGCTGGAGCTGGATGTTGCCGAGGTCGGCGTACTTGTAGGTGAGGTCGAAGAACGCGCCTTGGTCAGGTACCTGAAGGTCGTCCTTGAAGGCATCCAGAGACGGGAAGTCGTGCCACGGGCCCACGCCCCTCGACTCGTAGGAGGCGACGGACCTCTCGATGTCGCGCACGACGACGCAGATGTGGTGCAGCGTCTGGAACAAAGGTGTGTCACTCACGAGGTCGCCCCCCTCTCGCCTGCCGGATTCCACTGGAAGCCGCTGCGGGCCACGACTCCGGGCTTGAGCCGCTCGTCGGGGCCGTAGTCCTCGGCGGGGTGGAAGAACAGGGGCTCCGTGTCCTCCAGAGTCAGCAGGCACTTGCCGTACTCCTCCAGGTACGCCTCCCGTTCCTCGGGGGACACGCGGCCCGGCATCCAGGCGACGTACGGCGGCAGGACGTCGAAGCCGAGATAGCGGAAGATGCCGTTGTGCACGGGCCACAGGATGTGGTTGATATCCCCGTCGATGCCGTCGGGTTCGTACAGGCTCGACGCCGTGCCGGTTGTCGCGCACACCATGGCGCGCCGGCCCTTGAGCATTCCGGTGTCGTACTTCCGCCCCGCCCCATAGGCGAACCCGCGGGCCATCGTCCGGTCGACCCACCCTTTGAGGATGGCCGGCATTCCGAACCACCACATCGGGAACTGGAAGACAACCAGATCGCACCAGGCGACCTTCTCCTGCTCCGCCCGAACATCGGCCGGGGTGAGCCCGGACGCCGACACGCGTTCCTGCTCCTTGGAGACGTCGAGGAAGCCGGGGGCGAGTCGCGTTCCCGGAAAGTCATCGGCGTCGAGAGCGGCCTTCCAACCAAGCCGGTACAGATCACTCACCACCACCTCGTGCCCGGCCTGTTCGAGCACCTGTACGGCTCTGTCTTTCAGCGCGCCGTTGAACGAGTGGGGTTCCGGGTGGGCGAATACGATCAGCACGTTCACGTGGGGATTCTCCGCGGTTGGGCCATGGGCCGGCGTCGAGCAGGAGCCGAAGGCAGGGCGAGCTCCGGCCATGCATCGTCTTGAGCCGGCACTCCCGACCTGCAAAGTGTGCCGTTCTGCACCCGACTCGTCAATGGTTAGGCCATTGCATGCGGGCCCGGAGCAGAGCTTCGCTACGGGAGATCGACGTGCTGTTCTTCATGCCGTCCGCCGACTGCTGCCGCTGGGATACGCGCTCGGGTGGCAGGCATGCTTCCGGCGTACCGCTCCGGACCAAGTGCGCCCAGGCGCACATCAGTAACGGCGGAAGCACGCAGAAGAACCCGGCGTCCTGGCATGAGACAGGAACAAGCCTCATCCCGCACCACCCGTCACCCGATCCGATTCACGGGGTTAGAGGTTGTGGTCCCGCGCCCGCGGGGATGTTCCCTGCGCGGCGTCGGCACTCAGTTGCACCGTGCTCTCGAAGTCGTTCTGACAGGGTGCTGGAGCGGTACTCGCTCAGCCCTCGCAGCCCGGCGCTACGGGGTGATGGAGTCGATGTAACCGCCGTCGACGCGGATGGCCCCGCCGGTGGTCGCGGAGGCCAGGGGCGAGCTGAGGTAGACGACCATGTTGGCGATCTCCTCGGGCTCGATGAGCCGCTGGAGCAGGGACTGCGGCCGGTGGTCCCGCATGAAGGCGCGCTGGGCCTCGTCCCAGGGGAGGTCGGCGTCGACGAGTTGGTAGACGAACTCCTCCACGCCCTGGGTGTGCGTGGGGCCGGCGATGACGGAGTTGACTGTCACCCCGCTGCCCGCGGCCTGTTTGGCGAAGCCGCGGGAGACGGCGAGGAGCGCGGTCTTGGTCACTCCGTAGTGGATCATCTCGACGGGCGTGACCACGGCGGAGTCGCTGGCGATGTACTGGACGCGTCCGAAGCCGCGGTCGATCATGCCGGGCAGGTACAGGCGGGTGAGCCGGACCGCGGCCAGCACGTTCACCTCGAAGTAGCGCCGCCACTCGTCGTCGGTGATCTCGAGGGCGGGCTGTGCGCCGAAGATGCCCAGGTTGTTGACCAGGATCTCCACATGCTCCAGGGCGTCCCCGATGCGTCGGGCGCCCTCGTCGGAGGCGGCGTCCGCCACGACGGGCACGACGTCCGCGCCCGGCACGGCGGCGCGGACGCGCTCGACGGCCGCCGTGACCTTCGCCGGGGTCCGCCCGTTCACTGCCACGCGGGCGCCCGCCCGGGCCAGCCCGACGACGATGGCCTCTCCGATGCCCTGCGTGGAACCGGTCACCAGGGCGGTGGAGCCGGTGAGATCGAGCTGCGTCATGGAGGAAACTCCCGTTCTGTGCATCTGCGGTGCACCCCTTGCTCGGGGAAGCGCGCCGGGGACGCACATCGAAGCGTCCGCCCGGGGCATGCAGCAGCGTGCGGCGCGTACCCGTCTTGCACGCCCGCATCCAGCGTGTCCAGTGTTTCCAGGGAGGGCAACATGAAATCCGTCCTCGTCAGCGCCCTCGCTCGGTAGATCGCCTCGGGGGCGGCGGCCGGGAGACGGACCGGCAGGGTGCGGCGCAGCCCTTCGGTAGGTCATGCTGTGGATGCTGATCCTCTTTGGCGGCTCCTCCTTTGCGTTGCTGCGCTGGCAGCGCCAGTGAACGGCTGTCCGAGATCACCCACGACCTGCCGCCAGGGGTGCGCGCTCGGCGCGGTCACCGGTCCTGACGGGGGCGGCCCGCTTTGCGAGTGGGGTTGGGCAAGCGGGGCCGACCTCGCCACGATCTTCGCCACGGTCTTCCTGGGCTCCACCGCCTTCACTTTCGGTAGCCAGAACGTGGCCGCCCTGTTCGTGGCCGTGGGCACGAAGTTGCTGGTCAACGGTGCGGCCCTGATGCTCGCGGTGACGCTGTCCTCATGGGCGCTTCGCATCCGTGCCCGTCTTGCCATCAGATGCTCCCCAGAGCATCGTCGAGGGTGCCTGCTTGTGCGGCAGCAGGGGCAGGAACGTGATGGGCGGATCCGGCCGGAAGGTCTCTCCGCTCACCGGCGTCGGTCCCGACGTCTCCGTCTCCGTCGCGGTGACGGACCGGGACGGGCGGGTGACCTTTTGGAGCGAAGGGGCGGAATCTGTTCTCGGGTACAGTCCCGCAGAGATCATCGGCAGGCCGATGGGCGACCTGGCCGCTGCCGACGGCAGGATGGGGTGCCGGTAAGAACCGTGTCACCAGCCGCAAACGGCAGTGATCTTGCGACGGCGTCACCCGTGTGGGTGAGTCCTGGGCCGTACGGCTGCGGTGGGTGAAGCTCTGCGGGGACGATCGTCGAGGCGTCCGGCGGCCACGGCCACACCGAGGACGAGCTGCGCTGCGTACGCCGCCGGTATCTGTCGGCGGAGGCCGCTCGCGCCATCGCCGTCCAGATCGCGAACGCCACCTTCGCCGCCCGCAGCACCGAGCTGTGGGGACAGGGCTCGACCGCGGTCGCCTCCGAATCCACCCACGTGCGCGCCTACGACCAGAACCTGTTCACCGAGTGGCACTCGCGCTACGGCCGCCGCGGGGTGCTCATCTACTGGCACGTGGAGAAGAAGTCGCTGGCCATCCACTCCCAGCTGATCAACTGCACCGCCTCCGAGGTCGCAGCGATGATCGAAGGCGCGATGCGGCACGGCACCACCATGGACGTCGAGGCCAACTACACCGACTCGCACGGCCAGTCGGAGATCGGGTTCGGCATCACACGGCTGCCGAACTTCGACCTGCTGCCGCGCATCAAGCGGATCAACAAGGTCAAGCTGTACCGGCCGGTGGCCGGCGAACCGGACGCCTACCCGCAGCTGACCCCGGCGCTGACCCGGCCGATCCGCTGGGAGCTCATCGCCCAGCAGTATGACCAGATGATCAAGTGCGCGACCGCGATCCGTACCCGCACCGCGTCCACCGAGGCGATCCTGCGCCGCTTCACCCGCAACGCCTCCCACCCCACCTACGCGGCGATGCTGGAGGTCGGCCGCGTCCAGAAGACCATCTTCGTAGCCCGCTACCTGCGACTGCGCGACCTCCAGCGGGAGATCGAGGGGGCCTGAACGTCATGGAGTCCTCCAACGGCGCGAACTCCGTCATCGCCTACGGTAAAGGTGGGGAGATCGCCTCGAACCGGCGCGACGAGCAGGAGATGTTCGTGCTGTGCCTGCGGATTCTCCAATCGGCCCTGGTCTACGTGAACACCCTCATGCTCCAGGACGTCCTGGACGAGCCGGAGTGGGCGGACTTGCTGACGCCAGCCGACCGGCGCGGTCTGACCCCGCTGTTCTGGTCCCACGTGCGCCCGTACGGGGAGGTGAACCTCGACATGGACACCCGCCTGAACCTCACCGCGGCTGCCGCCGTTCCCGCATCGCGCACCCCCGTGGACGACCGGCATCCGGCTCAGTCAAGGCAGGCCGTAGGGTCGGCACTGGTCCGGAGTCAGCTCTGCAGGACTCACCGTCCGGCTGCCGACCCGACGCAGTGCCGTGTCGGGCATGCGTGACGGGCCTACCTGACCTGCAAGACGACCTTGCCTTGGGTGTGACCGGCTTCAACGTGGCGGTGGGCGGCGGCGGCGTGATCGAGTGGGTAGACGGTGACGCTGGGCATCTTGACCGCGCCCGTGCGGTACCAGTCGACCACCTGCCGCAGACCAGGCGTCGTTCGGCCGCCGACACGGTGGAATCCGTATTTCTCAGCGCCTTCGGTATCGATGGTGGTCCCGATGCGGTCACGGTCGGCGACCAGCTCCAGCGAGGCGGCGGTGGCAGCGCCGCCGATCAAGTCGAGTGCGGCGTCGAGTCCTTGCGGTGCGATCTCGCGGACACGTTCAACGAGTCCGGGCCCGTAGACCACCGGTATCGCGCCAAGGGAACGCAGGTAGTCGTGGTTACGGTCACTCGCGGTACCGATGACGGTGGTGCCCCACAGCCTGGCGATCTGCACCGCCATCGTGCCGACACCGCCCGCGGCGGCGTGCACGAGCAGCGTGTCGCCGGCGTTCCCACCACCGATCTGTGTCAGCGCGGTGTATGCGGTCTGCCCAACGGTCGCGATTCCCCCGGCAACGTCCCAGTCCATCGACGTCGGTTTCGCGACGGTGTCCGCGGCCTCGATGACGACCCAGTCCGCGTAGCACTGGCCGGTGGCCGAACCGAGCACCTCGTCGCCGACCGCGATGTCTTCGACCCTGTCCCCGAGCTGGTCGACGACGCCCGCGTATTCATTGCCCAGGCGCAGCGGGAACTGGGCCTGGGCCAAGGCGGAGAAGTACCCGCCGCGCAGTTTGACATCGACCGGGTTGACGCCGGCGGTGTGTACTCGAATCCGTACCTGGCCGGGGCCAGGAACGGGGACTGGGACCTCGGAGAGCCGGAGGACTTCGGGGCCGCCGTAGCCGTCGATCACGACAGCGTGCATAGTGGCAGTTCCTCGTTCTGTGGTTGAGGGATCTCGTGGCGGAAGGACGGATCGGACGGGAAAGCCGTCAGGCGGGGTAGGGCTCCTCGGTGCGGCCTTGCTTCAGGGTCTTCGTCCACCAGCCGAGTTGACCCAGCAGTTCGGTGGCCGCGTGGAGCGGGGCGTCCGGGGCGAGCAGCTGCCCATCGGCGTCAAACAGAGTGTGGGCCCCGTGGAAGCTCACGCTGGCGCGGACGCTGACCATATGGAGTTCAGCAACGACCTGACGCAGTGCCTCGACGGCACGTAGTCCGCCGGAGAGACCGCCGTACGAGACGAAAGCGACGGGCTTGGCCTGCCATTCGGTCCGGACACTGTCGAGCGCAATCTTGAGAGGCCCGGGGAAGCTGTGGTTGTACTCGGGAGTCACGATCACGAAGGCGTCCGAGGCGCCGACCTGCTCGCTGAAGCGCGCCAGCGCGGGGCCGGCGTCGAAAGACGGGGACAGGTCGACGTCGGCCAGGTCAAGGACATCAACGTCGAATGTCTCATCCTTCCGGGCTATGTCAGCGAACCAGTGCCCAACGGTGGGACCGAACCGTCCCGTACGGGTGCTGGCGATCACCACGGTGAGCTGGGGACGGGTCACTGTTGTCTCCGGCCATCAGAAGGTACGGACGCTCTGTCATGAGAGCGTTCCTCAAGGGTCACGGCGAGAGCCTGTTGGGAGGCGTCCATAGCGGCAATCAGGGCGGCGCGGTCATCGGACGAGAGGTGGGAGAAGGCCGTCTCCTCCAGCTCCGCCCACGCATCCCGCACCGCAGGACACAGGGCACGCCCGGCGTCGGTGATGCTGACGTCCAGAGCCCGGCGGTCGCTGCGCGACGGACTGCGAGTGATCAGCCCGGCCCGCTCCATCGCTTGCAGGGTCGCGCTCGTGGTCGACCGGTCGCGGTTGAGGTAGCGGACGAGGTCACCTTGCGGAAGCGTCCCGAGTTCCTCCAGGCGCAGCAGAACGAGCTCTTGCGGCGGTGGGACACCGATCCTGGCCAGTAGAGCGGTACCGAGCTGAGCGTGCGCCCGCAGTAGCCGCAGGAGAGCGGAGCCGACCGGAGCCTCCGATACGTGAACGCCTGTGCCGTGACGGCCGCTCGGCGGTTCCCGTTCGGGAAGTGGGGGATTGAGCGATGCGCTGGGCATAGCCCAACGCTAACACTTTGTTGGCATGCCATCTATTCTGCTGGCATGCCAACAATCAAGTCGCCGGGACTGGATCGCGGACTGATCGTGCTCGCCGCCGTCCTGCTCGCCGGCGCTGTTGCCTCCCTGCTGGACACGACGATCGTCAGCGTCGCCCTGGAGTCCATCGCCCGGGACTTCGACGCCTCCGAGAACTCGCTCCAGTGGGTCAGCACCGCCTATCTGCTCACCCTCGCTCTGGTCACTCCGCTCGTCGGATGGACTGCCGACCGCTTCGGCGCCAGGCCGATGTGGATGTTCTCGATCGCTCTGTTCATGCTCGGCTCGGCGCTCTGTGGCACCGCGTGGTCGATCACCAGCCTCGTCGTCTTCCGGATCGTCAAGGGCATCGGCGGCGGCATGATCCTCCCGCTGTGCCAGGCGATCCTCGCCCAGGCCGCAGGGCCCCAGCGGTTCGGCAGGGTCATGAGCCTGATCGCCCTGCCCGCCCAACTCGCGCCGATCGTCGGTCCGGTACTCGGCGGCTTCATCATCGATCAGCTCGGCTGGCGCTGGATCTTCTTCGTCAACGTGCCGATATGTATCGTCGCGCTGGTCCTGGCCTGGCGGATGCTCCCAGCACCAGGCGGGCGTCATGACGCCCCCGTCGACCGGATCGGCTTGCTGCTCCTGCCGACCGGTCTCGGCCTCCTGGTCTACGGCTTCTCCCGCTTCCACGACACTGCGGGCCTGTTCAGCCCTGTCACCATGCTGGTCCTGTTCGCGGGTATCGCACTCCTGGGCGCGTTCGCCGTCCATGCCCTGCGAACCGCGAATCCGCTGCTCGACCTGCGGCTGTTCTCCTCCCGCGCGCTCTCCGCCTCCTCCATGCTGATCTTCCTCCACGGCATGGCCGTCTATGGGCCGCTCTTCCTGCTACCCCTGTTCTACGCCCGCACCCGCGGCTACGACGCCGGCACCATCGGATGGCTACTTGCACCACAAGGACTGGGAACCATGCTGGCCATCGCGTTCGCCGGCGCGCTGGCCGACCGATACGGATCGCGACCGCTGGTGCTGTGGGGCACGGTCGCTACCGCTCTCGGAACCGTGGCCTTCACCCAGCTCTCCGCCGCGCCGGACACCATCCTGCTGAGCGTCTCATTGTCGGTACGAGGTCTCGGGCTTGGATTCGTCGGGGTGGCCATCACTGCCGGGGCCTACCGCGACATCCCCGTGACGGCCATCGCCAGAGCGACCGGCATGATCAGCGTCGTCCAACGGCTCGGCGCGTCATTCGGCACCGCCGTGATCGCCATCATCCTGGCCATCCAGCTCCCGAACACGTCGGCGTCGCCCGGAACCCGGGACATCGCGAGCGCCTACGGCAACAGCTTCTGGTGGATGCTGACCTTCACGCTCATCAGCTTCATCCCCGCCGCCCTCCTCCCAGGGCCCCGGTCCAAGCGTCCGCCTCTGAGGCTCGGTGGTACGGCACAGCCCGCCGATACGGATCCGACACCCGAGCACGGACCACTGGCCTGATACAGCTCTCACCAAATCACGGCGAAGCATCAAGGGGTGCCTGGGCTTGTCGTGGCCGCTCAAGAATCGACCGATTGATGAGCAAGATCGATAAGTGGCCGGCGCGTGACCGGATCGACGCCGGATCATGCCCATAAAAACGGTGTCAGAAAGTCGATGTGCTCAAGAACTTGAGGAGCACCGTTTTCTGTACGATCTGGCGGGTGCGGCCACCCCAGGACGACGACACCGCTGATCTCCTCGCACCCGTTCCGGCCGTACGGACAGGCCGCCTCGTGGGATACGCACGCGTGTCCACCAAGGGGCAGTTGCTCGACCGGCAGATCCACGCACTCAACACAGCGGGCTGCATCCGGATCTTCTCCGACAAGAAGTCCGGCAAGAACGCCGAACGTGAGGAACTGTGGAAGGCCCTCGACTACCTGCGCGAGGGCGGACCATCGGGATGTGTCAGGAGGAAGCCCGCGGCCGGCTCCCGGCCAGGCTCGTCCCGGATCAGGACCGTGTGGCAGAGGAAGTGGCGCGACGGGTCCTACAGGTTGCGACAACGGGGGAGCCGGAGTTCACCGAGCCTTTCGTCAAGCTCCCGGGCGAGCCGAGGGCACATGCTTGGGCCGTCGACATCTTTCCGCTCAAGGACGCGACAGGTCAGACACATGCAGTGGCCGGGCGGCGTCCGACTACTCCCAGCAGTACGCCTCGCGGGAGCGAATCGCTCTGCTGAGCGAGGCTCGAACCAGCATCGGCTCCAGCCTTGACATCGTGACGACCGCCAGGGAACTCACCGAGGTCGCGGTGCCCCGCTTCGCCGACCACGTCAGTGTCGATCTACTGGATCCTGTCTTTCACGGCGAACTGCCCGCGCCGGTCCTCCCTCGAAATTCCGCCGTGCTGCGCCGGGCGGCGCACCGGTCAGCGTTCTCGCAGCCGCCAGAAGTCGGCCCGAGCCTCGGCGAGGCACACCGCCACCCCTCACCGGGTCTCCTTCGTGAAGGAGGCCGTGGCCCGCTTGAGGATCTCCGCGTCCTCTCGCAGTCGGCGGTTCTCCCGCCGCAGCGCGGTCAGTTTC
The DNA here is from genome assembly GCF_040635845.1 of Streptomyces sp. NPDC006872. Lineage (NCBI taxonomy): Bacteria > Bacillati > Actinomycetota > Actinomycetes > Kitasatosporales > Streptomycetaceae > Streptomyces > Streptomyces sp. NPDC006872. The sequence goes on from NZ_JBEYIL010000010.1 coordinate 148,026, forward strand.
TCGCGTTCGCTGCTGGTCGGGCCAGCGCCCTCGGCCGCGTCGGCCTCGGTCTTGCTGACCCACAGGCAGCACCCCTGATCTCAGATGTCCGGCAAAGCGGATCAAGCCTGGTCGCGATCTGAACCAGAACGCAGCTCACGTGGCGAAGCGAGACCTCAGGACCGGCTCACCAGGCCCTCTGTCGTCGGTCGGTCGCCGTCTCCGTGTGCCAGTGACGCGAGGATTGCCTCACGGCAGACATCGAGGATTTCGTCCGCCAGTGGAGAGCCGTCCTGGCATGCCCGCGACAGCATGATTGCGCCGACCGAGTGGGCCAGCACGTCGATCACCGTGGCGCGGGCCGTGCGCTGGTCCGTGTCCGGCGGCGGGTCGCCTCCGGCCTGAAGGGCCGTCGTCAGGCTCTCTATGCCGGCCGCGAACTCCGTCCTGACGTCCTCGGGTTGACGTGCGGCGTCGCCACTGAGGGCCGCGATGGTGCAACCCTCACCGCGTCTGTCGCGATGTTCCCGGGAGACGTAGGACTCGACGAACTTGGCGATCTCCAGACCTTCTGTCCGTGCCGCAGTCTGTGAGAGCCCGCTCGCGGATGCCTCGGCCATCAGGGCGGCCTTGGAGCGGAAGTGCTTGTAGAACCCGCCATGGGTGAACCCGGCCTCTGCCATCAGCTCCGCCACGCCGACGCCGTCGTAGCCGCGCTCACGGAACAGTCTCGCGGCTGTCGCGACGATGTGCGCACGGTTCTGCTCTGCCTGTGCCCTGGTCACCCGCATGTCCTGCCCGCCCCTCTGTCGACGCTCGACAGTCCAGCATACATAGATGTCGATCGACATCTAAGCAGTTGACTTTTCAGATTATGACCATCATCGTAAAGTCCACCGACTGCGGAAAGGGTCAGGCCATGAGTGACACGCATGTGACAGCACCGACTCAGTACATCGAGGTCGACGGCGACCGGTTCGCCTACCGGCGCTGGGGAAAGCCCTCCGGCGTTCCGCTCTTCTTCGTCCAGCACTTCCGCGGAGGCCTCGACAACTGGGACCCGCTGATCACCGACGGCCTGGCGGAGGGCCGTGAGGTGATCCTGTTCAACGGTCGTGGCACCGCCTCGTCGTCCGGCGCGCCGCGCAACCGGATCGAGGACATGGCCGACGACATCGCCGCGGTCATCCGGGCCCTGAGGCTGGAGCAGGTCGATCTGCTCGGCTTCTCGATCGGCGGTATCCAGGCCGAGGAGGTCGCGCTGCGCCACCCCGAGCTGGTGCGCAAGCTCCTGCTGATCGGCACCGGCCTGCGGGGCGGGGAGGGGGCCGTCGACCCCAAGGTGCCTGAAGTCGCGACGCATCCGGTCCCCGCCGTGGAGGACTTCCTCTACCTCTTCTTCGGCCCTTCGGAGGCTGCGCAGGAAGCGGGCAAGGCCTTCTGGGAGCGGCGTCACCAGCGGGTCGACCAGGACCCGCCGAGCTCGCCCGAACTCATGATGGCGCAGGCGGAGGCGGTCGCGGTCTACTCGCCGCTGCGGCCGGATGAGACGCCCTTCGTCTACCTGAACGCGATCACCCAGCCGACGCTGGTGCTCAACGGCGAGAACGACGTGATGATCCCCTCGATCAACTCCTGGCACCTCGCCCAGAACATCCCCGACGCCCAGCTGATCATCTACCCCGACGCCGGGCACGGAGCGCAGTTCCAGTACCCCGAGCGGTTCCTGAAGCACGCTGTCCAGTTCCTCGACGAGTAGCGTCGACGGCACACGTGCCACCCCTGCATGCCGTGACGGTTCGCCAGGTCGACTGGCGAACCGTCGCTGCCGTCCGGGCTGGTCGAAGGAAGGTGGACCATGAACGAGCGGGCTCCGTGGGTGGGTCAGTTCGATGCCGTGGCGGGTTCGTGCTCGGCGCCCAGCAGGGCGAGGGCGTTGTGGATGCCCTGCTCGAGGAGGTTGTCGGAGAGTTGCCGGTCGGTGAGGGCGCGGGAGAGCTGTAGCGTCCCGGCCATCATGGCGTAGGCGCCGAGTGCCTTGGTGCGGACCGAGTGCGGATTGTCGGGCGCCAGGCGGGCGGCGATGCCGTCGATGACAAGCAGTACGCCGTCGGTGTACGCCTGCCGGGTCGGGTCTGTGCAGCGCCCGATTTCGTCGAGCAGGGCGGCGGAGGGGCAGCCGTCGACGGGGCTGTTGCGGTGCTGGGGGGACAGGTACCACCGCACGATCTGTTCGAGTCCCGCGCGGCCGGGTGCCGCATGCGCCACGATGTTCGCGTTCTGTCTGTGCAGTTGGTCGGAGACTGCGTTCGCGACGAGGTCGTCCTTCGAGGGGAAATGGGTGTAGAAGGCGCCGTTGGTCAGCCCCGCGTCCTTCATGAGTGCCGAGATGCCCGAGCTGTCGATGCCGTCCCGCTTGAACCTGCGTCCGGCCGTCTCGATGATCCGTTGTCTGGTCGTCTGCTTGTGCTCTTTCCCGTAGCGCACCGCACATGCTCCTTCGCTTGCCAGGGGAGTTGCTCGCCCTCCATCGACATCCTCCCCACATTGAATGTTGATCATAATTTTATATTCGAAGGTCTTCGCCATGATCAAGCGCCGCGGGTGTGTCAACCGCCCTCGTGATCAATACGGCTAACGCGTGAAGGTGAGGGCGTTCTCGATGCCCCGCTCAAGGACGTCGTCGGCCGACTTCTGGTCGGCGAGGGCTCGGGACAGCTGCATCGTCCCCACCAGCATGGTGAAGAGGCCGATGGCCTTGCCGCGGGCGGACTGCGGGTTCCCGGGTTCCAGGCGGGCGGCGATCTCGTCCAGGATGTCCTGCGCGCCGTCGGTGTAGGCCTGCTTGGTTTGGTTCTCGCAGCGGCCGATCTCGTCGAGGAGGGCGGCGGACGGGCAGCCGAGACCGGGGTGGTCCCGGTGCTCGGGCGACAGATACTCGCGAATGAGGTCCTCAAGCCCCGGGCGGCCGGGCCGCAGTGTGCCGTACCTCGCGACCTGCGTGCGCAGTTCGTCGGCCACGACATGGGCGACGAGGTCGTCCTTGGATGCGAAGTGGGCGTAGAAGGCCCCGTTGGTGAGTCCGGCATCCGACATCAGCGTGGAGATGCCCGAGCCGTCTATGCCGTCCTGCTTGAACCGGTGACCGGCCTTCTCGATGATCCGCTGCCGCGTCACCTGCTTGTGTTCCTTGGCATAGCGCACCACGGTCGTCTCCATTCGCTCGGTAAGGCCGTCGCCTCGCGTTCAAGCCTAAGCCGTGGCCTGACACGTGTAATATTACGAGCGTCAGGCCATTGGGCCGGCGATCCACGGTCCTGCTGGGCGCGGAACGCAGGGGTGCGAGACGAAAGGCCACGGCGTACGGCGGCGGTGGCCCGATCCTCGGGTTGCCACCGCCGCACGCCGTGACCGTATTTACGCCGTGACCGCATTGAGGCGCCCGATGTCGATCCTCTCCTCGGGCGCCGGATTTTCCGTCAGGCGGTGTAGGTGGGGTAGTCGGTGTAGCCGGCCGCGCCACCGCCGTAGAAGGTGTTGGGGTCGGGGGTGTTCAGGGGGGCACCGGAGCGCAGGCGCTCGACGAGGTCGGGGTTGGCGAGGGCCATGGTGCCGACGGTGACGACGTCGGCCAGGCCGTCTTCGACGTCCTTTGCGCGGGTGGCGATGTCGGCGCCGCCCCGGTTGAGGAGCAGGGTGGTCGGCCACAACTTGCGGAGGGTGAAGAGGAGTTCCTCGTCGCCGCCGTGGCCGATGTGCAGGTAGGCGAGGTTGAGGGGCGCGAGGGCGCGCAGGAGGTGCGGGTAGAGCTCGTGGGGGTCGCTCTCCGCGAGGTCGTTGATCTGGTAGGGGTTGCCGGGAGAGAGCCGGATACCGGTGCGGTCGGCGCCGATCTCGTCGGCCACGGCCGTGGCGACCTCCACCGCGAAACGTATGCGGTTGTCGAGCGACCCGCCGTACCGGTCGGTGCGCTGGTTGGCACTGGGGAAGAGGAACTGGTTGACCAGGTAGCCGTTGGCCCCGTGGATCTCGACGCCGTCGGCGCCGGCCGCGATGGCGGCCGCGGCGGCGCGCCGGAAGTCGTCGACCGTCGTGGCGACCTCCTCGGTGGAAAGCTCGCGCGGCTCCGGCATCTCCTGGAGCCCGGACGGGGTGAACGTCTGGCCCGCCGGCTTGATCGCGGAGGGAGCCACCGGCTGCCGGTGGTGGGGGGTGCTGTCCGGGTGGGCGATGCGCCCGGCGTGCATCAGCTGGATGACGATGCGTCCCTCGGCCCTGTGCACGGCGTCGGTGACCTTGCGCCAGCCGGCGATGTGTTCCTCGGTGTAGATGCCCGGGGTCACCGGGTAGCCCTGACCGTCGGCCGAGGGCTGGGTGCCCTCGGTGATGATGAGCGCGTGCGAGGCGCGCTGGGCGTAGTACTCGGCGTTCAGCTCGGTCGGCACACCGTCCGGAGTGGCGCGGCTGCGGGTCAGGGGAGCCATGGCCAGCCGGTGCGGCAGGGGGATCTCTCCGACGGTGGTCGGGTTCCACAGGGCGTTGAGCATGAGTGATTCCTCGGATGGTGGGCGGTGGATCGCTGAAGGGAGAGGGCGACCGCCGTAGGGGCGTGACCGATCGGGGCGCCATAGAATTATGAACATAATACTATGTTTGCGTGCGAGTGATCGCAAGGGGGTGGGCGACCGACTGTGGAGACGTCGAACACGCCGCACCCCACGTATGCGGGATGAGCTCACCCGCTGTCGGTCAGGCCGGTCAGGCTGTGCGGCGGCCGCTTACGGGGTAGGGGCGGCACGGCGGAGAACAGGGCGCAGGGCCTCGATGACGTCGGCGTCGTCCACCGTGGAGGGGATGGGTTCGTCGTGGCCGTCGGCGATGCCGCGCATCGTCCTGCGCAGGATCTTTCCCGAGCGGGTCTTGGGCAGGGCGGCCACGACCGCGACGTCCTTGAGGGAGGCGACGGCGCCGATGCGCTCGCGCACGAGCTGGACGAGTTCGGCCTCGACCTCGCCCGGCTCGCGGTCGACGCCGGCTTTCAGGACGACGAAACCGCGCGGTACCTGCCCCTTCAGGGCGTCGGTGACGCCGATGACGGCGCATTCGGCGACGTCGGGATGGGCGGCCAGGGCCTCTTCCATGCTGCCGATGGACAGCCGGTGTCCGGCGACGTTGATGACGTCGTCGGTGCGGCCCATGACGAAGACATAGCCGTCGTCGTCGATGTGCCCGCTGTCGCCGGTGAGGTAGTAGCCGTCGTAGGCCGAGAGGTAGGAGGCGACGTAGCGGTCGTCGTCCTGCCAGAGAGTGGGGAGCGCGCCGGGAGGCAGGGGCAGCTTCACGACGATCGCGCCGTCGACGCCGGCGGGCGCCGGCTCGCCCGAGGCGTCGAGAACGCGGACGTCCCAGCCCGGCAGCGGTCGCGTCGGGGAGCCGGGCTTGAGAGGAGCGGCCTCGATGCCCACGGGGTTGGCGACGATGGGCCAGCCGGTCTCGGTCTGCCACCAGTGGTCGATCACCGGGATGCCCAGCAGGTCGCTCGCCCAGTGATACGTCTCGGGGTCCAGGCGCTCGCCGGCGAGGAAGAGGTGGCGCAGGTCGGTGAGGTCGTAGTCGGCGACGAGTGTTCCCTCGGGGTCCTCCTTGCGGATGGCCCGGAAGGCGGTGGGGGCGGTGAACATGGTCTTGACGCGGTGGTCGGCGGCCACGCGCCAGAACTGGCCCGCGTCCGGGGTGCCGACCGGCTTGCCCTCGTACAGGACCGTCGTGGCGCCGGCCAGCAGGGGCGCGTACACGATGTACGAGTGCCCGACCACCCAGCCGACGTCGGAGCCGGTGAACATCGTCTCGCCCGGGCCCACGTCGTAGACGGCTCCCATCGACCAGCGGAGGGCGACCGCGTAGCCGCCGCAGTCACGCACGACTCCCTTGGGCTTTCCGGTCGTTCCGGACGTGTAGAGGATGTAGAGGGGGTCGGTGGCGGAGACGGGAACGCAGTCGGCTGGAGGCGCGGCGGCGACCAGGCCGGACCAGTCGAGATCGTCGGGCCCCAACTCGGCACGTTCCTGCGGACGTTGCAGGATCACGCTCCTCTCGGGCTTGTGGACCGCGAGTTCGATCGCCCGGTCGAGCAGCGGCTTGTACGCGATGACCCGCCTGCCCTCGATGCCGCAGGACGCGGAGACGACCACCTTGGGGGCCGCGTCATCGATGCGGAGGGCGAGTTCGCGCGGTGCGAATCCGCCGAAGACGACCGAGTGGACCGCGCCGATGCGCGCGCAGGCCAGCATCGCGATCGCGGCCTCCGGGACCATCGGCATATAGATCACCACCCGGTCGCCGCGCCCCACGCCGAGCTGTGCGAGCGCGCCGGCGAAGGCTGCCACCTCGTCCCGCAGCTGCGTGTAGGTGTAGGTGCGCAGGGTGTCGGTCACGGGTGAGTCGTGGATGAGCGCGGCCTGCTCGCCGCGACCGGCTTCGATGTGCCGGTCGAGCGCGTTGAAACAGACGTTGAGCCGCCCGTCGGGAAACCAGCGGTAGAAGGGTGCGCCCGAGGAGTCCAGGGCGCGTCGCGGAGGGACATCCCAGTCGATGCCCTCCGCCGCCTTCAGCCAGAAGCTCTCCGGGTCTTCGGTACTTGAGCGGAAGACGTCCTCGTACGTTCCCATCGCGCACTCCTTTGTGGCATCGGGGGACGGGGGTGTGGCGGCGTGCGGAACGGTGCCGGATACAAGTACCGCATATCGGCCGGCATGGTCGAGCAGGATGCCGGAGACCGGGCGCGCCCGGTCTCCGGCATCCCGGTGGTGCAGAGGCCTCCCGTAGACCAAATGCGGCGTCCGCTCACGCGCCGAGGTGCTCGCGGAGCCACTGACCCATCTGCTGGATGGCCCGGTCCACCTCGGGTACCCGCCCCGCGCCCAGGACGAACGAGTGCTGTCCCTCCGGGAGCGGGTGGACCTCGGAGGTGACCTTGAAGTCCGCGAGGCGGCGGCCGAGCTGGGCGCCGTCGTCGGCGAGGGTCTCGTACTCGCCGTAGTGGACGATCGTGGGCGGCAGACCGGTCAGGTCGGCGTTCGCGAGGTTGAACAGCGGGTCGGCGAAGTCCACTCCGGGCTGCTGGAGCCAGGCCCCCCGGAAGAGCTCGAGGATGCCCCTGCTGAGCATCTTGTCGTTCTCTTCGTTCCTGTCGATCGCGGGGTTCTTGAGGGTGAGGTCGGCCCACGGAGAGACGCTCACGATCGCGCCCGGGGTCGCCTCGCCCTTCGCGAGGAGACGCAACGGCAGCAGCACCGCGAGTGTTCCGCCGATCGAGTGGCCCGTGCTGCCGATGTTCCGCGGCTCGTAGCCCTGGGAGAGCAGCCACCGGTAGGCGGTCTCCGCGTCGTCGAGCTGCGCCGGATAGGGGTGCTCGGGCGCCAGCCGGAAGTCCACGACGAGGGAGCGGGCGCCGGCCGCCTTCGCGATGTGACCGGCGGCCTTGCGGTCCGAGTGCATCGAGGCCGTGACCGACCCGCCGAAGTGGAAGTGGAGCAGGGCCCGGTCGGGGTCGGCGCCCTCGGGGATGGCCCACAGGGCGGGGACGCCGTTCGCGTCCACCTCGGCGTAGGTGACGCCTTCCGGCTCGGTCGACGCCTTGTGGTTGGAGTCGACTATGTCGCGGACGATGGCCAGATCGAGGCCCGGCGTCGCGGACTTGGCGCTCACGCTCTCGAGGAACTGCGCGAACTGCTGTGCCTCTGGGCTTGCTCCCATGGTGGTGCTCCTTCACAGGTTGCTGCCACGCCCGCTTCCTGCGTGCAGCCGGATCGATGTACCGGTGCCGACGCTACTTGCTGAGTATATGAAAGTAAACTCAGCTGAGGGTCCTGAACGGCCTTGCCGGCCCTTCCCCGGTGGCCGACGGCAAGCTGGCGGAGGTACGCGGGAACGTGGACCGGGCGTTCGGCGCGCCGACCCTCGGTGAGATCGAGAAGCGTCTGCTCCGCCTCGACACGCCCCGGGCGGCAGGCGTGCTCGTCGCCTTGGAGTCCGCCTCGCCGCAGAGTCCGGACGGACGCTGTCGGCGTGAGTGTTCGTGCCGGCCCGAAGTCTGTGGCCGGCTTGATCTCAGTTGCGGTCGGGCGTCATCGAGACCACGACCTTGCCGGCTTTGGTGCGGCCCTGTTCGACGTACGCCATCGCCTCGAGCGTCTGATCGAAGGGGAAGGTCGTGTCGATGACGGGGCGGAGCTGCCCGCTGTCGTAGAGGGCGCCGAGCTTGCGCAGTTGGGAGCCGTTGGCCTGCATGAAGAAGAACTCGTAGCGCACGCCCAGGGTCTTTGCCCGCTTGCGGACCTTGCGGCTGAGCGCGTTCATGACCAGGCCCAGAAATGCGGGCGCGCCGAGCTGCTTGGCGAACGCGGCGTCCGGCGGGCCGACGACACCGATGGCCAGGCCGCCGGGCTTCAGTACGGTCAGCGACTTTTCCAGGTTCGCCCCGCCCACGGAGTCCAGTACCAGGTCGTAGCCGGACAGGACCTTGGAGAAGTCTTCCTTGGTGTAGTCGACGACGATGTCTGCGCCGAGGCTTCTGACCAGTTTCTCGGTGTCGGTGTTCGTCGTCGTCGCCACTGTGGCGCCGAGGTGTTGGGCGAGCTGGATGACGGTCGATCCGAGGCCGCCGGCGCCGGCGTGGACGAGGACCTTCTGGCCCGGCTTCAGGTGGGCGCGGTCGACGAGGATCTGCCAGGCGGCCAGGGCCACCAGCGGGACCGCGGCCGCCTCTTCGAAGGTGAGTGAGGCAGGCTTCGGCGCGACGTCGTCCACGTCGATGGCGATGGACTCGGCGAAGGTTCCGATCCGCAGGTCGCGCGGACGGGCGTAGACCTCGTCGCCGGCCTTGAAGCTGTGTACGGCGGAGCCGACCCGGGTCACGACGCCGGCCACGTCGTGGCCGAGCACGAACGGGGCCTTGTACTTCAGGAGCTGCTTGAACTCCCCGTTGCGGACCATTTTGTCCAGCGGGTTGATGCTGGTGGCGCTCACTCTGACCAGGACGTCGCGGTCCCCGAGGGTGGGCTCGGGTACGTCGGCGGCGCGTGCGCCGTCCTTGCCGTACTTCTCGACGACGAATGCCTTCATGTCGGCTGTCTTTCTGTGCGATTCCTCGGTGGTGGATGTGCTGGTCATGACGCTACGTGCTGAGTATGGAAAAGTAAACTCAGGTGAGGTTAGAATCACCGGCATGGATGCGTGGACCGAAGTTCTCCAGGACACCGGCATGGACCCCCGTCTGGACCGGGACGTGTCGAACTGCTCGATCGCCCGGACCCTTGAGGTCGTGGGGGAGAAGTGGACGATCCTGATCCTGCGCGAGGTCTGGTACGGCTCGTCCCGCTTCAGCGACTTCGAGCGTGTCCTCGGCTGTCCCCGCAACCTTCTCGCGGCGCGGCTGAAGATGCTGGTGGAGGAAGGGATCCTGGCCACCGAGACCTACCGGGAGCCGGGCTCGCGGAGCCGGCCGAAGTATGTGATCACTCCCAAGGGGATGGATCTGGTCCCGGCCGTCATGGGGCTTCTGCAGTGGGGCGACCGTTACCGCGCCGACCCGGAGGGACCGGCCATGCTCACACGGCATCGCGGATGCGGCGCACACGTCGACGCCCAGATCCGCTGCGAACGAGGCCACGCCGTGCAGGCGGAAGACATCGAGAGCGTCCCCGGCCCCGCTTTCCGTATGAGGCCCGCCGAGTGAGCTGAGTGCCGTCGCGCCAGGAAGTCGGGAGGGTCTCAGTCCTGCGGAGTGTGCCCACTCTGTCTGGTGCGGGCCTGGTGGAGGCGGACCTTGGTGCGGTTGCCGCAGCGGGACATGGAGCACCAGCGCCGATTGCGGGCGGGGGAGCGGTCCAGGAAGCGGAGGGCGCACGTATCCGCGCCGCACACGCGTACGCGCCGGATCTCGGCGGACAGGAGCAGGTCGACGGCGTCCTGGGCGACGAGTGCCAGCGCGGCTGCGGGGTCGGTGGCGAGGTTCGTCGTCCTCAAGGGTTCCAGGCGTCCGCCCGTCACGGCGATCTGCGGGGCGGGCCGGAAGGCCTCCGCTGTCGACCGGTTGAGCAGCGCGATGTCGCCGGACGAAGGCAGCCGGCCGTCGGCGACCGCGAGCACGGCCCGGTCGACGGTCTCGCGCAGGCGTCGGCCCGATGCCAGGGCGGCGGCAGTGGTGGGGGGTTGGGCGTCCGGGGTGAGCAACTCGGCTTCCTGGAGCCAGAGGGCCAGGTCGCCCGCATTCCGCAGCGTCTCTCGAGGCGTCGCCCGCCCTTGGCAGACGTACCTGGCGATGGGGCGATGAATGTGGATGCCGGGACAGAACCTCAAGGCGTGCGACATCCCGCCCGGCCCCACTGACTAGGAGCGGCCGGCTCTCACGGGAGCTGCGGATAGAGCATGGAGACGCCTCCGGCCAGCGCGGCCTGGGCCTGGCGGGCAGCGCTGTCCGCGAGGATCTCGTAAGCGCCCGAGGCGATGCCGTCGACGGCGATCCGGGCGATGTCCGCAGGGTCGGACTTGGCCGCGTCGACGTCCCGGACCATGTCGGTGTCCATGTAACCGACGTGCAGTCCGGCCACTCGGATGCCCTCGCCGGCGAGCTGCACGCGCAGGGCGTTGGTGAGCGACCACTCCGCGGACTTGGCGGCGCAGTAGGCGCCGATCTCCGGGAAGCTGACCCAGGACAGGCCGGACAGAATGTTGAGGATCGTCCCGCCACCGTTGGCCGCGATCTGGGGCGCGAAGCTTCGGACCACCGAGAGGGTGCCGAAGTAGTGCGTGTCCATCTCCAGCCGGATGTCGTCCGGGTCGGCCGTGAGCAGGTCGGCGCCGGTGGCCGAGCCCGCGTTGTTGATCAGGACGGTCACATCGCCGGTGGCCTCGGTGGCGGCCGCGACGGAGGCGGGGTCGGTGATGTCGAGGGCGATCGGCTTCGCGCCGGGCAGGTCGACCTGGTCGGGGTTGCGGGCGCCGGCATAGACGGTGGCGCCGCGGCGGAGCAGTTCGGCGGCGAGGGCCCGGCCGAAGCCCCGGTTGGCTCCGGTGACAAGGGCGGTACTGGTGGAGAAGTCCATGGGGAGTTCCTGGTGGTAGGTGTGGAGTCATTAAATTACGATCGTAATATTAAAACTTTGGGGTTGTTGATCGCAAGCGCACTGCCTGTGATCGACGCGTGAAGGGCCTGCCGTGCGCACGGCAGGCCCTTCACGCTGTCCGCCGGGACGGAGTCAGAGCTTCACGATCATCTTTCCGACGTTCTCGCCCCGCATCATCGCGAGGAAGGCGTCCAGGGTGTTGCCGAGGCCTTCCCGCACGGTTTCGCGGTAGCGGAGCTTGCCCTCGGCGAGCCAGCCGCCGACCTCGCGGACGAAGTCCGGCTGGAGGTCCAGCTCTTCGCTGAACATGAACGCCAGGATGTCCGAACGTGTCACGGACAGATTCCACAGGTTGCGCGGGCCCACGACCTTCTCGTCGTTGTACTGGGAGACCATGCCGGACAGGACGATCCGCGCGTGCAGCTTGAGCGCACCGATCGCCGCCTCCAGGTGCTCGCCCCCGACGTTGTCGAAGAAGACGTCGATGCCGTCCGGTGCGGCCAGGGCCAACTGCTCGGCCACCGGCCCGTTCTTGTAGTTGAACGCCGCGTCGTACCCGTACTCCTCGACCAGTACCTTGACCTTTTCGTCCGAGCCCGCGCTGCCGATCACCCGTCCGGCACCCTTCAGCTTGGCGATCTGGCCGACCTGGCTGCCGACCGCGCCCGCCGCCCCGGAGACGAAGACGACGTCGCCCTCCTTGATCTTCGCGAAGCGCTCGAGTCCGATGTACGCGGTGAGCGGCGCCAGGTTCGGGTCCACCTTCTGGGCTGTGGCCGAGTCGAGGACCGCGTGGTCGCGCCAGCCGAGCACGTGCACCACGTGGTCGCCGGGTGCGAAACCCTCGGCGTTGGACACCAGGACACGGCCGACCGCAGGGCCGTCCAGCGGCGCGCCCACCTCGTACGGCTCGATGTAGGACTTCTTGTCGCTCATCCGGCCGCGCATGTAGGGGTCGACCGACAGGTACTCGTTGGCGACCAGTAGCTGCCCCGGACCGGGCGCGGGGAGGTCGACCTCGCGCAGCGAGAAGTTGGAGGCCGCCGGCCAGCCCTCGGGGCGGGAGTCCAGGTGCCATGCGCGGGCGGTGGTGGGCAGAGTCTGCTCGGACATGTGGATCAGGTCCCTTCAGTGGGGTCGGACTTCACGTGTACAGAAAGGTCTGTCTACTGAACAGAAAGGTCTGTTCGGATCGCTCCCGATGCGCTTCCGCTCCGACCCGTTGAGTGTCGGTGCGGGCCCGGCGGGGTTCAGTCGGACTGTGGGCAGGCCGCGTCGAGCAGGTCGCGCGCCGCCCGCTTGGCGGCCTCGGCGGCGGTATCGGCCTGGTCGACGCGCGTCGCCGCCAGTGTGCCGTCGATGAGAACGGTGAGCTGGAATGCGAGCGTGTCCGGGTCTGCGGCACCCGCCGCGGCGGCCAGGTCGCGCACCCAGGCGCGGACGGCGCCCTTGTGCTCCACGGTGATGGCGTGCGCGGTGCTGCCCGGGTCGTACTCCGCCACCGCGTTGATGAACGCACAGCCCAGCGTGCCCGCTCGCGCCGCTTGTTCCAGTGCGACGAAGAGGCCGAAGAGCTGCTCGCGCGGGTCGTCCCCGGCCGCGAGAGCGGCTGAGCGCAACTGGCGCCGCCAGCTGTCGTCCATCCGTCGCAGATAGGCGGCGACCACGTCGTCCTTGCTGGGGAAGTGCTTGTACAGCGTGGCCTTGGCGACCCCCGACTCGGCGATGAGCCGGTCCACCCCCACGGCGTGGATGCCATGGGCGTAGAACAGCTTGCTGGCGGTGTCGAGGATGCGGTCCCGGGCCGGGCGTCGCTCGGTCGCGGTGCTCATGCCGGTAAGTTAACAGACAGGTCTGTCTACGGCAACGAGGAGGCGTCGGATCGGCAGCATCGACGGCTTGGACATCGGGACGTTCGGGCTCTGCACCTTCGGCTTCGAGGCCCAACCGGCGGCGCGGATACGCGAATCGGCCCAGGAACTCGAGGAGAGAGGCTGGCGGGCGCTGTGGATTCCCGGCGCAGCCCTCCTGGGGCCGGACGCGTTCCTGGGCGTGGAGCACGCGGTGCTGTTCGAGTCCGACCCCGAGGAGATCTCCAGCGGCAGCGACCGCATCGTCGACGACCTCGTCTTCTGGGGCGATCTGGACACCATCGTCGAGAAGCTCCACGCCCATGTGGAGGCCGGCGCCGATCATGTCGCGGTGCGTCACCCCGACGACCGCGGCGTCGGTGGACACCACCCGCACCGCCCAGGAACTGGCAGAGGTCGGTACCGACCACCTCGCGGACCTCGTCACCGTCGACCTTCTCGACGTCGCTCTCCATGACGAAGGAACGCACCCGGACGACGGTCCGGCCGTTGTCCGTCGGATCGCGCAGTCCGCCTCGGACGGCAGCACGGACCGCACGGAGCCGGTCGACGTCCCAGGACCGCGGCACATCTATCCGGAAGGCTCGGAGCCGGCCGTCGCACTGGCCACCGGGCAACCCCTCCGCCTCGGCATCGAAGTCTCCGACGCTCCGACATGGCTGGAGATGCCTGCGGACGACAGCGATCCGTCGGACGCGGGCGGCATCCACTCCATGCTTCTGGTCCCGCTGTGGGCACGTGGAAATCCGCTGGGGCTGGCCCAGTTCTGTCGCCGTCACACGGCGGATCCCTTCGAGGACGACGATCTGCTCCTCGCCCAGGAGATCGCCTCCAGAGCAGCGGTGAACATCATTCTCGCGGACATCGACCTCACCCCCGACGAACTGCTGACTCACCTCGACGACGTGGTCATCCGGCTGCAGCGCACCGAGCAAAGGGCCATGGGCGAGATCAGCGCCACCTGCCTGTACGCGGTCTACGACCCCGTCTCCCGCGTGTGCTCCCTGGCCGGCGCCGGACACGTGCTGCCGGCCGTGGTGACTCCTGGTGATGCGCCGGCGCCCCATACGGTTGTCTTCCCGGACCTGCCGATCGGCCCGCCACTCGGCCTGGGAGCGCTGCCTTTAAACCGGCTCTGGACCGCAGTTCCGTGAATCCCCAGTTCAGAGACAGTCGGGCGGTTCACGAGTCAGTTTGGGAGAGGTTGACGAGATCCCGTCAGATCGAGCCGATCGGGCGGGATCCTTCGTCCTCCGTGGCAACTGTCTAGTTCGCGCTGCTGTCGGTGCCGGCGTTGCCGGAGTCACCGGTCTTGGAGGTCGAAGTGCCGGTGCCGCCGGTGGGGAGGCTGACGCAGTGGGGCGCCTTGCCTTTGACCAGCACCATCGAGCCGGTGATCCCGCTGGAGGACTTGCCGAAGGCGACGACCGCGGTGTACCCGGTCGGGACCCCCTTCACATCGACGGTGACCGAGCCGTCGCCACCGGTGGCGGCCGTGACGTTGGTCGCCTGGTGGCCGGCTGCGGCCTTCGCCAGCGCGTCGATGCTCGTGCAGCCCGAGCGCACCGGCACTGCGACCACCGGCAGGCCCAGGGTGTGGAGCTTGGCGTTGGCTCCGGCCATCCCGGAGGGCCGGGCGACCTGGACGGTCACCGTGCCGTCGGCGTTCTGCGTCACCGCGTAGGCAGGGCTGCTGCCGGTCAGCGTCACCATCGCGGCGGCGGCCACGCCCGCGGTGGCCAGAGCGCCGGCGGTGAGCCACATCGGGCGGCTTCCCCGGCGCGTCGCGGGCGCGGGCGGCTGCGTGCGCTGGAGCGTCGGCCCGTGCTCCTCCATCAAGTCGGCGAAGAGCTGGTCTGCGAACCTGGTCATCGTCATCACTCCTGGTCCTGTCGGTCGTCTTCCGTCGTCTTCCGCAACCGGCTGCGCGCCCGCATCAGCCGCATCCGCAGCGCCCCCGGCGACATGCCGAGCGCGGCGGCGGCCTCCTTCGGGCGAAGCCCCGCGATGTCCACCAGCTCCACCACCGAACGGTCCAGCGCGGGAAGCGCGGTCAGCTCGGTCACCACCCTCCGTCCGGCGCGCTCCGCGTCGATCCGGTCGAGCAGTTCCTCCACCTGATCGCCGTCCAGTTCCCTGCGCCCGGCCAGGCGCACGGTCTTCTCCCGCTGCTGGCTGTGCGCCTGGCAATGCGCGGCGTAGATCCTCCGCGCGATGCCGAAGACCCAGGACCGCGCAGTGCCCTTGCGTGGGTCGAAGGTGCCGAACGAGGTGATCACCTGGACGAAAGTGTCTGCAGTCAGATCCGCCACGGTGTGCGGATCGACACTGCGTCGCGCGAAGTACGCGGTTACTGCGTCCACGTGCGACCGGTAGAGCCGTTCGAACTCGGCGGCGGAGTCAGCGGTGCCGTCCTTGGCGCTGTCGGGGGCATCGCCCACGGGAGGCCGTGGTGGATGCCGCGGCTGAATCAGCTTCTGTCGTGGTTGTGTCGTCGACTTACTCACACCCCTAGTTGCCGATCCGCCGCGAAATCGTCACACGCCGCCAGGACAGGGCCCTTCAAACCTCTTGCCGCAGTTCGGTGAGTCCCCAGGTCAGGAACGGGAACGGGGGATCGCCACGGCAGTGTGCTTCCTGCCGTGGCGAGTAAGACGGTTGAGGATGTGCTGTTTCCCAGGATCGGTGTGCGTGGAGCGTGTCAGCGACTCCTCCGGCGCCCTGGTGGTCGAGGCGGTGTCCACCGGCAGTGCGGGCCGGTGCCCGGACTGCCGGAAGCAGGCGAGGCGCGTCCACAGTTCGTACCACCGCAGCCTCGACGAGAGACCGTTGGGCTCGCGGCGGGTCGTGGTCCGCCTCAGGGTGCGGGGGTAGTTCCGCAGCCTCTGTGCAGGTCCCGCAGATCCTGGACTGACGCAGCGCTGGAGGATGCACAATGCGCCCTGCCCTGACCATGATCTGGTAGCCGGTGGGGTAGAGCGGCGTGAGCCGTGAAGCGAGGGCACGAAAGTGTGAGTAGGACGCCCCGGGAGGTCGGCGCAGGCTCGGCCGGCCCGGTGAAGCGGTGCCCCGTCAGATGTGCCACTGGCTGGGCCGCCGACTCGGCGTCACTCGGGTCGTCGGGCGTGGTCAGTTGGCGAGGAAGTCGGTGACCTGCTTGGTGAAGGCCTTGGCGTACTGGAAGAGGAAGGCGTGGCCGGCACCGGAGTAGAGGACGAGGGTGGCGTTGGCGAGGTGCTGGACCGCGACGTAGGAGTTGTGGGCGGGGATCATCACGTCGTGCAGGCCGTTGGCGTAGAGGACGGGCTGCTGGATGGCCTCGAGTTCCGCCACCACCTCGTCGAAAGGTGCCGCCAGGAGGGTGGCGGCGGCGGTGAGCATGCCCTGGGCGGCCGTCTCGGAGACCGCGGGGCCGCCTGCGGCGAGCCGGGTGGAGACGTGGTCGAAGTGCTCGCGGCCGGCTGCGCGGGCGGTCTCCGTCTCGGGGTAGAAGAGGTAGAGCATGTCCTCCAGGTCGGCATCGGGCTTGGCCATGATGCCCAGGACCTTCTCGCTGAAGGGCGGTGCGTCGGGCACCCAGCCGGCCGGTCCGCTGCCCGCCACGACGAGCTTGCGCACCAGTTCGGGGCGGCGCACGGCCACCCGTTGGGCGACGATGCCGCCGAGGGACCAGCCGAGGAGGTCGGCCTGCGCGAGGCCGAGGGCGTCGATGAACTCGACGGCGCCCTGGGCGAATCCATCGAGGGAGTCGCGCGGCTCGCCGTCGGTGTAGCCGACGCCGACGTTGTCGAACACGATCACGTCGTGGCCGCCGGCCAGGCGGTCCAGGAACTCCGGGTCCCACCAGTCGATGGTGCCGCGGAAGCGGTTCAGCAGGACCAGCGGGACACCGCCCCGCGGCCCGAACCGCCGGTAGGTGAACGTCGCGGAAGGGCCCTCGACGGTGAGGTCCTCGGCGTTGTCTGCCAGATACGTGCTCATGAAGTCCTTCTCCTGTTCGACGGGCGTGCGCGAGATTTCGCGGGTGCCGTGAGGCGTTGTCCGCTGCTTTCAGGTGACGAGCTTGTTGATCTTGCGGATCTGTCCGTCGAAGGCCCCGGCGGGAATCATGCGGCGCGCTGTGCTGATGCGCCGCGCGTTCCGGCTGGCGCCGTACCGCAGCTTCGGCTTGGCGTCGGTGGCGGCCGCGACGATCGCCTTCGCGACGGTGGCGGGGTCGTCGCCGTCATCGTTGAACGCCGCTGCCAGCTGGTCGGCGATGCGCCGCTGCTCCGCGTAGATCTGCATGGGCATGTCGGGCGCGACGGCGTTCGACTCGAACGAGGTGTTGGTGCCGGCAGGCTGGACGAGAAGGGCTCGGACCCCGTGTTCGCGGATCTCGTGGTCCAGGGACTCGGTGTACCCCTCGATCGCGTGCTTGGAGGCCGCGTAGGCGGCCATGTAGGGCTGGGGGATGAACCCGAGGATGGACGAGATGTTGATGACGCGCCCGCTTCCCTGGGTGCGCATGTGCGGCAGGACGGCCTTCGTCATGCGCATCACACCGAAGACGTTGATGTCGAAGACGCGCTGAGCCTGCGCGACGGAGTTCTCCTCGTCGGCGCCCGAGGAACCGATGCCGGCGTTGTTGACCAGGACGTCGATCCGCCCGAACCGATCGATCACCTCCCCGACCGCGGCAGCGACCGATTCGTCGTCGGTCACATCGAGGGCGAGGAAAGTCACGCCGTCGCGACGGGCGATCACCGATGACCTCCGGCTCGTTCCCACCGTCTCGAAGTCTGCTGCGGCGAGCGCGAGCGCGGCCGCCCTTCCGATACCGGAGGACGCACCCGTCACGAGTGCTACCGGCCGAGTTGTCGCCATCACTGGCCTCCCTGGTTAATTAAATTACGTTCATAATTTTATGCATGAGGGGTCGGTTGTTGGCAAGTGGCCTTGTGGTCGAGAGAGGAGTGACCGCGTCGAGTGCCTGTGGAGACGGCCGGTGCGGCTCTGTGACTGCTTGACTTCCGAGTCGTGGATGTGGACGCGGAATGGGGTGGTCGGATCGCCGAGCTGTGCACGGCCGTCCGGCTGGTCGTCTCCGCTCGTCTGTGGTTCAGCGGGTGGCTGTTGCTCGGCGCGCCAGGCGGCTGTCCCAGGTGGACTGCGGTTTCTCCTGCCGGTATGACATCCAACGACCCGCCGACATCAACCGGTTCGGGGCGCCGCGTGGTCGGTCCGCCGCGGCGGCCGGTGCGCCTTGCGGTCGCGCTCTCGAATGCCCATCGATGACTGTTCCAACAGGGCCAGGACGCCAAGAAGCCGCAGGCCCGCGACCTCTCCCTGCCTGACCTCCTGGAACAGGCCCAACTGTGAGCTGGTCAGCCTCAACAGCGGCGAGTGTCTCGAGGTCTCCCGAGTCCGGACGGCCGAGCAGGCGGCTTGCCGCTCGATAGAATTACGGTCATACTTTAATCGTCGACGTGATGCTGAGAGGCTCGACCGCTCAGGGTTCCGATGCCCACGCCTGTGACGTCGACCCCGCGCCTGCAGCCGCAGCCGGGAGACGCGGTTGTCTGCTCTGTGCCCTCGCCATCCGAGGAGGCGGGGCGGCGTCGTCGCAGAAACCCCAAGCTGAAGGGCACGACCGTGAGTGACTCACAGGAAGTACGAGGCGACGTGGTGACGTCGTACAAGAACGCACCGACCCGCACCGTCACCGCCGGGGGAGTGACGTTCGCCTACCGCGAGCTCGGTCCCCGCTCCGGCGTCCCGGTGGTCTTTCTCAACCACCTCTACGGGGTCCTCGACAACTGGGACCCCCGGGTCGTCGACGGCATCGCCGCCAAGCGCCGGGTCATCACGTTCGACAACAGGGGCGTCGGCACTTCCACCGGTTCGACCCCGCGCACCATCCAGGAGATGGCCAAGGACGCCGTCACCTTCATCCGGGCGCTCGGGCTGGAGCACGTCGACATCCACGGCTTCTCGATGGGCGGCATGATCGCGCAGGTGATCGTGCAGACCGATCCGCAGCTCGTCCGCAGGCTGATCCTCAGCGGCACCGGTCCCGCAGGGGGCGAGGGCATCAAGAACGTGACGGTGTTGTCCCATCTCGACACCGCCCGAGCCCTGCTCACCTTCCAGGATCCGAAGCAGTTCCTCTTCTTCACCCGCACCGCGGGCGGGCGCCGGGCCGGCAAGGAGTTCCTGGCCCGCCTGAAGGAGCGCACCGTCGACCGGGACAAGACGATGTCCCCCATCGCGTACAACAACCAGCTCAAGGCCATACACCGCTGGGGCCTGGAAAAGCCCCAGGATCTCTCCGTCGTCCACCAGCCCGTGCTCGTCGCGAACGGCGACAACGACAGGATGGTTCCGTCGAAGAACTCGGCCGACCTCGCGCGGCGACTGCCGAACGCCGAGTTGGTGATCTACCCCGACGCCGGGCACGGCGGCATCTTCCAGTTCCACCGGCAGTTCGTGGAGACGGCTCTAGAGTTCCTCGAACGGTAGAGGGGGTGAAGTGCGGCCATCGCTTCGGCCGAGGCCGAGGAGCGACTGAAGACAGGCCCCAGTCGTTCCCCGGCGTTGCCCGACATCGGATGATCCCCGCCGCGGCAACTGCGGGGATCGCCGGTTCTGCCATCCCTCGCCCAGGGCGGCGAAGGCGTCGAGCTGGATGCCGACGTCTGTGGACAGACTCGTCCAGCGGATCCAGCGTCCGTCGACGGTGTGTTTCCAACCGGCGTCGGTGAGGGGCTTCGTGGACGCGCTCGATGCGCAGGGTCTGTGATTCGTGGATCACATGGGTGGTGTCGTCGGACCAGGTGCGTTCCCTGTCGAGTTCAGTGTGTTGAAGTTGAACGGGGGTCTCCCCGGTGGTGCCGGTCCGGGAGGATTAGGCCCCGTTCTCGTGCTCCGGTGATGCCGAGGAGGCGGTTGCCTTCGACGGCGTCGTTCAGGACCCGGAGCACCTGATCGCGGTAGGTCTTGCGCTCGCGCAGTGTGGCCATGACCGCCGCTTCCTTCCGTGTGCGAGGGTCGGTTCCGGGGCCCGTGGAGGCTCTCAGGTCTCGTCGGCGTGGGCGCCGGTGCCGACGGAGCTCCGGCTGGCGGCCAGCCAGGAGCGGGCGGGGCCGGCGGGTGTTGCAGTGTCCACGGTGAGGTGGAGGCGGGTGGCGCCGTCCAAGCCGGGATAGCTGCGCTGTTCCGTTCCGGCGAAGCAGTGGCGAAGCGCCTCCGCGACCGCTCGGGCGGCTTGGGGTGTGTGCGCGATGATCCGTACCTCGGCGTGCCCGAGCGAGGCCAGTGTCTGGGTCTCGATGTACTTCACGTGGGCGTGTTCCCTTCGGGGTGGGCGAGAAGCCGACGGGGTGGGGACGCCGTGGCGTCCCGCCCGCTGCCCCCGGTCGGAGGAGGTTCCGTTCCTCACCGGTCATCCGTGCGGTGGGTGCGACGACCGGTGTCGTCCGGCAGGCCGGGAGGTCTCGGCAGGGGGTCGCTGAAGTGGTGGGCCGCGATCCGTGCGTCGTGCTGGGCATTGAGCAGGTGGATCAGGCGCATCCCGATGCCGATCGCGAGGACGATCACCGCGATGATGACGAGGGTCTCCACGGAACTCACCTCCAGCCGCTTCCGGGCAGCGGGAGGGCGCTTCGCCTCATCGGGCTCCCGAACGGGGACATGCAGGCTCCGCCTTCGCCCTCCCAGGTGGCTTCCCGGCGCACGGCGTCACGGATGCCGCGCCCCGTGACGACGTCGTTGGTCATCAGGACGCCCGCGGTGAGGACGCTGCCAGGGATCGCTGCGGCGGCCATCAGGCGGGCCGCAGCTGCGGGTGCGGTCTCGGGCGGAATGACGAGGAGGTCCCAGCGTCCGACGGTGTAGGAAAGCAGGATGAGCTTGTCGGGGTCCTGTTCTGTGAACCAGCCCACGTGCAGCATGCGCCCGTCCACGGCAACCTTGTGCGGGACGACGGGCCAGCGGGTGGGGTTCACGGTGACGCGCGTGATGCGCCCCCAGGGTTCCTCCAGGGCGGCGGCGAGCGGTGGGAGCTCGGCTTCGAGGTCGCGGGAGTAGGGCCACCAAGCCCCATCCAGCTGGCCTGCGAGCGTGGTCTTCGGGGTGAGGGACAAGCGTGCCGGAAGCTCTGCGGCGAGGTCGCGGGGCGCGGTCCGGTCGAGGGTCGTGGTCATGATGAGGACCTGCCCCCGGGCTGTCCGTCGACAGCCCGGTTTTTCGTGGTCGCCGGAAATGACACCCGCGTGAAAGCCGGTGTGCGAAGTACCTCCGGTGCTTTCACTGTACGCCTGTTCGGCGGGCTATGACCGTCGTGACCAGGTATTTTCCAGCAGACGCTGGATCTGCCGGCGGGAGTATCGTGAAATGACGGCGGGCTCGTGCATGCCGCCGGGCGGGTACCGGCGTCGGCTGCGAACTGCGACGACGCACAGCCGCACCCCGTAGACGGGCGGACCCACATGGCTGACACCGACCTCCCCCACACGCCCCCACTGCTGCTGCCGGATGCGATCCACCAGGCGGTCAAACCGGGTGCGGCCCTGCTGCGGCTGGAGACCACACGCTCCCGGGAGGGGCTCCTGGACGGCGCGTGGTGGCCGCGCACGCGCGACATCGAGACCGAACTGCCCGCGCTGATCAGCGTGTTGACCGGGCATCTCGGGCCGATCACCAGGGTGGGCGTGGACGCGTCCGCCTGGAAGGAGCTCCCGACCCGCCTGGTCATCGACGACCAGGTCGTGCACCTCGACTCCGACCCGGTCGGCGACGACACCGTCCTCATCACCCGCGGCGACAACGACCACTTCGCCCTGCTGGTGGTTCCCCCGGACACCACAGCCGACGCCGCCCGCGAAGCGATGGCCCGCGCCGTCCGCGCCGACAACGTCACCCAGGCCGCACAGATCCTCATCGCCACCACACCCGAACCCGAGTAGGCCAGGTCGTTGAACTGGGCTTCGCTGACCAGCGGATGGTGAGACCGGGTCCGCTCGGGTGGTGGCACGCCGGCGAGAATCCGCCCTGCGCTGAAGGCCGGTAGCCTGATGGGTCAGTTGCCGCGCGGGGCGTACATGATCACTGCCATTCCGGCGAGGCAGACCAGGGCGCCGATGGCGTCGAAACGGTCGGGTCGGTAGCCATCGGCGATCATGCCCCAGGCGATCGACCCTGCGACGAAGATCCCGCCGTACGCGGCCAGGATGCGCCCGAAGTTGTCGTCGCTCTGGAAGGTGGCCACGACTCCGTAAAGGCCGAGGGCGATCACGCCGGCGCCGATCCAGATCCATCCCTTGTGTTCGCGGATGCCCTGCCAGACCAGCCAGGCTCCTCCGATCTCGAACAGGGCGGCGACGACGAACAGGGCGATGGAGCGGGCGACGAGCACGTCAGTGGTCTTTCTGGCAGGGCGGCTTTGAAGGTGGTGCGGGCCGGGTCAGGGGGCTGTGCCGAACAGGTCGGCGAGTATGTCCGCGCCGTCGGCGGGGGAACGCACTTCAAGGTGGAGGCACCGGCCGTCGAGGTGGAGGCGGAAGTCGAGGAACGGGCAGCACTGCTTCTCGGCGGCGGCGAGTTCGGCTGCCGCCGCGGCTCGGTCGGCGGGCAAGGTCAGTCGTATGCCCGTCAGCGATGGCGACTCGGTCGGCTCCGTCGAGGATCTGGTGCCATCGGCCGGCCCGCTCGGTGATGCCGTCGCCGGTCAGCGAGCAGGCCACGGGTGCGTTTCCCCGGAGTTCCACTTGCTGTTCTGCGGCCTTGCGGCCGGGGGCGAGCGTCACATCGACCGGGGTGGCCGTGGGCTGGTGGGCGGCAGGGGCGAGGAAGCCGCACTCCGGATCACATCGTCCGAGCCGGTCGGGCAGTGCGTCCAGGTGTTCCAGTGTGGAGTGCAGGGAGGCGGTGAACGCGGTCAGTTCCGCGACGCGGCGTCCGGCCTCGTCCAGGCGGGCGGCGATCCGGGGGCGCAGGTCGGCTTTCACTTCGTGGCAGGCTCCGCTTTCCCACACGGCGAGCAGTTCGCCGATCTCTTCCAGGGGCAGGCCGAGGTTCTTGGCTGCGCCGATGAAGGCCAGACGCTCCAGGGCGTCCTCGGCGTAGGACCGGTATCCGGCCGGGGTCCGGTCGGCGGACAGCAGTCCGGCGCTGTCGTAGAAGCGCAGGGTGGTGGCCGGAACGCCGCTGCGTTGGGCCAGCTGGGAGATCCGCATGGCTCTCATGCCCTCGACGGTAGACCTTCCACTTGGCTCGAAGGTCAAGGCGAGGGGGTTCGACAGCGGCGGCTCGCAGGCGTGTGCTCCCACGGCGATCGCGGTGGGGCGCAGGCCTGCGGTCCGTGCCGACGCGGCGAGGCCCGGGGCCGATGTCAGCGGCCGGCAGCCTGTTGGCCGGCAGCCTGTTGGGCGCCGGGACGGGGGCGTCCTGGGCGGGTACGGATGCGCAGTGCCACCCTCTACAGGGTGTTGGCGGCGTTGATGGTGCTCATGGCCGCAGCCCTGGGGGCGACCTGCTTGACCCACTTGACCTCGGAGCCCTGCGGGGTCCAGACGCGCCAGCGCCACATCGGCCACGCCCTTGCCCAGCGCGTTCTCCATCATCTGCCGGAAGTCGTCGGCCAGGCCGGCGGGGTCGGCGACGATGTCGACGGAGCCCAGCAGCGCCGAGGCGATCCCGGCGAGCTCCTTGACCTCCCAGCCGGTACCGACGCCTCGGGCGTCACAGGTGAAACGTCCGGCGCAGGCGTCGAGCACGGCCCACAGCTCCCGCGCGCCTTGTGCTCAGTGCGGTCGTCGGTGAGCAGAATGGCGTGCCGTATCGGGACGTCGACCGTGGCGAGCAACTGGTCGGCGAGCCACAGCCGGCTGCCGATCGCGGGGCGAGGGCGCCGGGTGAGACGTGGGTGCCGAGCGGCAGGCCCCGCGCCGTGGGAAGGTCCTGGAGGCCCTGACGCGGGCGGAGCAAAGGGTGTTCACCCGGCACACGCCGAAATGCGCAAAAGCTCAGAAGGCCTCCGAGTGGATTTCACGCACGGGCGGTCCATAGATTTCCAGTTCTGACCACACGGAATTCTAGGCCTGCTATAAACCATATTCGGCGGGCCGCCGCACAGCGCTCTGGCGGTGGCCCGCACCTTATTCGCACCCCGATTGCGACGCCGTGACGAGCAGCCCTTGGCCGCCCCGGCGCACCGTCTGCCGTCCCGTTTCCTCCACGCGACCGTGCCCCGCGAGCCAGCCGGTCGACCAAGCCCGCATCGGCCGGCGCGGGGTGCGCCGACGGGCGAAGGGGGTGACCGCGGCCACCGTGGCGGCGGCCATCAAGGATGCCTGCTTCGATGCGCGCCCGGACTCCCACCTCGAACACTTCGCTGACGACGAGCGCGGTCGGGCGGAGCTCGCGAAGCGGGAGCGCATCGCCCAGCTGCTCGCCACCGTGGCCCTGAGCACGGTCACGACCCGGACGCCGACGACGTCGTCCTCGTCCAGAAGGAGCTCGCCGCCGAAGCCGCACGGGACGCCCTGGCCCGCCGTGACCCGCCGTGCGGTCGCCTCACGGCTGCCGGACAACGACCTCGGGATACGCGGCCCCGGGCCCGTCGAGGATCGGCTGCGGTATGCCCTGTAGATGAAGGTCGAAGAAGGCTGCCACATAGTCGCGAGTTATGTACCAACCGCGTTCTCCGGAGAGCGGCACAGCGGGGTCCGACAGACCCAACTGACCGGCAAGACAAGGCAGATCCGTGAAGGAGAAATGCTCAGCGCCGGTCACCGTCAGCCAGCGTTTCCAACCGCTCAGGTTCTTCCATGCCTCAGACCAGTCGGTGTTCTCACTGTCAGGGCGATGCGTGGACGCGGCGCCGAGCATCATGAACGGGCGCCGGGCGAGCCCTGCAGCAGCAGGGTGCAGGAAGAAGTCACCGTCCAGGTCAACCCCGGCCCGCACACGGTGATCGGCGGCCATGGTTGCCGCGGCGCTCGCGCCCCCGATCGAATGCCCCGCGATCCCGATCCGGCTCGGGTCGATCGCGAGGGACAGCGCCCCCGCCTGTCGGCCCTTCGTCAGCTCGTCGATCACGAAGGACAGGTCCTTGGCCCGGCCGCGCACCACGGCTGCCCGGTCCTCGGACGTGTCGACCCGCTCGCAGGCCACACAGGTCAGCATCCGACCCCCAGGAAAGGCCGTGCCGACGGATTCGTACGCGTGGTCCACGGCGGCAACGACGTAACCGCGACTCGCAAGATCGTCGGCGATCGACGTGAGTGTGGTGCGCGGCATCGAGAACCCCGGAGAGAGCAGCGCCAACGGGAAACGCCCCGACGCCGGGAGTGCGCCTTCCTGAGCATGAGTACGAACACCTGCGACCGTTGCGGCGGGCACCACGCCGCCGAGCCCTCTGGCCTCCAACAGGAGCTGCGCCTCCGCATCGGTCATGTATGCCGCCGGGGAACCGCTCGTCCCGCGCGCTGGGTACGACACCGACACCATCAGCTCCCGGTTCCCGGCCGCCGGCACCCACGGGTCAGTGCGGTGCCTGTCGACCAGGTGCAGGACGCGGCGGCCCACCGAGTACGGACCGGCGGGAAGCGGCAACGCCGGCCCGCTCGTGTACGGAACCTGGGAGGGAGTCTGCGCGCCCTCGGTGGAGGCGGCGGGTGCGGCGCCCAGGAGCGGGACGGACAGGGCGAGGGTGAGCAGAGCAGCTGCAGCGGCTCTGCGACGTCTGGTGGTCATGCAGCCGACGCTAGGCCTCCGGTTGCCCCCAACACGTCCATCCACAGCGGTACTTGGGCGTACCTCGATGGTCTGACCTCGTCTCGCGGTCTTGCCCGCGCTGCTCCGGCGGGCACCGCTTTCCCGACGGCGTGGCGGAAGGAACTACGGTGGGCAAGGCCGCGGTGGCAGAGGTGGACGAGGTCCTGGTCACGGTGGGCTTCTCTGAACTGGTCGTCTGAGGCTGCGGATCTGGCCCAGACCGATCCGCCTCGCCTGCTCCTTCGATCGGACCCGTTGGAACGGACACCCGAGATCGATTCGCTGCCCGGCAGTCCGTAAGCGGCGGTCTGTGTGAGCCTGACTTCTTGCAGCGCAGGACCACTTCGCGCTGCGTTATCCGGCGCGGTCGAGGCGGGTGGCGTCGTCGTACGACTCGCGGGCGTTGAGTAGTTCGTCCCAGTGTTCCTCCGCCCAGGCGCGGGCGACCGCCATCGGTTGGAGCATGCTGCGGCCCAGCGGCGTCAGCTCGTATTCGACATGCGGAGTGGCCTCGGCGTAGACGGTGCGCTTGACCAGACCATCTCGCTCGAGGGACCGCAGCGACTGAGTGAGGACCTTGGGAGTGACGCGGCTCAGCGGCACACGCAGCTCGGAGAACCGGCGCGGCCCGTGCTCAAGGCAACGGATGATGAACGCTGCCCACTTGTCGCCGAATCGGATCGGGTTGAGCGAGGAAGGGCACAGTTCGTCGAACATGTCGGCGGGCAGGGGTTCCCTCATGGCTTCACCCTAGCCCCGATATCCCAGCGGTAACCATGGCCTTCGCTAGCGTCCGAGAACCGGCCGGGGCGCACGGGCTCCGGCTCTGTCGAGAGGTGGTTCTCATGAACATCGTGGTCTTCGGCGCGGGCGGCCGGGCGGGGCGGCAGGCTGTCGCTGAGGCGCACCGCCGCGGCCATCAGGTTACCGCCGTGGTGCGCGACCCCGCGAGCTACAGCGACCTGACCGACGTGCCGGTCGTGGCGGGCGACGTCACAGACACCGTGAGCATCGAGCATGCGGCCGCCGGGCATGACGCCGCCATCAGCGCCGCCGCGACCCTGTCCGTGCCACCGCACGAGTTCTTCCCCGTGTCGTCCCGCGCTCTGGCCACCGGCCTGGCGAAGGCGGGCGTGCGCCGCCTGGTGGTGGTCGGGCTCGCGTCGGTCATGCCCGGTGCGTCCGGTGTTCCCCTGATGGACGAGCCCGGCTTCCCGGACGAGTACCGCGTCTTCTCTCTCGGCCACGCGGCGGGCCTCGACGAGTTGCGGACGTGTGACCTGGACTGGACGTACATGGCCCCGGCGGGCGACTTCGACCATGAGGGCACGCGCGCCGGCCGGTACCGGATCGCCGAGCATGGCGACCCGGCCAGCCGAATCACATATGAGGACCTGGCGATCGCGCTACTCGACGAGATCGAGGCGCCTCGCCATCACCGCGCCGCTGTCAGCGTGCGGGAGGCGTGACACCCGAGGTCCACAACACCCGGGGCCTGAGATGCCGCTCCAGTGGAGCGATCACGCCTGTGGTTGAGCCGCGTCGCCGGTGCTCGCGACGAACTCCGCGAGGTTGGGGATCCCCCCAGAAGACGGGCGAGCGCTACGGATGGTCGCTGCTCCCCTTCGTGTCGTCTGGCTGGCGGCGGCCGGAGCGGTCAACGACGCTACGGCCGGAGGAGTTCCGGCGCCGAGCCGGGCGAGTTCCTCCTCGGCTCCGGCGAGGCTGACGTGGCGTCCAGGGCTCAGTTCGACCGGTTCCGGCGGCCTGGTGCGGGCGGGAGGAAGCGACCGCCCCGCAATTGCAGCGCCCGGGGTGCTGCACGGGGCCGCGTGCCCGCCCGCGTCGCGAGGTCCTCCAGAGACCCCGCGTGATGGTAACAGCTGTTACCATCAGGGTATGGCGAAGACACAACTGGGCGCGCGCGTCGACAGCGAGATCAAGCAACTGGCGGAAGCCCGGGCCAGGGACCGGGGCCTGAGCCTCGGCGACTACATCGCCGTCCTCGTACAGGAAGACACCGAAGGACTGCGGCAGCGGGGTCTGGACGCCGCGGAGCGCTTCCTCAGCGAGCACCAGGACGTCTTCGACGAAGCCGAAGACGCCGACCGCCGCACCCGCGGAACCCACGCCGCGTAATGGACCTGCACATCGACGTCCCCTGGATCCTGCAGGTCGCGGAGATCGCGGGCGCGGGAGATCCCGCCCCCGACGACTACGGAGTGCCGGTGGCCGCGGTCGCCAGTCACCGGGCCGAACTGCTGGACCAGCCCGTCTACGACGGCCCCTACGCCCGCGCCGCCGCCCTGGTGCATATCCTCGGCCGCTGCCGATGGCTGGAGCGCTCCAACATGGCTGTGGCCGCGGCGACGGGCGTGATGTATCTGGAGGCCTCAGGGATCCCGGTCAAACCCGCCCGGGAGGACGCCGTCGCCCTGCGTGACCTGCTGCGAGACCCCACCTGCACCGCTGCGAGGATCGCCACCCAACTGCGCGGCTGGCCAAAGGCCACCTGAACCCCTGGCGGGCTGCCCGGCCGCCGCCGTCACCTTCGCACCGCGTCTGGAAGATTGAGCGGGCACCGGCTCTTCTCCCACATCTCCATGAACTGGCGCGGCCGCCCGCTGGCCAGCCGCGACGTCATCGTCAACAGCATCGCAGCGACCAGCACCCGAACCCGGGCTGAAGGCCTACGCCGAACTCGACCCGGGCAGCTACGACACCGGCAACAAGGTCACCGACACCGACAGCGGCATCGACGCTTGC
Organism: Streptomyces sp. NPDC006872; assembly: GCF_040635845.1. Taxonomy (NCBI): domain Bacteria; kingdom Bacillati; phylum Actinomycetota; class Actinomycetes; order Kitasatosporales; family Streptomycetaceae; genus Streptomyces; species Streptomyces sp. NPDC006872. The sequence continues at coordinate 176,524 of NZ_JBEYIL010000010.1, forward strand.
CCATGCATCGGCACCGCTCCACGGCGACCGGAACTACCCCCTCCACCCTCAACCTCGCGACACCACCAACGCAGCCAAGAACGGCGATCGCCCGATGCGACCAGGCGGCCTCCGGGGGTGGGTGCGGGGGCGGGGGCGCGCTGGTGGCGGTGGCCGCGATCGTCAACGCGACCCGTGGTCCATGGGGCTTGGGGCGGCCCGAGAGGGATGCGTCCTTCAGCCCGTCCGGGCCCTGGGAGGCAAACCGGCCGCGCCACTTGGGGACCGTACTTGGGGACCGTGTTCACGTGAACCGCCGGCTACCGCGCGATGGCCCGTTGCTCAGGCCGTCGGCCGCTGCCAGGACGATCCGCGCCCTCATCACCGCCCTGACCTGTTCCTTGAGCGAGACCGCTGTGCGGACCAGGCACTCGCACGCCGTCTCGTCCAGCTCGACCGCGACCGTCCTGCCCGTGCCCACCGCGACCATCGTGTCCGTCCCCAGCGCACCCACTCGCCCTCCCCAGAGCGACGATGATGGCTTACCCGGGGAGTGTCCCTGCAGGATGGACCTCGTGCCGAAGAACCCGCCCGAGTCCATGCAGCACCACCTCCGCCCCGCCTGCAACAGTTCCTGAACGCGGCCGGCGAACCCGACTGCTCACGCGGGTGAGCCGCTTCAGGGTGTGATGCAGGCCATAGCTTCTGTCGGCCGATCTTGGAATGCGTGAGCCTGTGCAGTCGCTGCACTCGTTGTGGGCCTTCCCTGTCCTGGGGGGGCGCACCGGGCAATGGTGGCCGGCGCGACTGGCCACAGGAGCAGGACACAGGAGCAGGACACAGGACACCTATCGTTCCGTCTGCTCCGCCGCATCCGGATCGCCGCCCGTGAAAGGTACTCCCGCTCTATGCCACTGGCCCTGCTGGCCCTTGCCCTCGTTGCGTTCGGAATCGGTACGACCGAGTTCGCCACGATGGGGCTGTTGCCCCAGATCGCCGACGGGGTCGGCGTATCTGTGCCGCACGCCGGCAACATCGTCTCCGCCTACGCGCTCGGCGTCGTCGTGGGCGCCCCCGTGCTGACGGGCATCGGCGCGCGCATCGCCCACAAACGACTCCTGCTCCTGCTGTCCGCTCTGTTCGTGGTCGGCAACGTCGCGTCCGCCCTCGCTCCCAACTTCGGCCTGCTGTTCGCCGCACGATTCCTGGCGGGCCTGCCCCACGGAGCGCTGTTCGGCGTCGGCGCCGTCGTGGCCTCCCGGCTGGTCGCACCCGAACGAGCCGGGCGGGCCGTGTCGAGGATGTTCCTCGGACTCACCATCGCCAACATCGTCGGCGTCCCGGCCGGCACGGCCCTCGGGCAGCAACTGGGCTGGCGTTACGCCTACTGCGCCGTCGCCGTCATCGGCCTCATCGCGCTGGCCGCACTGGCCGCCTTCGTTCCCCACCAGCCCCGCAGCAGCCAGGCCGGCATCCGGCACGAACTGCGGGCCATGGGCAACAAGCAGGTCGCCCTCGGCCTGGCCACCGCCGTCGTGGGATTCGGCGGCTTCTTCGCCGTCTACAGCTACCTCGTTCCGATCCTGACCCACCTGACGGGCTTCTCCGACTCCTCGACCACCTGGGTCCTCGCGCTCTACGGCATCGGAATGACGCTGGGCACACTGATCGCGGGCCCGCTGACCGACCGCGCCCTGCGTCCGACGCTGTACGGCGGGCTCGCCCTGCTCGGCGCGTCGCTCGTGACGTTCTACTTCACGGTCCACAGCGCCGTTCCTGCCCTGGTGACACTCGCCTTCATGGGCGCGATGGGCGCCCTGGTCACCACACCCGTGCAGATGCTGCTCATGGCCAAGGCGAAGAACGCCCCGACGATGGCGGCGGCCTCCAATCACTCCGCCTTCAACCTGGCCAACGCCGGCGGCGCCTGGCTCGGCGGCCTGGCCATCTCGGCCGGCTGGGGCTGGGCCTCACCCGCCCTGGTCGGCGCGGCCCTCGCCGCCGCCGGCCTCGGCCTCGCCTTCCTCGGAGGCCTCACCGACCGCGGGAACGGGAGCTCCGAAGTCATCACTTCATCGGGGACCGAAGCCCCGGCAGAGGTCGGACAGGTCCCGACAGTCTGACGACGCGTGAACGGATGGCCGTGGGACGGCAGCACAGTCGGCCTGTGTCTTCGGTCCTCCAGCCTGAGCACGCCCAGAGCATGACCTCCGGGCCGCCGTCTTCACCCAGACAGCCCACTTGAGGTCATCGGCCGGTGAAATGCGCTGCGCGGTAGTCGTCGAGGTTGTCGAGGACGAGCAGCAGGATGTCGCGAAGCAAGCTGTCGTGCGGGCCGGGTCCGAGGCCGGGGCCGGGGCTGGTACAGGCAGGCCGGTACCGTCGGCTGATCATCCGGGCCCGGTTGATCGGCTCTGTGGGGTCGGCGCCTTCCAGCGCGACGATGAGTGCGTGCCGTACGGCCTCCAGGAAGGGGCCGGGGCTGTCCGAGGCGGGACCGGCAGCGAGACTGGCAGCGGGGTCGGCCGCCGACGGCCCGTCTGAGGCTTGCAGTTGCGCGCTGAGGCAGTGCAGGGGAGCCGCGGTGCGGTCGGCCAGGTGGATGCGGTGGCCGAGCTTGTCGAGCGCGGAGATCGAACGGCGGTGGGTCACACTCCAGCGCAGCGCCGCCCGGGCCCGGTCCAGATCCCGTGCGAGGTCGTGCGGCTGCTGCCACAGGCCCTCGGTCCGCCCTGCCTCCTGACGAAGCGGGGACCGGTCGGGGTGGCGGCCCACGTCTTTGAGCAGGTCGTCCTTGAGCAGGTCGTCGAGGCGGTCGCGGTAGGCGTCGAGCCGGCTGGAGAGGAGACGGCAGGGGTCGGGAGGCCACAGCAGGGGGCCGAGGAGGACGACCACCGCGATCCCGACCAGGTTCTCCAGGACGCGCTGCTCCGGGTAGCCGGAGACGGGCACACCGAACACGAGCACGGCGCTGACGAGGACCTGCTGGCTGGGAACACCGTCGATGCGCAGCAGGAGACTGGCGAGATATCCGGCGCTCACCACGACGGCCAGGGAGAGCGTGGACACGGGCAGCCAGCGCAGCGCAACCGCCGCAATGCAGACCCCGAGCAGGACACTGCCCAGGCGGTACAGCCCCAGCCGAGGGGCCCACAGCGGGATCCCGGACAGGGTGAACACCGCGGGCAGCACGGCAGCGACGGGGGCACTGTTGATGCCCAACTCGACCGCCAGGTACCACGACAGCGTGGCGCACACCATCATGCGGGCCCCGCCCCGTACCTCCTGCACGGTCAGCCGACGCAGCCGACGCAGCCCGCCGAACGCCGGACGGCTCCGGCGACCGACGACGTTCACGGCAGACGGCATCGCGCAGCCCAGCCGGAAGCCCCTGGCTCGCATGGCGACACGAGCACACTCCTCTCCCACGGGCGACGAGACCCGACCAGACTACGAGCGGCCTCCGCGCCCGCAGGACTACGCGGAACGTGTGTCCTGCCCCTGGGCGAGTGAGAAAGCGACACAGGACGTCGATCTCGCAGGCGCTCCGGCCGGCGTGGCCGCGGAACCCGCGGGCCTGTGGGGACTCTCCCTCCACAACCGCCGCGGACCCCGCCCTGAACCTGCCGGCAGGCGGCCCTCTACGCTCGTCGACCGGCGCAGATTGATCACGCCGGACGGGTTTCACGAGGGGGAGTGTGCAGTGCGCGCGGGACTGAACAGGCTGTGGCGGTGGACGGCGTGGGGCGGGATAGGCCTGAGCCTGTATGCGGGCTGGCTGACGGCCGATGACATCCGCGACCGCGCGTCCAGCGAGCGCGACATCAGCGCGGCGTGCGACGGACTCGTCTCGGGAGCCGCGGTGATGGACCTGCAAGGAGGGACGGTCCGGGCGAAGGCCAGCGACTACGACGAGTACCGGATCGATACGAGCGAACTGCACAGTTCCTGCACCGTCTACAAAGTGCCCGGCCCCGGCAGGACCACGAGTCTGTTCACGCTGGCGGTACGGCGCAGCGACGCCTCCGAGCCGATGAACTGGATCGGTGACGACAGCGGACTCGAGCCCTTCTACGATAGTGGCGTCAGCGACAAGAGCGATGTCACGGCGGTCGCAGACCGGCGCTCCGAATCATGGCCGGTCGGCGACGGCACCCTGGGCCGGTACGGGAACTGGTACACGACCGTCCGCGCCGAATGCGGCCCGGGCAGCCGTGCGACGGCCCCCGAGCTGCTGAACGTCACCGCCCGCGCCGACTACGACGACGTCTCCGCAGCGGACCGTGAACGCCTCGCCCGCATCGCACGCTCCGCCGCCGAAGCGGCAGCCGACCGGATCGGCTGCAAGGCCCGGCTGGCCGCCCTGCCCAGCAGGCAGCTCGCCTCCGTGCCGACCACCCTTCGCCCCGCCAAGACAGCGGACGGCTCCTGCCGCTGGTTCGCCGCACACCTCACGCAGCAGGGACAGGACAGGCTGCCCGACCGCGCCCTCGCGGTACCCGTCCAGGAAGCGAATCCCCTCGAAGGCTGCCTCCTGGCCGTCAGCCCCGACCAGGTGGGCCGGATCGCCGACGGCCTCGACGACGACCAGCGCGATTACGCACGCAGCGCACTCACCCACTCGCCCTGGTGGCTGCGCACCGTCTCCTACTTCGGCCCGGAAGCGAGCACGGTGGGATACGAGCTCCTCGGCGCCGACGACGCGATCATCGAGCCGGGAACGACCGGACACACCAAGGGAGGGTGGTGGGCCTCCTCCGTCTGCGACGGCAAGCCCGCCCTGCACACCCTCAGTTCCAGCTACACCTACGACGACATCCTCGGCTCCCAGCGGCTGAACACCCTGTTCCGCGCATACGTCGACGACATCACCAAGCGGCGAGGCTGCACCGACGTGACGTACCCGGCCGTGAAGGAGTTCCGCATCCTGTGAGCACAGCGTTGTGCTCTCTGCCGACGTGACACGCGACGCGTGCGGGCAGGCCCGCCTCGTACTGGACCACTGCCCGGAGGCCCTGGTCAAAAGGCCCGGTGTCTTGCCGGCCGCGACCGCCTCTGGAACCGGCGAAGTCCCCGGACAAGTTCACCCCGGTCCATGACGTCTGGTGGGCCGAGGCCTGCAAGGCCCACGGGGACCGGGACGGCACCCGGGCCCTGATCGAGGTCCTGCTGCTGGGCCGCCACCCCATCCACGAGCACATGGTCGCCCGGCTCGCCACCGCTCTGCGGGCCGGCGCATTGCCCGCGGACGCGGTCGCGGTCGCGGTCGCGCCGGAGGGCGAGGAAGGCAGCCGAGGTCGACGACGTGGACGAGCCACCCGTCCCTGCCCGGTCGGATCGGGCGACGGTGACGCTCCTGACCCAGCGGCTGCTGGCCCACCTGCCGCCCGACACCCGGCCGCCGCACTCGCTTCCCTGCGGGGCTGCGATTTCGAGGCCGACCCGCACATCGACCTCGCTGCCATCCACAAGTCGGCCACCTCCCACCGAGGCTGCCGTGAACTGATCAGTTTTTGCCTTCCCTGGCAGGGGTTTCTGGGCCGCTACGTGTCAGCTCAGCTGTCGGAGGATCGAGTTCGTCGGCAGTACGGGCCCTGCGGGTACGAGAAACCGCCAGCGCGAGCGCCTGGACGACCGCTCCCGACAGTCCGATCCACAGCGCGAAGCGATAGCTGACCTGGTCGGCGAGCACTCCACCGAGTGGTGCCCCCACCGCCACCATTCCCCAGTTCATCGAGCGGATCGTCGCGTTCATCCGCCCCCGCAGCCGGTCGGGTGTCACCGCCTGGCGGTAGCTCATCTCCACCGGGCTTTCGACGCCGATGGCCAGGGACACGAGGAAGAAGCCGAGCGACACGGAGGCGAGCGCCCACGGTCCGCGCTCGGCCAGGACCAGGGGCAGCCAGCCGATGGCGGCGAGCAGGCGGAAGGCGATCAGAGTGGCGCCCACGTCCAGTCTTCCGGCCACGCGACCGGAGAGCGCACCGCCGAGTAACGCGCCGACACTCGCGAAGGCGTAGGTGACCCCCAGCCCGAATTCCCCGATCTTGAGGCTCTGCAGGGCGAAGACCACGAAGACCGTGCTCACCATGCTGTTGAAGAGGAGCATCGCGTGCGAGGTCAGAGCGATGGACGCCAGCGTGCGATGCCGGTAGACCCACGCCACCCCCTCACGCAGCTCGCTGCCCAGGCTGCTCCGTGTGCCTCGATCGGGGATGGGGTCGGTCGCCTTCACCGAAGCGAGGAGCAGGCCGGATATCAAATAACTGAGGGCGTCCACCAGCACGGCCAGCGGTGCGCCCATGATTTTGATCAGTACCCCGGCGATCAGAGGGCCGGTCGAGCCGGCCACCGCGTCGGCCTGTTGCACACGGGCGTACCCCGCGTTGAGCAGCTCCCTTGGTACCAGCTGCGGCACATACGACTGGTTCGCCGCCTCGAAGAACAAAGACAGCACCCCGAACACGAAGACGAACAAGCACAGCGCGGGGATGGTGAGCCGATCCAGCGCATACAGCACCGGAATCGCACCGAGCAGGACTGCCCTCCCGAGATCCGTGGCAACCATCATCGGCTTGCGCCGCCAGCGGTCCACCACGACCCCGGCCATGAGTCCGAAGAGCAGATACGGAACCCAGCGGGCGGCGTTGACGATGCCGACCTCCGTGGCGGATGCGCTCAGCGCCACAGCGGTGAGGATCTGCAAGGCCAGCCCCGTGACCTGTGAACCGAACGCAGACACAGCCGAGGCGGTCCAGAAGCGTACGTACCCAGGAACTTCCACCAGGCGCGGCATGACCGGACCGTACCAGTGAAGATCACCGACGGACGATGTCGGAACAAGTCACCTGCCGTGGTCCTTCTGGCGACAGCGAGTGCGACGTCAGTCGGCGAGAACGGCCCAAGGCCCTGGCGAAGGGGCCGTGCCTGAGCCGGCCGGTCTGTGCCCACACCCACCGAGGAGGAAACACATGAGTCGAGGGCCGGGCCGTGGTCAGTCCGGCCCGGCCCTCGATGAGGCGGTCAGCTTTCGTGGCCGCGCTCCGGTCCCGGTTGCGGGGGCCCGAAGGGCTCGATCTTCGGGTTCGCGTACGGCCCCTTCGCGCCGGGGCTGCCAGTGATCCGCTCGGCGGCGTCCTCGCTGACCAGCATGGCGTACAGGCCCTGGGCCGGGTCCACGGACACGAGTCCGTACCCCTCGTCGACCTGGTCGGGGGAAAGCTCGTACCGGCGTAGTGCGTCCTGGAGCGTCGCCCCCTCCGGCAGCGTCACCGTGACGAGGACTTCAGGGCCCTGGGAAACCATGGCTACTCCCTAGCGGTGACGGCCGTTCTTCCTCCGCCGGCGCACCGCCTCGACAATGCCGGCCGCATCAATCGTGCCGTACCCGAAGTCGAAGTCGAAGCCGGCCATCCCCAGGTCGTCCGCCGTACGGCGCAGCAGCGTGCGCAGCTGGCCCGGGGAAAGTTCACCGGCGGGCAGTTGTGAGCGCACCGCGGCGACCACACCGGCCGCGACGGGGCAGGCCGCCGAGGTTCCGGAGTCGGGCTCGTTCGGGCCGAACGCCTTCGAACCGGCGAAGTGCGTGAACGTGCAGACGTCCGGCTTGCGTCGGCTGAGCCGACCGGGCCCCTGGGAGGAGTAGCCGACGCGGGCGCCACGGACGTCCACGCCTCCGATGGACAGCGCGCGGGGGTGCGAGTTCGCGCCGTTGATGGGGCGGTCGGGGAAGGCGCAGCGGCCGTCGGGACACTCCCGGCCGCAGTTGCCGGCCGCGAACAGGATGTCCGCGCCCGCCTGTTCGAGGGCGCTGACGGCGAGGTTGAAGGGGTGGGCCGGGTTGTCCGAGTAGTTACCGGGGTGCCCGGGCGGGAAGTCCCAGCTGGGCTTGAACGAGCCCCAGCTGTTGCTGACCACCAGCGCACGGCGGTCCTGCGGCATCGCCGCCAGAACGGTCCACAGGTGCGCGAAGGCCGCGATGGCGTCGGAGAGCAGCCCGAGGATGACGGGGCGCTGCGACAGGAGGACGGGGATGTCCAGGAGCGTGGCGCGCGGAGCGGTGATCCTGCTGTCGAAGGCGCACATCGAGCCGTGGTCCACGGGGAACTGGCCGAAGTGCCCGGATACTCCGAAGGGTTTCCAGCTTCTGGCCACGTCGACGGTCACCTCCTGGCCCAGGGCCTCGGAGACATGAGCGACGTTGATGCCTGTGTCGAGGATGGCAAGGGCGACACCTTCGCCGTCCATGCCCTCCGCCTTGAGATGTTCGGTCAGTTTGGCCTGGACGTCGTGCCAGTCGCCCACCGGGCCGTCGCCGCCGCAGGTCGGCATGGACTCGATGACCGGGTCGGAGGAGATGCCGACGATGTCCGGTCGGGCGGTGGCCAGCATCGCGTAGCGACTGGCTACGTCATAGTCCTGGATCTCACCACGCACGAGGACACCGGCGTGCTCGGGGGCCATCGAGAAGGTGAGCGGTTGCTCCAGGGACAGCGGGTCACCGCCGGGGGCCGCGGCCTGGGGACGGGGCACCGGTACCGGAGCGAAGTCCGGGTCCAGCGCGACGCCTGGGACGTCGCCGGCGACGTCGGAGGCGGTGGTGGTGACGGCCGGGTCGATGACGGCGGCCACCACATCCGGCGCCGGACGCATTTGGATCATGACACGCACGGTTGACTCCTGAGGCTCGGGCAGGCAGCCGCGGGGCCGGCAACACCGAACCGGCGTTGGCGCCGCCTCTGTGGGGGATGGGACTTCACCGGTGGCCGTATCCCCGGTCATCGGTCAGGTCACCCTGGCAGGTTTGAGTCCCCGTCGGCACCGCCAACCAGGCGAAAGACCTTTGGCAAATGCCAGGGGCAGAAGGATTGACTCAGTCTGTCGGCGCGCGCCTCACATCACCGCCCGACCGACGCCTGCTGCCGCAGCACCGCCACCCTGCGGTACAGAACGACGGCTTCCGCGCCGCGGCCGAGTCCGGCGCTGGATCGCCGCCCACTGGGCTTGGGGCCTTGCCGTGGTTCAGGCGTGCGCGGTGTCGCCACCGGCCCGAGGGCGTCGCGGGCGCCGTCGGGCCGGCTTCCGATCGGGCCCCTCGAGCCTGCTCGCCGGTTCCCCGTCAGTCAGCCGTCTGATCAGCGGCACAGGCCGTTCTCCCGCCGCTGGTTGCTCATCTCGGCGGACCCGAATGTGACCGGGCGGATTGGTCAGGTCCTTCGAATACGATGGTCCTGCTGGCTGCCCCGCGGACCTCGGCTTTCCTGTTCATGGCCAGCTTCCTGGGTTTCTCAACAACGATGTCCAGCGTCACGACGGCGTGAGCGGGAACATCTCGGGGGACCCGCACAATCAGTCCGAGTTCGAAATCTCCCTCCAGTCGTGCGACTGCCGTAGGAGTGAACTCCCATCTCGCCATCGACGTCAGCATGCCGTATCCCTGGACAAGCTTTCCCTGAGGGGCTTTATGGTGCCGGGTGGTTGAGACCTGGAGAAACTTCAGACTGCTCGTGAACCCGAACTCGTGGCTCCGCTCGTCTCCGTCGAGCACCTTTGCAGGGGTCAGTGACCAGATCGTCGGACGCAGTTCGTCATCACCATCGCCAAAGAGTTCGACGGTCAGATCAGCCCCGGTGAAATACTCACCCTTGCCTTTTTTGAAGGAGCACGCGAGTCGCGCCAAGTGATAGGACCACCTCGATTGGTCGGCCGAGGCCAGGTAGGCCAGCAGATCAGCATGCTCGGCAGCCCCGGCCGCGACGTGGGCCGAGTCTCCGCTGAGTGCAAGAGGAATATCCGCCCCCACCCCGGCACTGCGCAGGGCGTTGAGCCGATTTTCTTCGGCTGCAGTCAGTGGTTGCTCGCCGTAGACAGGCATGCGTTGGCGATCGGACCAGAGGTCCACTGTGGACCAGTGCTGCCACTCACAGGCTCCGGAGAGCCCTCTGACCTCAATGACCACAATTCCTCCTCGGAGGTCACGCGAGTTCGCGACATGGACGCTGGTTGACGGCGGACGGCGGTCGTCCACCGTCAATTTGTATCCTTACCAGCCACATGGGAGTTGATCCGTCATGCTCCTCGTCGTGCACCGAGATCCGCGCCTGGTACCGCCGTCGCAGCGTGACTGCGTCCACGGGCCCGGTCTCCACAGACACGCCAGCCGGATCCGTCACGACCCGCTGCTCCGGAGCCGGGAGCACGAGAGTCAGCACGCGATTTCAGAATCTGATGCCAGGGTGCAGATTACTGCGATCACTCGCAGGTCTCACGAGCTGCTGCAGATAGGGATCGACCCCGCCTGCCTGCCCGCTCTGATAGGCGAGGAAGGCGCCGAACTGAGCGCGCCGGCGGATCCGCGTGAGGCGTCGCGGCGTGCGCGCAAGCCTCATGAGCGAGAGGGCGTGGAACTCTGGGAGGACCGGGCCGTGGTCGCCGTCGGCCGTACCGCCGAGGCGTGGGCCTTCGCCTTCGACGGCTGCTCGCGCCTGATGGGCAAGCTGTTCTGTTCCCCTGCTGCGGGCGCCTCCGCGTCTGGCGGTGCGGTGGTGGTGTGGCGCGATCCGAGGGGCTCGTCCTCGGGTGGTAGCCCAGCCGCGTTCCACGTGTCGGTGGCCGAACAGGGGGAGGAGATCTACGCGTTCACCGTGCGGGCTATGCAGATCGAGCGCTCCGGCGCGATCCCCGAAGCCCTGGATCCCGCACTGCTGTTCCGTCCAAAGGGAGGTGAACTGGACGGTGAGCTGCGTGTGTTGGAGGCCCTGCACGCCGAACTCGGGCTGTCGCTTCCCCGGTTCGCGCTGACCTGGGGCAGGCTCCGCACCTTCACCACCCGGTCGTGGACCCGGGCGCCGCGCGAGGGCGAGGGGTTCGCCTGCGCCTATGTCGGCTTCGGGCGGAGCCAGCCCTGACCCGGGCGGGGCCTCGGTGGCAGGCGGGCCTGCAGACGTCCGTCGGGCTGTGACTCGGCTCAGGCCGATCGCGCGAACACCGGCCGTCCGACCACGACCTGCGGAGGGTGCAGGGTCGCCCTGGCGGAGCCGGGTGGGCTCCGCCAGGGCGATTCGGTTCGTTACGGCCTTCCGCGGTGCCCTGCGCCACCAGGGCGCCCTCCGGCAGGCCAGGGTGGCGTCCGGCGCGGTGGTCGGTAGTCGCAGGGCGAGGGCCGGCGGTCCGCCCGGCGGGTCAGCGGGTGTAGGTGGTCCGGTGTTCTGCGCGGGAGCCGCAGTTGGAGCCGATCACCTGTACATAGGTGTTGGCGATGGAGCCGCCCCAGTCGACGCAGAGGCCCTTGCCGATGACGTAGGAGGGTCCTGCGTAGGAGGTGTAGCGCCCGGAGTCGTCGTCGCCTTCGTTGGTCTCGGGGACGTAGATCCAGGCGGACATGTCCAGGGCGGTGCCGGGGTTGTTGCGGATGGTGACGACGCAGTTGTTGCCGTTGGTGGAGTTGTAGGCGAGGTAGACGGTGCCCAGCGTGCCGACGGCGGCGGAGTTCACGGTCTTGTAGCCGCTGCCGCAGACCTTCTGCGGGGTGGTGTTGGGTGCGGCGGAGGCGGGCGCCGCGAGGGCGGTGGTGGCCCCCACCGAGAGAGCGGCCAGTGCGGCTGCGCCCAGCATGGAGTGAGTAAAGCGCATATTTCCCCCTTGTGTGCTTAGGAGTTGGTTGCTCCTGCCTTATGTGACGGGCTGGGCCTTCGGATGGTTGTGTCGGAGTTACTGGTGTTTTCAGTCATAACTGGCGGCATGGTTGGCCGAGTTGGGACGCAACCGAAGGCGCGTGAGCGGTGCGCGCCAGGTACGGGCTGCATGGGCTGACGGCGTCCCGGCATCCCGGCGACGTGGTGCGCCGTGTGACGGTGCCGACGCACCGTGCCGGACCTGCTGCAGGCCTGTAGAGGAACTGCGGCGAGCAGGACAGCTCGAGCTCAGGGAAATGATTTGAGCGAGGCGGCTGTCGTTGCTACTTTCGCGGTGGACCGTGAAGTCGTCGTATGGAGGTGAGCCCCCGTGAACACAGTTACCCGTGGGTGCTCCCTCAACCCGTCACGGTCCGGCGGCTGACGTTCGGTGTCGCCAGGAGCGCCTGAGATCGAGGCACTCCTGGAAGGGGACTCCGATGAACACGAAGCCTTTCACATCTGGCCTGAGCGAGAACGCGGTGATGATCACGCGCGTCGCGGACAGGCAATGGCATGCACTGGACGACGACCTGGTGGTCGGCCGCGGGCATGCGCAGCACCGGCCCGACGGGCGTTTGTTCGTCAGCATCGACGCCTGGCACGAGGCCGCCTTCGACCGGCTCGCCGAGGCGATGCTGGCGGAACTGCCGGCGCCGCTGTACACGGTCGTCGACGAAGCCGACGTCGAGCTGACGGCCGGCTGGCGGCGGGCCGGGTTCACGATCCGGCGCCGCGAGTGGGAGTACGTCGTGCCGACCGACCCGCGGGTCACAGGGCTCGACGCGCTCCTGCCGCCTTCGGGCGTGACGATCGTGCCCGCCGGTCAGGCGGACGAGAGTCTGCTGCGGGCGGTGGACCGCGCGATCCGTGACGAAGTCGAGGCGACCGTCGGGTGGCAGTCGATGCCCGCGGAGGTGATTCCCCGCCCCGAAGGCGACACCATCGTCGATCCGTCGAAGTATGCGGTGGCCGCGGCGCCGGACCGCTATCTGGGTCTGGTCCGGGTGGTGCGGGTGAAGCGGCCGCGCATCGGGCTGGTCGCGGTCCGGGCCGGCGAGCAGCGCCGCGGCATCGCGCGGGCGCTGCTGGCCCACACGCTGGGGACGCTGCACCGCTCCGGGCTCGCCGCGGCCTGGACCGAAGTCCACGAGTCCAACCAAGCAGCCTCGGCGCTGTTCGAGGGCATCGGTGCCCGGCCGATGAGCAGCAACCTGGAGCTGGTGCGATGACGAAGAACAGGAACGTCATCGAAGTCGAGGGCAAGGTCGTCGAGTGCCTGCGCAGCGCCATGTTCACCGTGGAGCTCGAGAACGGCCACCATGTGCTCGCGCACATCAGCGGGAAGATCCGCAAGAACTACATCAAGATCATGTTGGAGGACCGGGTGCTGCTGGAGCTCCCGCCGTATGACCTGACGCGCGGCCGGATCGTGTTCCGGTACCGGAACTAGCGGCGGTCGGCGCCCTCCGCGGTAGCTGATCCTGGGCCCCGGTCACGACGTCTCCGTGACCGGGGCCCTCATCATGGCTCGCACGGCCGCGGCGACCGCCGCTCCAGCCGCAGGCACAGCCGGTCCGGCATCGGCCGCAGGCCTGGAGGCTTCTCGGCCAGGGCGGTAGAAGCGGCGCGATCAGCGCCCACGGGCCATCGTCCACCATCCACTGACTGCCGTTGGCCGAGGCTCAGACCGATGCGTCGAAAGCCGAGCCCGACCTCAGACCCGCGTAACCCAACCAATGGGATCTCTGAATATCTCTAGCGACTCGATGACGGCAGCCCTCGGGCCCCTTCCGTCTTTGCTCCGTCTAGCGTCACTCCCCTGAGACGTGCGCCAGTGAAGTTCGCCTTCGTAAGGTTTGCGCCGGTTAGGTCAGCGTTGGTGAGGTCCGCGTTACTGAGATTTGCGCCGGTCAGATCCGCGTGGGTCAAGGATGCGCCGATCAGTTTCGTGTGTGCCAGGCTCGTGCCGCTCAGTTTGGCTCCACCCAAGTCCGCACCGGTTAGATCAGGGCAAAAGTGCAAATATGGCCCATTCTCAGTTAGTTGGTACCTGTCGGTGCCGCAGACAACGGTCTTGGTCAAGATGGCATTGTTCAAGTGCGCACCACCGAGATTCGTTCCCAACAGGGTTGCCTGCGTGAGGTTCGCGCCGAACAGCGACGCCAGGTTCAGGTCCGCATCAGACAGGTCCGCACCCCGGAGGTCCACCCCTGACAGGTCCGCTTCGCCGAGGTCTGCCCCTGTCAGGTTCGCTTGGCGGAGGTTGATGGTTCCGGTGCCCATGGACTTCAGCCCGCTCAGATCGGTGTGACTCAGATCGACCGTCGTCCCCTTGTCCAAGGCGGGTCGGCGGTGAGCCAATACGTTTATGACCGCCTGAATATCCGCATCTGGCGAGTGCTCTTCCGATGTGGCCTGTGACTTCTTGGCGTCATTGGCCGGAAGAGCGGCGTGCTGACGTACGTACGCGGACAGGACCGAAACGACCGTGGGATGGTCGCGCGTGGAATCCTGCATGATGCGCTGCAGGGCGTACATTCCCCCCAGGCGTACATCTATGGATTGCGACCCCAAGTTGTTGATCGCGGCGTTGTACCGGTTGGTGATCTGTCCCTGCTCACTGATTCGTAGTTCTGTACTGGCCTGCCCCACCTGCATCCAGGTGAACAACAGCGCGGTCAGCGCAGCGAACCCCGGCAAGCTCACCGCCACCAGTCCGACCAACTGCATGCGGTTGCCGCCCGTGGGACCATCCGCCGCGAAACGTCGGTTCCGTCGCCGCCGACGTCGCCCCGCGGCACGCCGATCTGAGATCCGCCGCAGCCGTCCGACGTCAAGGTTTCTGGTCACTTCCTCATGGCACGCCACAGGGTCGAAGCAGTTACGGCACCACGCCGCCAGGGCACACGAACGGGCGTCCACAAGCCGCAACGTGCCACAAAGCACGGACGTGCACCATCGACCGAACGGCAGTTGTAACGTGGCCCTGTCCGTTGGCAGCCCAGGGCCACAGTGCTACGGGGCGGGTTCGCAGGTCTGGGAAAGGCACAACGAAGGCAACGACACCCGGATCCGAGACCTTCCAGCCGAAAGTTCGGGACGAAGAAGTCGTGCCAGATGCGTGCCAGGTCGTGAGGGGAACCACGGGGAATGGCGGGGGAACAGCAAGTCGGTCCGTCAGGTCACACAGCCGCTTCGCCGCAGGCGATGCCGCGCCACTGCTTCAGCCGGTTGAAGCACCGCACCACCACGCTGCGCCGTTTGTAGATCTGCTGATCGAAGGCTGGGGGCCGACCGCCGCCGCTGCCACGCCGGAGGCGGTTGCGGACCTGGTCGGCCCGCACGGGGATCGTGTGCGGGATACCCCACCGGCGGAGCCAGGCACGGATCGCTTTCGCGCTGTAGCCCTTGTCGCCGATGACATGAGACGGCCTGGTCCGAGGCCGGCCCGGGCCGCCGATGCGAGGCACGCGGATCGCTTCCATCACCGTGGCGAACTGTGTGCAGTCGTTGGTGTTGTCGCCCGTGACCACCTGGGCGGGCGGCCGCGTCTTCGCGTGGGGCGGGACCCAGGAGCGGGCGCGCCCGTAGAACGGGGCGTGCTCGACATCGACGCGGTGCTGTTCGGAGACGGAGATCGGCCGAAGGGTCTTCTCTGCCAGGCCGATGCCGGGCCCTGCCTCAACTGGGATCGATTCGCCCGCCAGTGAAGGGTTCGGGGCGACTCGGCTTCGTCAAGGGCGCTTTCGGCGTCGTAGGCGACGGGCTGCGCTCGCCCTGGACAGCTCGTCTTGTCTTGGTCCAGGGGCCCGCCGGAACTGCTTCAGGATCGAACGCTTCACGGCAGCGCCAAGCCGTTGTCGGGGGTCAGGCCGCTGAGCTTTTCGGGGTTGACCTGGAAGCGCAGGTTCTGGATGCGGCCGTCGACGAGGTCGAACGAGAGGGCGCCGACCGTGTGTCCGCCGAGGGTGGCCAGGACGCCGAGCTCGCCGTTGATGACGGCCGGCTCCATGGTCAGGTCGGCCAGTTCGGGCTTGGCCAGGAAACCCACGAGCCAGCGTGCGACGCGGTCGGTGCCGTGGAGCGGGCGGCGGGCCGCGGTGACCTTGCCGCCGCCGTCGGACCAGGCGGTGACCTCGGGGGCGAGCAGCTCCATGACGGCGTTCAGGTCGCCACCAGCGCAGGCCTCCAAGAACTGGGCGGTGACCTGCCGTCGCTGGTTCTGGTCGGCGTCGAAGCGAGGGCGGCGGGCCTGGACGTGCTCGCGTGCGCGGTGGGCGATCTGGCGGACCGTCGGCTCGGGGCGCTCGAGGGTCTCGGCGATCTCGGCGTGCGAGTAGCCGAAGACCTCGCGGAGCAGGAAGACGGCGCGTTCGACGGGGCTGAGGGTTTCCAGGACGACCAGCATCGCGGTGGACACGCTTTCGGCCAGTTCGGTCTCCGCGGCGATGTCGGGGGAGGTCAGCAGGGGCTCGGGGAGCCACGGCCCGACGTAGGTCTCGCGGGTTGCCCGTGCGGAGGTGAGGCGGTTCAACGAGAGGTTGGTGACCGTGCGCACCAGGTAGGCCTTGGGGTGGCGGACCGTGTCGCGGTCCGCGGTGCGCCAGCGCAGCCAGGTGTCCTGCAGGACGTCCTCGGCGTCGGTGACGCTGCCCAGCATGCGGTAGGCGGTGGCGAACAGCAGCCTGCGGTGTTCGATGTACGGATCCTGCTCGTCCCTGGCGTCGACCATCGGATCATGCTGCCAGCGCCGTAGCCAGGGCGGCAAGGCCCGAGGACATGGCGCGGGGAGCCGATGCGCCCGTCATGCCGTGGGCTTGCGGGTCGCGCGGCCGCCCTTGGAGACGATGGTGGTGACGTTCATGCGCTTGCTGAACCGGTAGGTCGTGAGCGGGCTGCCGCTGACCGTCTCCTTGTACGCGACGGCGCTCCGGCCGGTGAGGTGCATGCGGCGGGGGGTTTCGTCGGCCTTGGTGAACTGGATGACGGCGTCACGGCGGCCGAGGCTGACCGGCTGGTGGAAGTAGCCGAAGCGGAACTGCTTGACGGCCTTGCCGCGCACGAGCCGCGCGATGGTGTCGGCGGTGTACTGGGCGGTGGGCAGGCCGCTCTGGCAGGTGCCGTGGATCTGTCCCCAGGCCAGCCGGACGGCGGCGGCGTCGCCGATGGCGTGGATCTCCGGGTGGGAGACCGAACGCAGGGTGGCGTCGACCAGGATGAGGCCGCGGTCGTCGGTGGCGATCCCGGCGTCGGCGGCGAGCGGCGACACCTTGACGCCGGTGGTCCACAGGCAGGCGTCGGAGTGGACGAGCCGGCCGTCGGCCAGTTCGACGGCGTCGGGCAGCACCTTGGTGACGCGGGCGCCGGTCTCAAGGGTGACGCCCAGGCGGTCAAGCGCGCCGTGGAGGTAGGCGCGGGCCTTGGCGCCCATCATGCCGCCGGGCTCGTCCAGGCTGATCAGCGTGACGTGCAGGCCGGGGTGGCTCTCGGCGATCTCGGTGGCCGCCTCGATGCCGGTCAGGCCGCCACCGCAGACGGTGACGGTGCCGCCGGACGCGGCGACCTCGGTGAGCCGCGCGGCGAACCGACCGGCGATCTCCGGGTTGTTGAGGGTGAACGCGTGGGCGTCGGCGCCGGGGACCTTGCCGGTGTCGGTCGAGCTGCCCAGCGCGTAGACGAGCGTGTCGTACCCGAGGGTCTCGGCGCCGTCGACGGTGATCTGCCGGGCCTCGGGGTCGATGGCGGTGGCGGTGCCCTGGACGAAGGTGACGCCGGTCCCGGCGAGCAGGTCGGGGATCTGATGGTCGGCCAACTCCTGCCCGGCGGCGATCTGGTGCATCCGCAGCCGCTCGACGAACCGGCTGGAGGGGTTGACCAGGGTGATCTTCACGCCGGTCCGACGAGTGCGGTGGGCCAGCCGGATGGCGCTGAACATGCCCGTGTAGCCGGCGCCGAGGACGACGATGCGGTGGCCGTTGTTCATGGGAACTCCCAAGGTCGAGCACCGACTTCGGTGTCGGTGACGCCCATGGGACAGGCAACCCGCACCGGACGTGACAGGTCGTTGATGTGAACCACGTCACAACAAATGCGCCGTTGATGTGCCGGCAAGAACCCGCCGGTTGCCTCCCTGTACCGGGCCCGGCCGAGGCAGAACAGGACGCCGAAGAGGACGGTCCCCGACTGCGGCCCAAGCCAGCACGTATCCGATGCCCCGACGGCCCTCACTGCGGCCGGCTGGGAGAGGAGGCCGGGTCAGATCACGCGGAAGAGGTCGGCCGCGGCGTGGACGTCGGTGAGGTCCTCGATGGAGCGGAGGTTGTCGCACAGCGCCTGAAGGACCGAGTCGGCTTCGGCGACGCGGGGGGTGCCGACGGCCACGCCGAAGACCCGGAAACCCAACCGGTGCTTGGCGTCGTTCCAGCCGCGCATCCACTCCTCGGTGACGCCGCAGTCGTCGTCGGTGATCATCACGATGTCGCCGCGCGCACGGGCGGTGTCGTTGAACTCCTCTTCCAACAACTCCCCGGCCGCCGACAGCGGCGTCTGGTAGCTGGTTCCGCCCCCGAGGAAGGTCTCCGCGAAGTCGAGCACCTGGGCGATCTCCGCAGGCTGGTCGGCAGGGAAGCGGAAGACCTGGATCTTGTCAGCAGCGGAGAACAGGATGCCGACGAAGTCACGCCCCGCGTGGCGGGCCTGATCCAGTAGCGCCAGGGCGCACGCCTTGGCCCACGCCTCCCGGGTGACGCCGCCGGGCCCTGCCTCGTACATGGAGTGCGAGGTGTCCACGCACGCGATGACGGCGCCCCGGCCGGTGGCCTGCTCTCCCTGGCTGTCGTAGAGCATCAGCTCCCCGGCGGCGTAGCGCGCGGCGAACACCGCACGCAGCGCGGGCAGGCCGAGGTTGGCCAGCTCGGAGGGGATGACGCGGGAGAGGTCGTCGCCGAGCGTGACGCCGACCAGTTCCCCGGCGGCGTTCTCCACCTTGCGGGCGCGCTCACCGCCGGCCATCTGCCGGAAGCGACCGATCAGCTCGGCCCACTGTGCGAGACGGCCGGAGCGCAGGCGCGCGGCGAGCCGGGCACGCTGGTCGAACGGCATCCGCTCCAGCCGGCCGGGAGCAACGCCCCACGCCCGCATCAGGGCGGCCTCCTCCCGCACGGCCTCGGCGGCCTTCGCCGCCGCGTTCCGCGCGGCGGCACGGACACCGGGGGTCGCTGCCGCGAGGGCCTGCGCGGCGTCCTGGGCGGCGTGCCGCGCAGCGGCCTTCGCGGCCTCGATCGTCTGTTGTACGGCGTCGGCGGCCGGGGCCGACACGGTGCCGTCCTCGTCGGAGGCCTGCTGAAGAGCCTCGCTCATGGCGGTCGCCGCGCCTTCGGCGTGCTGCTGTGCCTTCTTCGCCTGCTCGGCCCGTTGCCGGGCGTCCCGGGTGCGTTCCAGCATCCGGCGCAGTGCGGCGGCCTGGGCGAGCACGGCCATGGCGGCTGCGTAGGGGTCGCCGGCCGTCTCCCGGCGCAGCTCGGCGAACTCCGGTGACTCGACCAGTGAGGTGATGACCTGGTGGTTGACCAGCCGGGAGAGGTCCATTTCCTCGCGCTCGCGCAATCGCGGCCTGACCTTGTAGGCAGCCAGGAACACGTCGGTCAGGAGGTCGGTGGTGTAGTCGTCGCGTCTGTTCAACTCCTCGGCCAGATCGCGCAGTCCGGCCGACTGCTCGTAGGTGTCGCGCCATGTGATCCGGTCGAACCGGTCCGCGACCACGGCCGCAGTGTGCCGCTCGGGAGCGGCGGCGGACAGGCCCGGCCCAGTCCCGGCCGGGCTCGCCGGCTCGTCGATGCTGCGCGGTGTGCTGTCTGCCGTGCCCATGGTTCTGATCCCCCGGTGTTCAGAGTTGGGCCTGCACCATGCTCGCGTCGACGCCGAGGGCCTCGGTGAGAACGCGGGCGCGGACGGCTCGCTGGCGGCCGGTGATTCGGTCAATGGCAGCCGTGGAGCGGCCGGCGCTCGCCGCCTCCTGGCGCAGCTTCTCCAGCCGCTTCCCCGCTGTGGCCAGCTGGTTGTGGGCCTTCTTGATGACCCACTCGCTCAGCGCCTCGCGGGACTGCCCGGCCATGGCATCGAGCTGGGCCTCCAGCTCCTCGATGGCGTCGGCCAGGTCGAGCGCCTCCTTGGCGTCCGGGTTGACCAGGTGCAGCACCTCACGCTCGACGGTCGGGCGTTCGGCGGGGGAGTCCCACAGCACGTGCGTCAGCACCGACAGGTCGGTCTCGGCGACCGCCGGCCGGCCGTCCAGGTACGCGGACGCCTGGAGCAGGCCCACCGCCTGCCGCCAGCGGCGGTCGGAGGCGACGAGTTCCTTGCGGCGCAGGGCGGCCCGCAGCGTACACACCGCATCCACGATCAGGTCGGGGACTTCCACGGCCGGGACGGCTTCGGTCACGGCGTGCTGCAACGCGGCCAGCTCGATGGTGGTCCGTGTCGGCGCCGCCGGGCGGCTGACGGCGGACCGGACCAGCGCGGCGAAGTTCGAGGGGTCTTCCAGGTACCCGACCTCGATCCGTACGAGCAGCCGGTCGTAGATCGCGGCCGAATCCTCTCCGCCGGGTAGTTCGTTGCTCGCCGTGATGGCCCCGATCAGAGGGCAGCGGATCGGCTCGCCGCCGCTCTCGGGGTGGTAGATCCGCTCGTTGAGGTAGCCCAATGTCTCGTTCAGCGCAGCCGTGGAGCACTTGAAGATCTCGTCGATGAACGCGACATGCGCGGTCGTGGCGCGGCCTTCGTAGACCTGGCGGTACTCGCCCCGGGCCAGCGCGGCGACGTCGATGGGACCGAACATCCTCGTCGGCGCGGTGAACTTCGACAGGAGGATCTCCCAGTAGGCCGCCCCCTCGATTCTGCCCGTGAGCTCCCGGGCCATCTCGGACTTCGCCGTTCCGGGCGGGCCGAGCACCAACGAATGCTGCCCGGCCAGCAGCGTCACTACCAGCGTCCGCACCACTTCAGCCCGCTCGTAGAAACGGTCCGACAACTCGTCGCTGATCGCCCGCAGCCTCTTGGCCGTGTCCTGCGCGTCCTGTAGGTCCAATTCAACTCCTTTCCTGCGACGCCCTGTTGGGCTGACGAGACGGCCCTCTCACCCCAGCTATGACGAAGTGACAAAGTAGCTCCCCGAGGGTCCGATCGAACACCGCGACAGCGGGATGGCAGGCAGTAGCAGTGGCAGTGTGATGAGGCCGAGTTACTTCCGGGCCGCGCGAGTGATCGCGTCCGGAAGGGCGAGCACCAGTTGGACGCCGGGGGCCTGGCGGTGGACGGCGGTGATCAGGGCCGGGTGCAGACCCAAGTCAGGCAGACTGGAGCGATGCGGAGCGAGAGCGTCGTCAGGGTCCAGGCAGTGCGGCTCGCCGTGACGGTCGGGGCAGTCGTTGCCGCTCCAGTCCTGCTCGTGGCTGGGACTCCTTTGCTCAACCGCATGTTGCGTCGCTATTACCGCGACGATGCTCCGGGCCTCGTGAGCAAGGAGGACGGTTGGGTGAGCCCGGGATACTTCGTCGTCACAAACGCGGTTGTTCGAGCCCTCTGCCGGCCGCCACGCCGTCACCGGTGACCTCTTGCCGTACCAGGAATACGCGCACACGCCGCTGACCCTAGGGGTGCTGAGGCGGCGTCAGCACGGAGCAGGGCCCTCGTGCGGTTCATCCCACACCCTGACAACTTCCTGATATCCGCGCTCCACGCTGGCCCCATGCACGATGGATCATCCACACATCACACATGCCCGGCCCCGGCAGCGGCGTTCGCGCCGCGCTCGGGCCGCACCCTCCCGTCCCGGTCCGTCCTGGCGCTGCTGTCGGTTTCGGTGTGCCTGCTGGTCGGCTGCAGCACCGGGGCGTCGGACGCGAAGGACCCCATCGGGGACCCGGCGAAGACACCGGTGCAGGCCGCCGGGGCGGCGACGGGGCCCCGGCTGGAACTGCATGCAGGCGACGGGCAGGAGCATGTCCCGGTCACGGTCGGCGGCCGGGTCACGGTCGCAGGGGGCACGATCACCGAGGTGTCCCTGTCCACCGCGGACGGCCGGGCGGTGTCGGGCGAACGGTCCCCGGACAAGAAGAGCTGGGCTCCCTCGGGTGAACTGAAGCACGGGACGACCTACCGGTTGACCGCCGTGGCCACCGGTGCCGACGGCCACCGCACGACCAAGGCCGTGACGTTCAAGACCCTTGCCGAGGCCGACCGGTTCACCGGCACCTACACCCCGGAGAACGGCTCCACGGTCGGTGTGGGCATGCCGGTCTCGATCACCTTCGACAAACCGATCACGGACAAGAAGGCCGTCGAGTCCGCCGTCGAGGTCAGTGCCGACAGCGGACAGACCGTCGTGGGCCACTGGTTCGGCGGGCAGCGCCTCGACTTCCGTCCGCAGGACTACTGGAAGCCCAACTCCACGGTCACCGTCAGGATCCGCCTCGCCGGAGTGAAGGGAGCCGCCGACGCGTACGGCGAACAGGACAAGACCCTCCGGTTCAAGGTCGGGCGCAGTCAGGTGTCCACCGTGGACGCCGCCGCGCACACCATGAAGGTCGTCCGGGACGGCACCACCGTGCGGAACATACCGATCACCGCGGGCGCCGCCTCGTCGCCCACCTGGAACGGGCAGATGGTCATCTCCGAGAAGCTGAGCTCGACGCGGATGAACGGCGCCACGGTCGGTTTCGCCGGGCAGTACGACATCCCCGACGTCCCGCACGCCATGCGGCTGTCCACCTCGGGCACCTTCGTCCACGGCAACTACTGGGGGGACGACTCCGTCTTCGGCCGGTCCAACATCAGCCACGGCTGTGTGGGGCTCAACGACACCAAGGGCGGGGGCGACTCCGGCCAGGACGCCGCCTGGTTCTACGACAACTCCCTCATCGGCGACGTGGTCGTGGTGAAGAACTCCGACGACAAGGTGATCGCCGCCGACAACGGACTCAACGGCTGGAACATGCCGTGGAGCGAGTGGACGGCGGGTTCGGCGCGATGAGGCACCCTGCGAAACACCGCGTGAAGCACCCCGCGAAGCACCTCGTGCAGCATCCGGTGAAGCCCCCGGTGTGGCACCTCTTCTCCTCCGCGGGCTCCCGTCTGCCGGTTCCCGCCGCGGTCTTGGCCCTGGCCATCACCCTGGCGGGTTGCGGCGGCCCCGGCACCGGGACGGCGGCGAGCGTCCCCTCGGCCGCCGCCGGTGCGCAGGACGTCCAGGCTGTCGCGCCCGCCACGGCGCCCGCCACGGCTCCCGCCGGATCCGGGCCGAGCGCGGCCGGTGAAACCGGCGAAGCGGGCGCGGCCGCCGAAGCCGCGGACCCGGGCGCTTCCGCGGCGGCCGTCCTGCCGGGCCTCGGCCCCCGGACCCTCGCCCAGATCCCCGACAACACCCGGCAGGTCGTCGTCGTCACCGGGAAGGACAAGAACTCCCCGCAGTCGCAGGTGGTGCTGTACCAGCGCACCGACGACAGCGGCTGGACCGCCGGGCGGACCTGGGCCGCCCACAACGCGCTCGAGGGCTGGACCGACGACCACTACGCGGGCGACCTGCACTCGCCCATCGGTGTGTTCACCCTCAGCGACGCAGGCGGACTGCTCGCCGACCCGGGCACGAAGCTGCCCTACGACCGGTCCCGGGCCTTCACCGTCGGCGGCACCGGGTTCGAGGGCGAGCCGCTCGCCGGCTCCTTCGACTACGTGGTCGCGATCGACTACAACCGCAAGCCGGGCACCTCCCCGCTCGACTGGACCCGCCCGCTCGGCACGGGTCGCGGCGGCGGCATCTGGCTGCACGTCGACCACGGGGGACCCACCCACGGCTGCGTGAGCCTGACGAAGCAGCACATGAAGGAGCTGCTGCTCGCACTCGACCCCGCGCTGCACCCGGTGGTCGTGATGGGGGACCGCACGTCCCTCGAACGGTGACGACCAATATCCCGAACGAACAAGCACCAACGAACGAGCACGAACCGAGAGGAAATCTCAGGTGGAGTTAGGCGCGAGACGAAAAGGCGCGATGGTCGCGGCGGCGGGGCTGGCCACCACCGCCCTGCTGCTGACCGCCCTTCCTGGCGAGGTCGCCCAGGGGGCCCCGGCCGGTACATCGGGCACCGGGAGTTCCCAGCCCGGTCCGCTGAAGACGGTGACGCTGGTCACCGGTGACCGGGTCATGGTGGACGGTGCCGGAAGGGTCACCGGCGTGGTGCGGGCGGAGGGCCGGGAGCGGGTGCCGTTCTCCGTCCAGGTGGTCGACGGACACACCCAGGTGGTGCCCGGTGATGCCGAACTGCTGCTGGCGCAGGGCAAGTTGGACGCCCGGCTGTTCGACGTGACCCAGTTGGTCGCCGACGGCTACGACGACGCGGGCCGTACCGACGTACCGCTGATCGTCACGTTCAAGGGCAAGAAGGCTCCTTCGATGACCCCGTTCACCGGGGCCGGGGCCCGGCTGGGCCGTGCGCTGCCCGCCGTCAACGGGAAGGCGATGCGGTCCGTCAAGAAGCGCGGCACCGACTTCTGGGACGCCGTGACCGATACCGGCGCCGACGCGTTCACCGCCTCGACCGCGGTGGAGAAGGTGTGGCTGGACGGCAGGCGCAAGGCGAGCCTCGACAAGAGCGTCCCGCAGATCGGCGCGCCGACCGCCTGGGCCGCCGGGTACGACGGCACCGGCGTCAAGATCGCCGTGCTGGACACCGGGATCGACACGACCCACCCCGATCTCGCGAGCCAGGTCGTCGCCGAGCAGGACTTCACCGCTTCCGAGTCCGGCACCGCCGACAAGTTCGGCCACGGTACGCACGTGGCGTCCATCACGGCCGGGACGGGCGCCAAGTCCGGCGGCACGTACAAGGGTGTCGCCCCCGGCGCGAAGCTCCTGAACGGCAAGATCCTCGACGACGGCGGCTGGGGCTCGGACTCCGGGATCATCGCGGGCATGGAGTGGGCGGTGGCGCAGGGCGCCGACGTCGTCAACCTCAGTCTCGGCGGCACGGACTCCCCCGGCATCGACCCGTTGGAGGAGACGGTCAACCGGCTCTCCGCCGAGTCCGACACGCTCTTCGTCATCGCGGCCGGCAACGAGGGTACCGAGGGCGAGTTCGGCGAGGGGACCGTCGGCTCGCCCGGCAGCGCCGAGGCCGCGCTCACCGTCGGCGCGGTCGACAAGTCCGACGCGCTCGGCGACTTCTCCAGCCGTGGCCCGCGCGTCGGGGACGGCGGGGTCAAGCCCGACCTGACCGCACCCGGCGTCGCCATCACGGCCGCCGCGGCCGCCGGCAGCGTCCTGGAGCGCGCCAAACCGTCCCCGGCACCCGGTTACACCACGATCGGCGGCACCTCCATGGCGACCCCGCATGTCGCGGGCGCCGCCGCGATCCTCGCCCAGCAGCACCCCGACTGGACCGGCGAGCGCATCAAGGCGGTACTCACGGGCTCCGCCGAGCCGGGCGCGTACAGCTCCTTCCAGCAGGGCACCGGCCGTACGGATCTGGTGCGGGCGCTGGAGCAGGGTGTCATCACCCAGCAGGGGCCGATCAACTTCGGCGCGCAGCAGTGGCCGCACAACGACGACGAACCGGTGACCAAACAGCTCACCTACGAGAATTTCGGTACGGAGCCGGTCACCCTGGACCTCTCCGTCGATGCCTTCTCGGTGGACGGCAAGTCGGCCGCCGAGGGCATGTTCGCCGTGTCCCCGCAGCGGGTCACCGTCCCGGTGGGCGGCGAGGCCAGTGTCGACGTGACCGCGGACACCCGTTCCGGCAGCGCCGACGGCACGTTCGGCGGCTCGGTGTCGGCCGTCTCGGCCGATGACAAGGTGGCGGTGCGCACCGCCGTGGGGGTGCAGCGCGAGGTCGAGTCGTTCGACCTGACGTTGAGGCACCTCGACGAGAACGGCGAGCCGACCAGCGACGCCGTCACCACCGTGCAGGCCCTCGACAGGGACTTCTACACCCGCTACAGCGACGAGGCGGACGGCGAACTCACGGTACGGCTGCCCAAGGGCGACTACGGCCTCACCGGTGTGATCCACCCCGACTTCACGTCCTCCACCCAGGCCGTACTGATGCAGCCGAAGCTGACCCTGGACCGGGACACCACCGTCACCGTCGACGCCCGGCAGGCACAGCCGTTGGACATCACCGTGCCCGACCCAGCGGCCGAGAACACCGAGGCCACAGTCGCGTACCGCTACACACAGGCCGCGGGGATGCCCACGAACACGAACGGGTACTGGCTCCCGACCTTCCAGGGCATGCGGTTCGGGCAACTCGGCCCCGAGGTGTCCGCCGACGCCGCGTTCGCCCAGTACTCCGGTGACTGGACGACCCAGGACGACGAGGGCAGGCCGGTCACCTACCACCTTTCCTGGGTCCGCCGCGGCGACCTGGGCGGCTTCGCCGCCAAGGTGGAGCAGAAGCAGCTTGCCAAGGTCGACTTCCAGGCAGGCGCACCCGCCGCGGGCAAGGACGTCCAGGTGGCTGTCAGTCCCCATATGCCCGATGGGGACCTCTTCGGCCGCTACAGCCTGCTGACGGGGAAGCTGCCGCTGCGCACGACCGAATACATCCTCGACAACGGCGTCAGGTGGTCCTTCGACATGCAGCAGAGCAGCGGCGAGGGCGAGTTCGAGTACTTGCTCCACGGGGCGCCCAGGACCTGGCAGGCCGGCCAGAGCTACACCGAGCGGTTCAACGTCGGCGTCTTCGGTCCGGCCTTGGGCGGCACCGCGGACTCCGCGGGCTCCGTGGTGACGGGGAAACCCGGTGTCGAGCGGTCCGGGAATGTCATCACGGCCTTTCTGCCGCTGTTCGGCGACGGCGCCGGGCACTACGACAGCGGCGGTGGACCCGCCTCGGCCGAGAGCTCGCTCCAGCTGGACGGCGAGGAGATCCCCCTCAGCTCCTCCCCGGCCGACAGCGTCACCGAGTTCACCGTTCCCGAACGGGCGGGCGCGTACAGGCTGACCCTGGACAACTCCCGTGATCCGGGACTGTCGCCGGTCAGCACCCGCGTCAGGGCGGAGTGGACCTTCCGCTCCGCCAAGACCCCCGAGGACGAGCCGACCGCACTGCCGCTGTCGGTGGTCCGTTTCTCGCCCGAACTGTCCCTGGACAGCACGGCGAAGGCGGGCGAGCGGTTCGACGTCCCGTTCGCCGTCGAGGGCGCGTCCGCCGGCCGGCAGCCCGCGAAGCTCGCCTTCGAGGTCTCCTACGACGAAGGCGCCACCTGGCAGTCCGCCGAGGCCGTCGACGGCACCCACCTGTCGCTGCAGCACCCGGCCGAGCCCGGCTCCGTCTCCCTGCGGGCCGAGCTGACCGACGACTCGGGCAACACCCTGGTCCAGACGATCGAGCGCGCCTACCTCACCACCCGGTGATCTGACGCGGTACCTCTCAACCGGTCTCGCCCGGGGCGGTGTTCGACCACCGCCCCGGGCGAGTTCGTCTCACCGGCTTCCTACGCCACGCAGGCCACTGCCTCCGCCGCGGTCGCCGGAGCGGCACAGCGGCCGCTCGTCCCGCAGCTCGCCCGCGCGCCCACTGTGCCGGCCTGGCGGTCCGGCCCTACTTCAGGTGTCGGCCGAAGAACCGGCTCGCGTCCTCCCCCTCGAACCACGGGGTGCCGGTGTGCCCGCCCAGATTGGCGTGCAACGTCTTCTCCTTGGTGCCGAAGGCGTCGAACAGGTCCAGGGCCCGCTGCCGGGGGTTCCCTTCGTCGTCCCACTGCAGCAGCATCAGCAGCGGAACGGCGACCTGCTGGGCCTCCTCGCGCTGGGCGCGGGGCACGAATCCCCCGGCGAAGAAACCGGCGGCGGCGATGCGCGGCTCGACCACCGCGAGCCGGATGCCGAGGGCCATCCACCCCGAGTACCCGACCGGGCCGCCGATCTCGGGCAGCGCAAGGAGGGCGTCCAGGGTGGTCCGCCATTCCGGGACCGCGTTTTCGACCAGCGGGCCGACGAGGGACTCGAAGATCTCGTCGACCGGCTCGCCGGCCTGCATCGCCCGGCGGAGGTCGGCGCGGGCCTGCTCGTCGGCGGCGGAACGGGGCCGCTCACCGCACCCGGCGGCGTCGATGGTGGCCACCGCGTAGCCGTACGCCGCGGTGTGCCGGCCCCGGGCCACCAGCCGGGCTTGGCTCTTGGGCAGGCCGTTGTTGTGGGCCATCAGGATCAGCGGGGCCGGCGCGGGGGATTCAGGCGTCCACAGCGTGCCGGGGATCTCGCCGAGGGTGAATTCGCGCTCGAGGACGCCGTCGTCGAGGCGGTGTTCAGAAGTGAATTGCACGATCGTGCCTTTCGGGAGGGCTCTTGAACGGCGCTCCCGGACGACCTATCGCCCGACCGTGACCCCGGAGGGGAGCACCCATGTCGACACTGTGTTCACGGGTACCACCTCCTAGCTCTCTCGCACGGCCTCCGGAAAGCTAACAGTGGTCGCCGTGGTCCGCCAACGGGTTTTTTGCTTGTCCTCGTGCGGCAGGCTGTCGTCGATCCAGAAGCTGTGCTCGTCGACAGAGCCCCCAGTTCCAGAGCCCCCAGTTCCAGAGCGCCCGGACGGCCGGCACGGGTGGCTTACGGGACCCACCGGGGAGGCTTACCGGGAGCTTCCACGTCGGAAATTTCCTCGTAACGCCAACCGGGTCTACTGGTATGCAACAACGATTCACCACAGTGGACACCCTAAGGAGGGGCCCATGGTGACCGCCGCCCCCGATCGCGCCGATCTCGCCGAACTGGTCCGTGCCGACGGCATCGAGTTCGTCCTCGCCGTCTTCGTCGACCTGACCGGCAAACCCTGCGCCAAACTCGTCCCGGCCCAGGCCGTCGAGGAACTCCGGGACGAGGGCGTCGGGTTCGCCGGGTACGCGGCCGGTGCGCTCGGTCAGCAGCCCAGCGACCCCGATGTGATCGCCCGCCCCGACGCGTCCTCGTACACCCCCGTCCCCTTCGTCAAGCCCGGCCTCGCCCTCGTCCACTGCGATCCGTACGTGGAGGGCGAGCCCTGGCCCTACGCCCCGCGCGTCATCCTGCGCCGGCTGCTGGAGCGGGCGGCTGCTCAGGGGCTGTCGCTGTCGGTGGGCGCCGAGGTCGAGTACTTCCTCGTCAACCGGGACGAGCACGGCGTGCTGAGCGTCGCCGACTCCAGGGACACCGCCGCCCAACCCTGTTACGACGCACGCGGGTTGACCCGGATGTACGACCACCTCACCGCCGTCTCCAGTGCCATGAACTCCCTCGGCTGGGGCAACTACGCCAACGACCACGAGGACGGCAACGGCCAGTTCGAGCAGAACTTCAAGCACGCCGACGCCCTCACCACCGCCGACCGGGTCATCACCATGCGCTACCTGGTGTCGATGCTGGCCGAACAGCGGGGCATGACGGCCACGTTCATGCCGAAGCCGTTCACCGACCGCACCGGCACCGGCATGCACATGCACATGTCGCTCTGGCGGGGTGACCAACCCGCCTTCCCCGACGCCGCCGACGAGCGCGGCCTCGGACTCTCCCCGCTCGCCTACTCCTTCGTCGCCGGGATCGTCGAGCACGCGCGTGCCCTTCAGGCCGTCATCGCGCCCACCGTCAACTCCTACAAGCGCACCGGCGCGGTCAACACCCGCTCCGGCGCCACCTGGTCCCCGCGCGTCGCCGGGTACGGCGGCAACGACCGCACCCACTTCGTCCGCGTCCCCGACGGCAACCGCATCGAACTGCGCGGCGGAGACGGCGCCGCCAACCCCTACCTCGCCGCTGCCGCCGCCCTCGCCGCAGGCCTCGACGGCATCGAACGCGGCCTCGACCCGGGCGAGCCCGGCGCGGCCGGCAAGGGCCCGGAACTCCCGCCGACCCTGCTGCACGCCGTCGAGGCGCTCCAGGCGGACGAGGTGATCAGCGGCGCGCTGGACGCGGCGGGGAGCGGGGTGAGCCGGTACTTCGCCGACCTCAAGCGCGAGGAGTTCTTCGACTGGCATGCCACGGTCGGCCCCTGGGAGCTCGACCGCTATCTGACCGCATTCTGACCGCCTTCCGCATTTGGCCGCCTTCTGAAGGGACTTGAGATGTGCGGAATCGTCGGGCTCCACCTGCGGGAGCCCTCATTGGAACCCCGGCTCGGCGAACTGCTGACCGCGATGCTCGGCCAGGTCGTCGAACGCGGCCCCGACTCGGCGGGCGTCGCGGTCTACGGCGACCCACGGCTGTCCCCGCCGGGACGGACCGTCGTATCGCTGCTGGGCACCTCGAAGGCCGAGGTGGAAGCTGTACTGCCAGGCGTCCAGGCCTACGATGCCGACGCCACGACCGTGGTGCACGCCGACGTCCCCTCGGTCGCCGCCGCGCTTCCCGGCGCCAGGGTGATCGGCTCCGGCGACGGATTCGCCGTACTCAAGGGCACCGGAAATCCCGTCGCGCTGGCCGAGTTCTTCAGGCTCGCCGACGTCACCGGCTGGCAGGGCGTCGGCCACACCCGTATGGCCACCGAGTCGGCCGTGACGCCGGAGGGTGCGCACCCGTTCTCCGTCGGCCCCGGCCAGTGCCTGGTGCACAACGGCTCCTTCGCCAACCACGCCACCATCCGGCGTGAACTGCGCGCCCAGGGCGTCGAGTTCGACAGCGAGAACGACTCCGAGGTGGGTGCGCGGTTCGTCGCCCGTCAGTTGGAACAGGGCGCCGACCTGGAGAAGGCGCTGAAGCTGCTGTGCGAACGCTTCGACGGCTTCTACACGCTGCTGGTGTCCACCGGGGACTCCTTCGCGGTGGTCCGCGACGCCATCGCCTGCAAGCCGGCGCTCGTCGCCGAGACCGACGCGTGGGTGGCGATGGCCTCCGAGTACCGGGCCCTCGACGTCCTGCCGGGCATCGAGAACGCCCGCATCTTCGAACCGGAGCCGGAAGAGGTGTACGTATGGCGACGCTGATCGACCTGGCGGAGACGCCGGTACGGGAGCTCAACCAGGCTCTGCACGCCCCCGACGCGACGTCCTGGCGGGTCCTCAACCCGCGCGGTGCGCACGCCGTGGCCTGCGGGATCCGCGAGGACCACACCGTCGACATCGAGGGCCACGTCGGCTACTACTGCGCCGGCATGAACCAGTACGCCACGGTGACTGTGCACGGCAACGCGGGTACCGGCGTCGCCGAGAACATGATGTCCGGCACGGTCCGGGTGCACGGCAACGCCTCCCAGTCCGCCGGCGCCACCGCCCACGGTGGCCTGCTGGTGATCGACGGGGACGCCTCGGCGCGCTGCGGGATCTCCATGAAGGGCGTGGACATCGTGGTCGGCGGCAACGTCGGCCACATGAGCGCCTTCATGGGACAGGCCGGACGCCTGGTCGTCTGCGGCGACGCGGGCGACGCCCTCGGCGACTCCCTCTACGAGGCCCGGATCTACGTCCGTGGCACGGTCAAGTCCCTCGGCGCAGACTGCGTGGAGAAGGAAATGCGCGCCGAACACCTCGCCGAACTCGCCGAGTTGCTCAAGGCGGCCGAGCGGGACGAGGCCCCCGCCGACTTCCGCCGCTATGGCTCGGCCCGGCAGCTGTACCACTTCAAGGTCGACAACACGACCTCGTACTAGACCTAGACCTCGAACTAGACCTAGACCTCGTACCAGACCTCTTACCGGAGGAGTTCAGCCTTGGAACCCGCATCCCACGGTCTGCGCGAGTCGGCGACCTTCGACCGCGCCACCATCCACGCCATCCAGCGCGCCGCCGAGACCGGCATCTACGACATCCGGGGCTGGGGCGCCAAGCGCAAGCTCCCGCACTTCGACGATCTGCTGCTGCTCGGCGCCTCCATGTCCCGCTACCCGCTCGAGGGTTACCGCGAGCGCTGCGACACGGACGTCGTCCTCGGCACCCGGCACGCCAAGAACCCCCTCCGTCTCGCCACCCCCGTCACCATCGCCGGCATGAGCTTCGGGGCCCTCTCCGCGCAGGCGAAGGAAGCCCTCGGCCGGGGAGCGTCCGACGTCGGGACCTCGACGACCACCGGTGACGGCGGTATGACCCCCGAGGAGCGCGGGCACTCCAAGCACCTCGTCCACCAGTACCTGCCGTCCCGCTACGGCATGAACCCCGACGACCTGCGCGCCGCCGACGCCATCGAAGTGGTCCTCGGCCAGGGCGCCAAACCCGGCGGCGGAGGCATGCTGCTCGGCCAGAAGATCACCGAACGGGTCGCCGGCATGCGCACCCTGCCCGTCGGCATCGACCAGCGCAGCGCCTGCCGCCACCCCGACTGGACCGGCCCCGACGACCTCGCCATCAAGATCCTCGAACTGCGCGAGATCACCGACTGGGAGAAGCCGATCTACGTCAAGGTCGGCGCGACGCGTACGTACTACGACGTCAAGCTGGCCGTGCACGCGGGCGCCGATGTCGTGGTCGTCGACGGCATGCAGGGCGGCACCGCCGCCACCCAGGACGTCTTCATCGAGCACGTCGGCATCCCGACTCTGGCCGCCCTGCCCCAGGCGGTGCGTGCCCTGCAGGAGCTGGGCGTCCACCGAGAGGTCCAGCTGATCGTCTCCGGCGGCATCCGTTCCGGCGCCGACATGGCCAAGGCCCTCGCCTTGGGCGCGGACGCCGTCGCCATCGGCACCGCCGCGCTCATCGCACTCGGCGACAACCACCCCAAGTACGACGCCGAGTACCGCGAACTCGGCTCCGCGGCGGGCTACTTCGACGACTACCAGGACGGCCGCGACCCGGCCGGCATCTCCACCCAGGACGAGGAACTCGCCGCCCGCCTCGACCCCGTCGAGGGCGGCCGCCGGCTCGCGAACTACCTCCGGGTCATGACCATGGAGGCCCAGACCCTCGCCCGCGCCTGCGGCAAGGCCCACCTCCTCCACCTGGAACCCGAGGACCTGGTCGCCCTCACCATCGAGTCCGCGGCCATGGCCCGCGTCCCCCTCGCCGGTACCGACTGGATCCCTGGGAGCGGGCTGTGATCGCCGTCGTCGGCGCCGGGCTCATGGGCGCGGCCACCGCCTGGCAGCTTGCCCGGAAGGGCCACGAGGTCACGTTGATCGAGGCATACGACATCGGCCACAAGCACGGCAGTTCGCACGGCAGCTCACGCATCGTCCGGCGGGCTTACGCCGACCCCTTCTACGTCGGGCTGACCGGGCAGGCGTACGAGCAGTGGCGCGAACTGGAACACGACAGCTCCACTCCCTTGCTGCGCACGACAGGCGGCCTCGACATGGGCGACGATCGCGACCCGAAGGCGATCGCCGACCTGCTTGCCGCGGCCGGCGTACCCCACGAACTCCTCGGCCCGGAAGAGGCCTCGGAGCGCTGGCCGTACATCCGCATCACCGGTCCGGTGCTGTACCACCCGGACGCGGGCGTGGTCGACGCCGACCAGACCGTTGCGGCCTGCGTCCGGCGGGCGATCGAACACGGCGCGGACGCGATCATCGGCGCGCGTGTCACGAGCATCGACGTCCAGGGCGGCGGGAGGGTGCTCCTGCGCACCGACGACGGCCGCGAGATCGTCGCCGACACGGTGGTGATCGCCGCCGGCGCCTGGCTGCCGGAGCTCCGACTTCCCGTCCCGCTGACGCCGTTGGAGGTGACCCAGCAGCAGGTCTTCCACTTCCGGCAGCGGGACCCGTCCGCGAAGTGGCCGACCCTGATCTGGGACGGGGCACTGCACCTGTACGGCCTGCCTTCGGGCAGCGACGGCGGCCTGTTCCCCGCCGTCAAGGTCGCCGAGCACGATCGTGGCACGCCCACCACCGCTCGCACCCGCGACGGGGTCGTCGACGAGTCGTCGCGGACGCGGGTCAGCGGCTTCGTACGGGACCGCCTCCCGGGTCTCGAACCCGACCCGGTGGCCGACGCGAGCTGCCTCTACACCACCACCCCCGACGAGGACTTCATCCTCGACCGCCACGGCCCCTTCGTCATCGCCTCCGCGTGCAGCGGCCATGGCGCCAAGTTCGCCCCGCTCATCGGGGCCATGGCCGCTGACCTCGCCACCGGCCGCGCCGAGCCCCATCCGCGCTTCCGCCTGGACCGCCGGGGCTAGAATTCGCCGGTGAGCGAGCACCCCAGCCCCGCAGAGGACTCCGACGACAAGGCCCTGGAGCGCATCATCGCGGTCCGGGCCCGCGAGTACCGGCAGGCGGCCGGGCTCTCGGTCGGTGAGATGGCCCAGCGGGTCGGCATCTCCAAGGCCATGCTCTCGAAGATCGAGAACGCCCAGACCGCATGCAGCCTCACCACTCTCTCCCGGCTCGCCCGCGGTCTGGACGTTCCGGTGACGGCCCTCTTCCGTGGCATGGACGACGAACGCGAGGCGGTCTTCGTCCCCGCCGGCCACGGCGCCCGGATCGTCCGGCGCGGCACCAGGGTCGGCCACGAGTACGCCCAGCTCGGCTCGCTGCGGGGCGCCCACAAGCGGATGGACGCCCTGCTGGTCACGCTGACCGAGCAGAGCGAGGTCTTCCCGCTCTTCCAGCACGCCGGAACCGAGATCATCTACATGCTGGAAGGAGTCATGGCGTACGGCCACGGCAAGTCCAGCTACACCCTCCGGCCCGGCGACGCCCTCCAGTTCGACGGCGAAGCGCCGCACGGCCCTGAACGCCTCGTCGAACTGCCGATCCGCTTCCTGACCGTGACGGCCTTCGGCGACAGCCCGCAGCACTGAACCCCGGCCCTGACCAGCCACGGAGCCGCCTCTACCCGCCGGCCTTCCGGCCACCTCTCCGGTGTGGTGGCGATCAGGTGCTTCGTGAGCCGGTCGGCGGGCAGTTCGACGGGCTTGCGGGTGTCGGCGAGGATGGGCTGCCTGGCTGGGGCGGCTGCCAATGGCTCCATCAGGGCGACTCCAACCGGCCCCGGTTCGGGGATGATTCGTGAGGATCCGGCCAGTGTCATCCCGTGGTGTTCAGGATCTCCCTGATGCGTGCGGCGTATGCCCGTGGGTGGCTGGTGTTTCCGTTGTGTCCGCCGGGCAGCTCCTGCAGTTCGCGGTCGAGGAGTGCGGCCAGGGCTGTCGCGGCCCGGTAGTCGAAGACGGTCCGCGGAGTGGTTCGCCCGGCGGCGGGCACGATGTGCGTGCTGACGTCCTTGAGCGCGGCGATGTCGAGGGTGTCGTGGACGACCGCGGTGAAGTCGTGCCGGATGAAGTAGTCGAAGTTGGCGGCGCGCTGGGGGTTCATCGGCTGGGGCGTCAGATCGGGTTCCGTGTCCGTGGCGGCGGGGTCGATGCCCAGGGTCCTGGCGATCTCCGGGAGCGCGGCGGCCAGGCCCTCTCGGAGGTAGAGGTCCTGCAGGGCGCCGAGTTCGCGCTCGTGGCGGGCGCGTTCGTCGTCGGGCAGCAGGCGTGGGGCGACGGGCTCGTGGGCGATGAGGGTGCGGATCTGTTCGGGGTGCCGCACTGCGGCGTGCATGCCGATGACGGCTCCGAGGCTGCAGCCGAGCATGAGGGCGGGGGTGTCGGTGAGAGCGGCCAGTAGGCGGTGGACGTCGTCGGCGTGCTCGGCCAGTGTTGCGCCTCGTTCGGGGGCGTCGGCTCGGCTGCGGGACAGTCCGCGGCGGTCGTAGGTGAGCACGGTGTAGGAAT
This sequence comes from Streptomyces sp. NPDC006872, assembly GCF_040635845.1. Lineage (NCBI taxonomy): Bacteria > Bacillati > Actinomycetota > Actinomycetes > Kitasatosporales > Streptomycetaceae > Streptomyces > Streptomyces sp. NPDC006872. Next base: position 211,801 of record NZ_JBEYIL010000010.1, read on the forward strand.
CGGTGAGGTGGGGGACGAGGTCGGTGGTGCGGTCGGCGTCGCCCTCTCCGCTCTGCGAGATGAGCAGCAGCGGGCCGGTGCCGCGGACCTGGTAGTGCAGGACTGCGCCGGGAACGGTGAGCGTGCCGGTGGCCTTGGGCATGGTGGTCCCCCTTGCGAGCGGCGGTCCTTCCGCCGTCCTTCGACCAACCTAATCCATCGAACTGGATACATCAATCTCGATGAATCTAGTTCGATGAATCTGGTTCGATGTATATTGAGCGGTGTGAACGGAGTCGAGCTGTTCCTGCTGGGACGCGCCCTGATGAAGATCGGCGAGGAGGCCCTGCCGGAGCCTCCGGGCGGCGCCGGCCGCTATGCCGGCAGCGCCCGGCTGGTGTTGATCGTGGCCAGTGACATCGCCGCTCATCCCGACACCGCCGTCGGTGAGATCGCCGTCCGTACCGGCCTGCCGCAGAGCCAGGTGTCCTCGGCCGTCGCCCGGCTCAAGGAAGCCGGATCGGTGCAGACGGCGCCGGATCCCGCCGACCGGCGCCGCGTGCTGGTGCGTCAGGCCGCCGAGGTGTCCGAGCGAGTGGCACAGGTCCGGGCCGCCGGCATCGAGGATGCTCTTGCCAAGGCACTTGGATCCGATGACCCGCGCCGGCTGAGGGAGATCTCGGAGGCGTTGGACGTACTCGCCCGGAACCTCCTGCCGCAAACGGGGGTCCCGGAGTCCCGCCGTGCAGACATCGCCCCGTCGTCAGAGTAAGGCCGTTACCTCGTTCCGTTGTTTCTTGTTCAGGCGAGATCACTTCGCCTCGGCCTCGCCACCACCCCTGAATACCCCCGAACGCCCCTCCGGATCGGCGGGCCAGTTGGAGTCGCGTCGGTGGAGCCCATGGCAGCCGCCGCTCTGGCCAGCCGTCGGGATGGTCGAAGAGGGCACCATTCGCGAACACGTGCTGAAGGCGGGGGACTGGCCGGGTCGGTGTCCGGAGCGGAACGGAGGCGGCGACCCGACCACCCATGCCCGACTGGGCTGTTTGCAGCAACAGGAAGCGGCGCCGGTATCCGCGGCCGGTGAAGCTGGACCTGCACTGCCGTCGCCCATCTTCAGGAGCCTCGATGCCTCTGCGCCCCGCACGACCTCTTCGTGCCGTCCCGCGATCACGCCTGGGGCCCGTGTTCGTCATCGCGGCCGCCTCTTTGGCGGTACTGGTACCGGCCACCGCGGGCACCGCCGCCGGGTCGGCGGACGACCGTACGCTGCAGCGTCAGATCGAGCGGCTCGTGAGTGAGCCGGGCGGTCCGCCTGGAATCATCGCCGTGCTGCGCGACGGCCGACAGACCCGCGTGTTGCGGGCCGGTGTCGCCGACTTGGCAACGGGCAGCCTGCCGCATGTGAAGGACCATATGCGGATCGCGAGCACGGCCAAGGCCTTCAGCGGAGCGGTGGCACTGTCCCTCGTCGACCGCGGCGCACTGGGTCTGGACGACACCCTGCGCGAGCGCCTCCCGCAGCTCCCGGACGCCTGGGGCCAGGTGACGCTGCGGCAGCTGCTGAACCACACCAGCGGCCTGCCGGACTACTCGCAGGCCCCCGCGTTCACCGCGGTGGTCGCGGCTGACCCGCGCCACCACTTCGACTCCCGCCACCTGCTCGACTACGTGGCCGACGAGCCCCTGCGGTTCAGTCCGGGCAGCCGGTACGAGTACTCCAACTCCGACAACATCGCCGTCGCCCTGATGGCCGAAGCAGTCACCGGTACCCCGTACGAACAACTCCTGCGGCGACTGGTCTACCGGCCGCTGGAGCTGCGTGACACCAGCCTCCCGCAGGGTTACCGCATGCCCGAGCCCTACCTGCACGGGTACGACATGAGTGACCCCGCGTCCCCGCAGGACGTCAGCGAGCTCGTCAGTGCCTCCGGTGCATGGGCATCCGGGGGCATCATCTCCACTCCGGTCGACATGACCCGTTTCATCCGCGGCTACGCCTCAGGCGCGCTCTACGGCAAGGGCGTCGTCTGGGAGCAGCGCCGGTGGATCGCGGGTGCGTCCGTACCCGCCGGTCCGGGACGCAACACCGCGGGGCTGGGCATCTTCCGCTACACGACACGGTGCGGCGTCGTGCTGGGCCACACCGGCAACTTCCCGGGCTACACACAACTCGTGGCCGCCACTCCCGACGGCCGGCGCTCACTGACGTTCTCGGTCACGAGCCAGATCAACGGGACCAACGATCCCGCGCGGCTCGAGCAGCTGCGCGCCGTCCAGGAAGACTTCGTCTGCGCGCTGCTGCGCGACGGGCGGTGAGCGTACGGCGTTGTCACCCATGGCCGGCTCTCGTAGGCGCGTTCGGCGAGGACGGCGACGTTCCCTGACGCTCGCGGACTGTATCGGGCCTCCGAAGCACCACGGATGCGCGTCTTAAGGGGGTGAACGGCGGTGCGGCCGTCTCCGGATACGGCGACGGCCCGCCAGGGGCTGGTGACAGAGCCGGGCTGTAGGTGTCCTGTACGTCGTCCGAGTGTCTGTTCGGGGGCGGCGTCAGTTCGAGTCCTCCTTCCTCCTGAGCTGGGCCAGCTCGTCGAAGGTACGGATCAGGACTGCGCGTCGCTCGTCCTTGTACTCCGGGGAGGCCTCCAACGCGTCGATGGAGCTTTCCCACACCGCCAGGTACGCCTCCTTCCACCCTTCGACCGTCTCCGCCTCGGGCAGCGAGGTCCCCACGTAGCCCTGGCGGGCCAGGAGGCTCAGTAGCTCCAGGTTGGCCGGCACCGCAACTCCCCAGTACTCGTCGGGCTCGATCTCGACCGGGTCGCCGGTCATCGCGTCCGCGACCTCGGTGATGAGCCGGTCTGTGAGGATCGACAGGTGGTCTGCGGCCGTGTCGTTGTCGAAGTTGCCAGTGCCCCAGTCGCCCACGGGGTCTCCTCTGCTCGCCGGGTCGGTAGAGCAAGAGTTGTAGCAGCGTGTACTGACAACCGGGCCGCACCCGCCGCTACGGCAGGCAGGGATGCCCAGAACGACGGCGTCATGTCGGTGCCGTGGCGGGAGCGCAGCAGTAGGCGACCGTCGTGGTGGCGGGCGAGCGGGGCACGGTGGCCGTCCTTCTCCGGACCTCGCCTTGTCTCATGAGGCAAGGGCGCTGGGAGGATCTCGGTTCCGAGTCCTGTCGCCTCAACGCTGTGCGGCTTACGACCGCAGAGTTCTGCGAGCCCTGGCCCGGGGGCCCCAGGGGGCGCTTGCGACGGTCGCCGGGGAGGTGAGTCCCAGAGCGTCGTTGTCCTTGCCGTCCCGCATGTGGTCCAACCAGCGTTCGTACCAGGAGAGGAAGTCCTGGGCCGAGGAGACGTTCGGGGACCAGAAGCCGTCCGCGTTACCGGTGAGCATGCGGCCGGTGAGAGGGCCGGTCACGCCGATGAGGCACAGGTCGGTGCAGCCCATCTCGATGATGTGGAGGAACAGGTCTCCTTGCAGCGCGTCCGGGTGGTCCACGTGATGGAATCCCCGCGGGGTGCCGTCCGGCGGCTGCCGGTCCATGGTGAACAGCCTGCACTTCTCCAGCGGAAGCAGACCGTAGAAGGGGCCGGCACCGCTGCCCCCAAGTTCGACGAGGAACCTTCGGTAGGCCGACGGCAACTCGATGTGGTGTTCGCCCTCGAAGACGTTCGCCTGCGCGGAACTGATGCGCGGGCCAACGCGAAACGCGTGACGCTCGGCGCCCATCGAGTGGCTGCGCTGCGCCTGGTACGGGACCTTCGCGAGCTTGGAGCGTATGCGCGATATGCGGGAGTCCATCGGAGGATCTCTTCTCTCGTCCGCCGTCACTCTACTGGCCCGCCCGAATGGGACGTCTCCGAATGTCTGGAGAACCGTCCCACTTCGGTTATGCGCTGTTGAGCTGTCCACGGACTATCGTCCAGCGTCATGTCGATCACCGGTTGGCGAGTGCATTTCACCCGTCGAGACATGGCGTGGCCGCGCGAAAAGACCCCGTTCATGCGGGAGTTCAGCGCCCTGTTCGCCGACCTCGGTGAGGGGTTGGACGATCTGGGGGTGCCCGAGGGGCAGCCGTTCCTGATCAGTCCGGCGGGCGTGTACGACGTGGCGCTGAACCGGTATCTCTCGGTGTGGCTGGCGTCTTCGCCGTGGAACACCCAGGCCGCCCATGCCCGGGACCTGCGCACGTACTTCGACTTCCTGTGGTTCGCGCGAGGCAGGCGGGACTGGCGTGATGCGTCCATGGACGACCGGGCGGCGTACGAGTGGTGGCGGCGTCGTGATGAGCGTGGATCTCGTTTGGAAGACACGAGTTGGGACCGGGAGGTGTCCACGGTCAACCAGTTCTACCTGTGGGCGATCGAGCAGGACCTCGTCAGGGCAAATCCGATCCGTCAGCGCGCGGCTTCGGTGTGGTCGCCGTGGCGGGGCGGGGCTGGCGGCACGATGGTGCGGCAAGTGCCAGCCGAGAGGTCGCACATGGGGCCACGGCGAGAGGTGAAGTGGCTGCCACCGAAGTCGTATCGGCTTTGGCGCAATGTCGGGCTATGCGGCTTCGACTCGAAGGAGGTGCCAAGGCGCGGGTTCCGTGGGAGGTGGGCGGCGCGGAACGCGGCGTACGCGGATTCGATGGTCCGTACGGGGCTGCGGTTGTGCGAGCACTCGGCGCTGACGGTGTTCGATCTACCGGAGCTGCCGCCTGCGGCGTCAGGGATCGTCAACGCGCGAGCGGTGCTGCCGCACGCGATTTCCAAGGGGAGGTCGGGCCGGGCGGTGTACTGGCCGGTGCCGGTGCTGCGAGATGTGCGCGACTACATGGAGTGGGACCGGGCCGAGATGCTCGACTATGGGCGCTCGCGCGGCTTCTACAACCCGACGCGCCGGTCGCTGCTGGTGGAGGACCCGGCCGCGCCCCGGGTGCGGGTGGGTGGCCGGTGGGTGCCGGTGGCCCGCCTGGATGCGGAGGAGCGGCGCCGGCTGCTGGTGACGACGGCCGATGGCAGGTGGGAGCCGGCGATGGTGTGGCTGAACCAGTGGGGCCTGCCGATGACGATGTCCGGGTGGAAGCAGGTCTTCGCCGACGCCAACGCACGGTGCCGTGCCCAGGGCGTAGACGTGGGGGCGACGCCGCACATGCTGCGGCACTCGTACGCGGTGATCACGCTGGAGTTGCTGTGGCGAGGCCATTTGCAGGCGCTGGGCGAGATGAACGAGCAGCAGCGGCTGACGTACCAGCGGGTGTTCGGTGATCCGCTGAACTGGGTGCGGATCAGGCTCGGTCACCGGTCGGCGACGACCACGGCGCTCTATCTGCACACCTTGCAGGAGCTGGAGATGCGTACCCGGCTTGAACTGGTGCCGGAGGGGGCCTGGGAGCCGGTGGGCTTCAGCGACGAGGGCTGGCTGGAGCGGTCGGAGGTCGTCGCGTGAACGAGGAGGCACCCCGCGCGGGGCGCGGCCGTGCCGCGGCTGTTCCCGGCGGCTTCTACGAGCCGCCTCCGACCGTGGAGTTCCCTGAGGACGGCGGGGCACCGGTGGCGCGGTTCACCGGTGAAGACGGCCGCGAGTGCGTGTTCCGGTTCGAGGAGTTGCCGCTGCCAGGATTGCACCGGGATTTCGCGCACGCGCTGGGGGTGCGGATCGGACCCGGCGGCGGCCGCCGCACACAGCGGGCGGCGAGCAGCCAGTGGCAGACGATCAAGCGGTTCCTGCTGCTCCTGGACCAGCTTACGGAACCGCCGCGGCGGGTGGAGGAGCTGCGGGTGCGTCACCTGGAGCGGTACCTGATGTCGAGGCGGCAGACGTGTGGAGAGAAGTCCGCCCGCCGGAACCTACAGGACCTGCTGCGGATCGTGCGTGTCCTGCCCGGTCAGGAACGGCTGGACGGGGCTGTGGTGGACTATGCCGGGCAGCCCGGGCACGGCGTGGACGCCCAGCAGGCCGGGCGGCCGGGGTACTCCGATCGCGAGTTCCAGGCCGTCATGGCCGCCGCTCGCTCCGACGTGGCCGCCGTCCGCGACCGGATCATGGCAGGCGAGAAGCTGCTGGGGCGTTTCCTCGACAACGACGAAAGCCTGTCGGTGGCCGAGCGGGAACAGGGGGCGCGGCTGGCGGCGATGGCGGCCACGGGCCGGGTCCAGGTCGACTACCGCGGGCTGACGGTGGGCGAGTACCCGGCGGCCTGCTACGCCCAGGCGAAGCAGCTGTTCGTGGTCGACCCGGACCTTGCCCCGCTGCTCATCTACGCGGCCGGGCTGAGCGGCCGCAACCCGGAGACACTGAAGGAACTGCCCGCCGAGTACCGGCTGTTGGAGGAGCGCGCGGTGGCGGTCACGCTGACCAAGCGCCGCCGGGGCAAGGCCAACTCCCGCACGACGGTGCATTGGAGCGTCGATGAGGACCGCCCGTTGCGGACGATGGGCAGCCTCTACCTGCTGCTGCACCGGTTGATGGGCCGCAGCCGGGCGTTTTCCGGGACCGGGTCGGTGTGGTCGATCTGGGCGGGCAACGGCCGAGGCGGTGTTCTCAATGCCGCCACCGGCGGGCACATCGGGCCCTTCGATGCCGAGCTGGCCCGCAAGCTGAAGCTCGGGGCGTGGGCCGAGCGCCACGGCCTGGTCGGCGACGACGGCAAGCCGCTGCAGATGATGGTGACGCGCATCAAGAAGACCGTCGAGGTACGCACGGCGAAGCAGGTCGGAGGGCATCTTCCGTCCGCGCGGGCGACGAACACGGCGGACACCTCCTTCACCCACTACCTGAGCAAGGACCCGTTCGTCGCCGAGTGGGCGGCCGACGTGCTCACGGAGGCGATCACCGACGCGGAGGAGAGCGCCCGCGCGGTGGTCGTCCGCCTCGGTGGCGGATCGGCTGCTGCCGTGCCCGATCAGGTGCGCGAGCAGGCGGCAGGGGGCGCGCTCGACACGCTGGCCTGTGCGTGCACGGACATCGAGCACGCACCCGGCGGTGGACGATGCCGCCAGTCGTTCCTGACCTGCTTCGGTTGCCCCAACGCCCTGGTGATGGAACGCCACTTGCCCGCCCTGCTTGCCCTGGCCGAGGTCCTGCGCGAGGACCTTCAGCGCCGGGATGCCGCGCAGTGGACGGCCCGGTACGGCACGACCTGGCAGATCCTCACCCGCGACATCCTGCCCCGCTTCAGCCCGGCCCAGCGCGCCGCTGCCCAGCAGAGGCAGCCCCACCTGATGCTCGATCTTCTGGAAGGGCCCACCCAGTGGTGATGACGCGAGCGGCCCAAGCCCCCGCACACCGCGCCGCAGTGCCCGAGGACGCCCTGGTCCTGGCCACGCGTCCGCTGCGCGCCGAGGCCCGGCTGGAAGAGACCTCCCGCTACGGCGATGACCTTTGGACGCTGACGCCGGCATGGCTGCGCGCGGACCGCAAGCCTCACCGGCTCGACTTCGCGCAGGTCCCACACGCTCACCGGGACACCGCCAAGCTCCTGTTCTACTCCCTGCTGATCGAGGACACCCCGCCCGGCGAAGAACCGATCACGATCTCCAGCATCCGCGCCTACTTCACCTGCGTACGCCACTTCCTGCTGTGGGCACAGGGTCGCCAGCTCCCGCTGGCGCAGATGACGGGCGATGACCTGGACGCCTACCACGCCGAGCTGACGTCGCTGCGGCTGTCGATCAGCGGGGTGTATCGCCACCGCCGCGCCGTGCGATTGCTGTGGGCCTACCGCTCCCGCCTTGCCGACCACCTCGGGCAGGACCCGCTGCGGCGTGCGCTGTGGCAGGCATGGGCGCGCGCCAATCCGCGCCGGTATGACGAGAACCTCACCGAGCGCATCCCCGAACATGTCATAGGGCCTTTGCTGACCTGGGCGCTGCGCTGGGTGGACGACTTCGCCGACGACGTGCTCGCCGCCCGCGCCGAGCGCGACAGCATCGACGCACGCCCGCCTGCCCACCCCGATCCGCTCGTGGCCCTGCAAGCTGTACTGGACGACTTCCGCCGGCGCGGACAGCGGCTGCCCACTGCACCCGCCCGGCTGGCCACCGGATGGCGCGGCAAAGAGGGCTTCCCGAACTTCGCCTACCTGGCCCGGCTCGCAGGCCATCCGTCATATCCGCTCAGAAAGGCCCGCCCCCGGCGTCTGATCGAGGAAGCAGCCCGCGACCTCGGCGCAGGCACCGACTCTCCCTTGCGTCACGTTCCTCAAGCGCAGGTGGACGGGCAGCGGTGGCTGGAGCAGATTTCCTACTACGACGTCGGCCAGTTCGAACGGCTGCTGCAGGTGTCCTGCTGGATCGTCATCGCCTACCTCTCCGGCCTGCGCGACTCCGAGATCAAACACCTGCGGCGCGGCTGCGTGAGCGCCCAACGCGACACCGACGGGCGCATCTACCGCTACCGGCTTCACGGACTGGCTTTCAAGGGCGAAGGCGTCCACGGCGCGGCTGCCACCTGGGTCGTCACCGCTCCCGTCGCACGAGCCGTCGCTGTCCTTGAACGCTGCCAGCCGGCCGACGAGCCCTACCTGTTCGCGCACCCGCTCAAATCGGCCAACCATCAACGCCACCACGTGGCCGGGCGCGTGCGGACCAGCGCCACCACCATCAAGGACATCACCGCACTGGCCAAGTGGATCAACTCCTACTGCGCTGCCCGTTCACGCCTGGATGCGATCCCCGAGGACAACGGACGCCTGCTGCGACTGACACCTCGGCAGTTCCGCCGCACCCTGGCTTGGTTCATCGCCCGCCGTCCCGGCGGCACCATCGCCGGCGCCCTGCAGTACCGCCACCAGCGCATCCAGATGTTCGAGGGCTACGCCGGCACCAGCGACTCCGGTTTCCGCGACGAGGTCGAGGCCGAAGAAGCCTTCGCCCGCGGCCAGTTCCTCGCCCAGCTGGGCGCCGACGACGACCGGCCGTCCCTGACGGGCCCCGCCGGAGAGGAAGCCGAATCCCGGCTCGCCGAGCTCGCCCGCCACACCGTCTTCGACGGCCAGGTCGTCACCGACGAAGCCCGCCTGCGCCGCATCCTGGCCCGCCACGACACCCGCCTGTACCCGGGCACCTTCATCACCTGCGTCTACAACCCCGACCGTGCCCTGTGCCGCATGTCCGAGGGACCCGCCGATCAGCCCGTCATGGCCGACTGCAAACCGCTGGTCTGCCGCAACACCGCTCTCACGCCCGCCAACCGGCAGGCCCTCACCGGTCACTTCGCCCGCCTGGAGGACGCCCTCGCCGACAGCGACCGCCTCGCCCCCTACGTCCGTCACCGCCTTGAGGAACAGCACCGCGCCACCGCCGCGTTCCTTACCCGCCACACCCCGGAGACCGCCGAGTGAAACGCGCCCTGCCCGGCACCGAGACCGTCAGAGCCGCCATCGACACCGTCCTTGCCGAGGCCGCAGCCCGCGGACGGCACCCCACCGTGACCGCGATCGAGCGGCTCCTGGACATCCCGCACGCCACCTTCCACCGGCACTACGCCGACCTGGTCGACGTGCACTTCCGGCCCCGCATCCCGGTGCTGGCCCGGCCTGCGACGCCGACGGAACCCTCCGGATCCGAGGCACGTACGGAAGCCAACCTGAGTCGGCTACGGAAGGAGAACACCGACCTGCGCCGCACTCTCGCTCTGTACGAGGAGGCGATCCGCCAACTGGCTCTCGAAAACGACGCACTGCGCAGCGGCGGCACCGTTCTTCCACTGCCCAACCGCAGCAGGCCCGCGCCACCCGGGCCGTCCTGAATGCGACACCCCCCCCGCAGGCGCCTGGCGTGGATAAGGTCGCTGGGCGTGGCGCTCAGCCGACTACCGGTGGTCAAGGGGAGTTGATCAAGCCGTGCGTGCCGACGGCGTGCTCGTTCCCGCCCGGGTCGCGTCCGCGCCCCAGCTGGCCAGCAGTCGCAGAGCCTCCGCCGACGGGGAGTTCGGTTCGGCGTGGTAGGTCACCAGCATCTGCTCGTGGGCGTCGGCCTGGTGGAACGACTCGAGGCGGAGATCGAGTTCGCCGACGAGCGGGTGGTGCAGGCGCTGGATACCGTGGCACCGCTCCTTGACGTCGTGGGTGGCCCACAGCCGCCGGAACTCCTCGCTCTTGACGGAGAGTTCGCCCACCAGCGCGGACAGCCGGGGGTCGTTGGGATGGGAGCCGGCATCCATGCGCAGCTGAGAGACGACGTCGCTCGCTTTGTGCTCCCAGTCCACGAACAGGTCGCGGTACTCGGGCTTCAGGAAGACCAGCCGCGCCCAGTTCCGCTCCCTCGCCGGCAGCTCGGCCCAGTCGCCGAAGACCGCCGCGGCCATCCGGTTCCAGACGAGGATGTCCGAGCGCCGCCCCACGAGGATCGCCGGAACACCGTCCATGGTGTCCAGCAGCGTCCGCAGGGGGCCCCGCACCTGCTGGGCGCGGCCGGCCGGCTTCTTCTTGTGCTGCTTCGGCTTCGCCAGGTGTGTGAGGTGGGCGTGCTCGGCGTCGCTCAGCCTGAGCGCGCGGGCGATGGCGTCGAGGACCTCCGGCGACACGTGCCGCCCGTTGCCCTGCTCCAGGCGTGTGTAGTACGCCACGGACACCCCGGCCAGCTGCGCCAGCTCCTCGCGGCGCAGCCCCGGCACCCGCCGGTACCGCCCGTAGTCCGGCAGTCCCACGTCCTCCGGCTTCAGCCGGGCGCGTCGGGTGCGCAGGAACTCACTGAGCTCGGCACGCGGGTCCAGAGCGCCGGCGGCCAGCTCGTGCACCGGTTCGGGGTATTCGTCCATGTCTCGAGTATCCACGGTCGCACGCACACCTTCCTGACCCAACCAGTGGTAGGCATCGCGCGCGTACGCAAAGCCGTGACCTGGGTGGATGCCGGATCGTCCAGCACGCTGGCCACTGTGCCCGGCTGGAAGACGGCCGGGGCGTGGCCTGGATCAAGAACGGAGTACATCCCATGAGCGCAACACAGGGGATCGAGTCGAGGACGCACCAGAGTGAGACGGCTACGGAGGTGGTGGGCCGCCTTCGTGCGACGTTCAACACCGGTGTCACCCGCCCATTGGACTGGCGCGTCGACCAGCTGCAGCGGCTGCGGGCCCTGCTGGTGGAGAACGAGCAGGAGCTGCTCGATGCGCTCTGGGCGGATCTGAGGAAGAACGCCGCCGAGGCAAAAATGCAGGAGATCGACTTCACCATCGCCGACATCGACGAGGCACTGGCGAACCTCGAGAGCTGGCTTGAGCCCCGCCCGGTCGAGGTTCCCGCCCACTTCGGTCCCACGACCACGGCCTACACCACGTACGACCCGCTCGGGGTCGTGCTGGTGATCGCTCCGTGGAATTTCCCGCTGCACCTTCTCATCGACCCCATCATCGGCGCGCTGGCCGCCGGGAACACTGTGGTGGCCAAGCCGAGCGAGATGTCGGTGCACACCTCGGCGGTCGCTTCACGCCTGCTGCGCCAGTACTTCGACGCCGACGTGCTCACCGTGGTCGAGGGGGGCGCCGAGGAGACCACGGCCCTGCTGGCGCAGCGTTTCGACCAGATCTTCTACACGGGTAATGGCACGGTCGGCCGGATCGTCATGGCCGCGGCAGCCAAGTACCTCACCCCGGTCACGCTCGAGCTCGGGGGCAAGTCGCCGGTCTTCGTGGCGCCTGACGCCGATGTGGACGAGACCGCGAAGCGGCTGGTCGGCGCCAAGTTCGGCAACGCGGGGCAGCAGTGCATAGCCCCGGACTACGTGCTGGCCGATCCGGCCACCGCGGCCGCGCTGGTCCCCGCCCTGCGCGCGGCGGTCGACGCCCAGTTCGGCTCCACTCCGCAGACCGCGGCCGACTTCGGCCGGATCATCAACGAGCGGCATTTCGACCGGCTCGCCCGTCTGCTGGATTCCGGCCGGGCGGCGGTGGGAGGCCAGCACGACCGTGACGACCTGTTCATCGCACCGACGGTGCTCACCGATGTCGACCCCGCATCGCCCATCATGCAGGAGGAGATCTTCGGTCCGATCCTCCCCGTCGTCGAAGTCGAAGACCTCGATGCCGCCATCGCCTTCATCAACGAACGCGACAAGCCCCTCGCCCTCTACGCCTTCACCACCTCCGAGGCCACCAAGTCGCGCCTCGTGAAGGAGACGTCCTCCGGCGGCGTCGCCTGGGGCCAGCCGGTGATACAGCTGCTCATGCCGGGACTGCCTTTCGGCGGCGTCGGCGAAAGCGGCTTGGGCCGCTACCACGGCCGGTACTCCCTGGAGACGTTCAGCCACCTCAAGGCTGTCGCGGACGTGCCGCTCAACTAGGCCCTCGCTTTCGTGGAGCAGGCTGTCCGAGGGGCGATCGGCCGGCGGAAGTGCCTCAGGCCGGTGAGCATGAGGAGCGCTGAGATCGCTGTTCCCGTCACCGCCGCAAGCGCGTTCCAGGTGAAGCCGTGTATCGGTCCTTCGCGGGGGCACGTCGAGGGAGTCGGTCGCGGCGCGGGCTGCAGACACCGATCCGTACCGACTCCGGCGGAGGCACCCGTGACTTCGTCACCTGGCTGACTGCTGATCGTGTGCAAGGAGCGAACGCCTTTACTGCGGCGGGAAGTTGCGCTTGACCGGCGTCGACGCCGACGGCATGCGGTTCTCGCCGCGTTCGCCGCCAGCACCGCCCACACCCCGATCGCGGTCGTGCAGCCGCGTCACCGTCAGCGGGCCCGCGCATGCCCGAGGACCGCATCCGCGCCTCTGCCGGGACAGCGTGGACCCCCTGCGTCGCAGGCCTTCATCCCGTTCTCCTCCGTATTGCAGAAAGAAAGAAACCCATGACTGTCAACATTTCAGAAGTTTCACCCGTCCCGTCGCTTTTCTCTCCCGTCTCGCTCGGGAAGATCGAGCTCGCCAACCGCATCGTCATGGCACCGCTGACCCGGGTCCGGGCCGGTTCCTCCGGCATTCCCGGGGACCTGATGGTCGAGTACTACCGGCAGCGGGCGAGCGTCGGAATGATCATCACCGAGGGCACCTACCCCGACCACGCGTCGCAGGGGTATGTCGGCGAGCCGGGCATCGCCACCGACGAGCAGGCGGCCGGCTGGCAGCGGGTGTTCGAGGCGGTGCACGCAGAGGGCGGCCGCATCGTCCTGCAGATCATGCACGCCGGCCGCGGCACCCACCCCGACATCAACGGCGGCCGCCGCATCCTCGCCCCCAGCGCGATCGCCATCGACAACAAGACGTTCACCGAGAAGGGCGAGCAGCCCTACCCCGTACCAGAAGCGATGACCACCGCAGAGATCCGGGCAGCCGTGGAGGCCTTCGTCGCCGCGGCCCGCCGGGCCATCGAGGCGGGAGCGGACGGCGTGGAAATCCACGGCGCCAACGGCTACCTGCTCCAGGAGTTCCTCTCCCCGGCGGCCAACCAGCGCACCGACGAGTACGGCGGCTCGCCGCACAACCGCGCCCGCTTCGTCGTCGAGGTCGTCACGGCGGTCGCCCAGGCCGTCGGTGCCGAGCGGGTCGGGCTGCGGATCTCGCCGGAGGTCGACCTCGGGGACGTCTTCGAGACCGACCGGGACGACGTCCTGGCCACCTACGGCACCCTGATGGACCAACTGCGCCCGCTGGGCCTGGCCTACCTCTCCGTACTGCACACCGAGCCGGGCGGCGACCTCGTACAGGAGCTGCGGCGGCGCTTCGACAGCAAGCTGATCGTCAACAACGGCCCCTTCGGGGGGCAGACGACCCGCGAGCAGGCGCTCCAGCAGATCGAGGCCGGCCACGCCGACGCCGTGGCCGTGGGCCGGGCCCTCATCGCCAACCCCGACCTGGTCGCGCGCTGGCAGGGTGGCCACGCGGAGAACGAGCCGCGGCCGGAACTGTTCTACGGGCCGGGCGCCGAGGGCTACACCGACTACCCCTTCCTCGAAGCGGCTTGAGGCCCACGGTCACGCCTGTCCATGCGGCAGCCCCACGAACGCATGGACAGGCGCCCGACCGGCGACACTGTGCCCGCCCCCTTTGAGCGCGCGGTCACAGCGGCGATCACCGGCTCGAGGACCGTCGGGTCCGTCAGGGCGTTGACGTTCCGCAAATTTCTGGTCAGCAGCCTGCGTTCGGTGACCTCGGCGAGCACATTGCTCTCGTGCGTGGCCACCGCGGCAGCCTTCGGCCACAGCTGACGCCAATGACTGTTTTCCAGCGGCGGCCCACCCTGGCCTTGCCGATCACCAGTTCTCCGCCACCCCGCAGGACCGTGCCGCCGCCTGCCTCTTTCACCTGACCATTCTTCGAAGGAAGCTGCCATGACCACCGCGTTCGACCCGATCGACCTGGGCGGCAAGACGCTCGCCAACCGCATCGCGATGGCGCCGATGACCCGCAGCCGCGCCGATGCTCCCGCCGCCACGGCGACGGAGCTGATGGCCACCTATTACGCCCAGCGCGCGAGCGCCGGCCTGATCATCACCGAGGGCATACAGCCGTCGGTGGGCGGCCAGGGCTACACCAACACCCCCGGCCTGCACTCCGCCCAGCAGGTCGACGCCTGGCGGAAGGTGACCGACGCCGTCCACGCCCAGGGCGGCACGATCTTCGCGCAGCTCATGCACACCGGCCGGATCAGCCACCCCAGCCTGCTGCCCGACGGACTCCACCCCGTCGCCCCCTCCCCGGTCGCGGCGGCGGGCCAGGTGTTCACCTACCAGGGCCCCCAGGACTACGTCACGCCCAAGGAACTGGACCCCGACGGCATCGCCCAGACGATCGCCGACTACGCCGACGCCGCGCGCAACGCGATCGCCGCCGGTTTCGACGGCGTGGAGATCCACGGGGCGAACGGCTACCTGATCCACCAGTTCCTCGCCCCCAACACCAATCTGCGCACCGACAGCTGGGGAGGCGGTGCCGCAGACCGGGCCCGCTTCGGTAGCGAGGTCGCCACGGCGGTCGCGGAGGCGATCGGCGGCCACCGGACCGGCTTCCGTATCTCTCCGGGCAACCCCTACAACGACATCGCCGAGACCGACCCGGCCAACGTGCTGGAGACCTACACCAGCCTGATCGCCGGTCTCGCCCGGCTGGACCTCGCCTACCTGCACCTGGTCGAGAGCCCGGACCGCGTCCTGACCGCCCGGCTGCGCAAGGACTGGCCGACGGCGTTCATCCTCAACCCCTTCACCCACCCCGCCACCACCGGCCCCGGCGCTCTCAACCACATCGTGGACGGCACCGCGGACATCATCGCCTTCGGCGCGCTGTTCCTGGCCAACCCGGACCTGCCCGCCCGCCTCGCAGCCGGCGGCCCCTACAACACCCCCGATGCGGCCACCTTTTACGGCGGCGACCACCGCGGCTACACCGACTACCCGACGCTGCCCGCCGACAGCGCGTGAACCGAAAAAGGTCATCGCCGGCGAGTGCGGAGGCAGGACGCGGCGTTTCAGGCCGCAGGCCACCGGCGTCCCTCTGGTCCTGACCTATGCGCCTGGTGGCGGCACTCGCCGCCTGCCACATCTGGCGGGCCACCTTGGGGAACCGGCAGCTGAGAGAAGAGCTTGAGGCCGCGACGGGCGGCGCTCGCGGCGCGGGCGATCCCGGACACGGTGCCCTGCGTATCGCCGCGCAGGGCACCATCGAAAGCTTGGACGACGCGTTCGCGACCGCGTCGGAGCACGGTGCCAGAACCGACGCCACCACTGGTCCAGGGCCCTTCACACCGGAGGGCCCTGCCCCATGCCCGCAGTGGACAACGGACAGAACAAAACCCCAACCATAACTTCGGTTCCGCAGCCCAGCCGGGCGGGGTTGGCGGTCGGGCGGTCAGCATCGATGCCGGCAGGTCGAGGGCGGCATATGGCCCTGGAGGCGGTGCAACAGGTGTGGTGCCTGTGGTGGGTCACTTCGAGGATGAAGCTGCCCAGCCGGCTGTGTGGCGGTGTCGGCCCAGTCCGGCGGCTTCGAATTCGTCGTAAGCGCCGGCCCGCCGGACGCCGAGGCTGTGCAGAGCTTGGGAGATCGGGCTGCCGCCCGCTGGATGTGCGGAGCCTTCGGGCAGGAGCAGGGGACCCAGGACGAGTGCGCCGTTGTTCCAGAGGGCCGCTTGTTGCTCGCCTGCGCCGCCGAAGTATTCAGCCTCGACGTAGGCGACAGGGCCGGTGCTCGACCAGAGTGCGAGGCGCAGGTCGAATCCGCTCGGCATCCTCGGGAAGTTCAGAGGCCGGTTGCTGGAGCCGTCGGTGACGGCATCGAAGAAATCGTCTGTGACCGCGAGGAGCGACAAGTTCTGGTGCAGTGGTGCGAGCCGGGCTGTGCTGATTTCTCTCGTCGCGTTCCTGAGCAAGTCGTCGTCTGCGATGACCGCGCGTAGTTCGTAGCTCATCCGTCCCCCTGGTCATGGATCCGGGAGGCAGTTTGACACTGCCTCAGACCGAGATGTCCATCAGGGCAGGCAGAACGCCTTCTTGGTGGCCTTGCCTGCAGCCGTCTCCTTGGCGGTAGCCATTTTCGTCGGCTTGCGAGCCGGGTGCTATCTGACCTCTGCCTCTTCCTTGATCTCCGCGCCCCGCGGCTTCGCGGCCTGGACGCTCCTCTCCAGGGCCGCCATAAGATCCCGGGCGCGATGACGGTGCGCTGGGTCACCCCCTCCCATGCCTGCATTGACGCTCTGGGAGCGGAGCAGTCACTTGAACAGGCTCCCGGGTGCCGGGGCGTGACAGGATTCGGCAGATGGTGCTTGCAGGTGAGTTCTTCCTGGCCGGAGACGATGCGTCCACAGCGCGGGTGGGCCCGCGCAAGAGGCACGATTTTCCTGCCGTGCCGTGTGAGGGCATCTATCCAGATGAGGCGGTTCTCAACTGGGAGACTCTGCTGACGGGCGCGCCTGCGAGTCCGCTCCGAGACGTGGTGCCCATGACCAACGACGGGTTCACCGTCTTCGCTGTTCCGGAGCCGCTGTGTACGGCTTTGGCGGGTGCGGAAAGGGAGCAACTGCGAACGGCAGGCGTTGCGTGGGCCGAGAGTGCCTCCGGCCCAGACCATGAGATCTCGCCGGACAGAGCGGTGGACCTCCTCGAGCGTCTGTCAGCCCTGGCCGACAGCCGGGCGGAGAGAGGCCTGAGCCTGTACTGCTGGTACTTCGCTCCGTGACCTCACCGCCGACGTGCCTGTAGCTGCTGCAGGGCCCCGGCCTTGCCGGGACGGCGCGAGCTGCGTGCGCCGATGATCGGCCGGACAGGTCCTGGCCAGGGCAGGGCTTGTCGGTTGCCTTGATCGGCGCATCGTGCAGATGGGCTGGTGTCTTCGGCGGTCGAACGGCGTCGCCGCTCGGTGCCGCCGCTCAGTCGCCGTCGAAGCCGCCCGAGTCCGCGCCGGCGCTGTCTGCACTGTCCTCCCAGTCGGACCCGCCGGGCGGCCCGGCCGTTTCGCGGTGCTGTGTCCTCGCCTTGTCGGAGACGATCGTCGCGGTGATCAGACCTGCTATGCAGGCCATCATGAGGGTTGTCCCCGAGACGAACACGGCTGCCCACGGCGGGCTGTTCACGTCCACGTCGAAGAGGATGAACAGGCCCGCGCCCGGGAACACGCCGAAGATCCACGAACCGCAGAGGGTGGTCACCGTCAGACCCTGGTGGAGATCGGAGAAGCCGGCGACGTCCCGTGGCGTCGCCGTCCGTCCCGGCCACGCGACCGGGATCAGGGCGACCGCCTGGCAGACCAGGCAGGCGAGTTGGACGACGGCACAGCCTGCGAACGAGAGCGGGCGCGACCAGTAGTGCGCCAACCCGGCGAGGGCACTGAGGAGTGTGCCCGCGTTGCCCACTACTATCCACATGGAGCGGGACCGTATGAAATCGGACACCGCGTCGAACGTGTCTTCCCGGAGCCATGCCTGAGTGATCTTTCTGAGCCTGCGGTTGTCCCTGATGCCGTCGAGCATGCGCCGCCCCCGTGTGTCGGTACCGTCCCTGGCTGAATCATGCCCACGTCGGGGAAGCCGTAAGTGGGGGGATGGTGGAGCGGGGTGGGGGCCAGATCCTCTAGTTGCGCCTTCGGCCCCCATACCGATGCAGCACCGCTTGGAGGAAGATCATCCGATGGATCACGTTCTTGAGGGCGGCGGCAGGCAACACCGCATCTTCGTGTGGGCCGCGTGGACCGGCGGCGAGGCGACTTGCCACATACGTCGCATCGTCAACGTGAGGAAGCCGGACGGGACTCTCGCCGGCCGGAAGGCCAGCCCGGGCAACAAGAAGATCTTCGGATTCCGGACCGGTCAGTTCGCGCGGAGCGTCGACGAGGCCGCCGTGCTGGGCGTACTTGCGGGCATCGCGGCCGCAGAGCACTCGGACGACGTGACGATCTGTCTGCCGCCTGGCCCTGAGGGTGAATTGCTGCAGCGTGTCCGTGACATCGGCGAGTTTCCTCGGCCGCACCCTCTCGCCGAGACCCTGCTGGGGTGGACCAGCCGACGGCTCTCCCGGGCAGTCCAGATCGTCGAGCCTGCGACCCACCCCACGTTCGCCGCCCTTCACCGCGCGGCCGAGTCGTCGCTGCGGGCGCCTGACGATCTCAGGACCCTTCCGCAGGTGTGCCGGCATCTCGCCATGGGCCGCCTGGGCCCCCTCGAGGATTCGCGCGGGAACGGTGCCGGCCAGTGCCGGTGCGGGAAGGTTTGCTACGGCTCCTGGGATCTCGCCTTGGAAGCGCTCTTGGCGATCACAGATCAGCGTGAGCTCGGCCACTACCCGAAGCGGGTGTACGCCTGCCCGACAAGCCGTCACTGGCACCTCACAAGCAGAGCGTCCGAACGACCCGTCGGACGATCCGGTCCCTCGGCCGAGTGACTTCACCGCACCACATGTCATGTGCGGTGGAAACCGCGCGCCTCGGCCCACAGGCCGGACCCCTACCAGCGCTGCGCACGCCCAGCTGCACCGGCACCTACTTGCGCGTCAGGATGCACACCGACAACCGCGACCATGTCGGTTCAAAGAGGTTTCTCCATGGCTGTGTCCCCGAGCAGGGAAGAGTTCGAGCGCACAGTGGGGCGGGTGGGCGGCCGCGCTGACTTCGGTGGTCCACCCAGGTCTGTGTCGCAGCGTGCAGTTGGTGCGTCCGACCACCGGGTTGGTCAGCTTCTGCGATCGGCTTCCAGAGCCGTTGCCGGGCGCGGGCGAAGGCGTGGATGTGGGGCGGCGGCGCCTTGTTCCAGGCAGGATGCAGCACGGCCACGCTCCCGGCTTCCTCTGCGCTGTGAGCGGAGGCGAGCCCAGCAGTTGGGCGAGAATCAGAGCTCGGTGACATCACTCTCACGTGGAACTGAGTGATCCCAGCGCTGAGCAACAGACGTTTTCAGGCCGGTGACCCTGTAATGGAGGGCTGTCTCGCCAGTCGCTTCGCCGAGCTGCTGTGCCATCTCTTCGACGATCAAGTCGGCGGCCTCCAGCGAAGCAGCACCCTCGACGAATACGGTCCACGTACCCGCGAGCTCCCATGAGACCGGGATCAGCTGATCGTGTACTCCGCGACGGGGTCACGCGGACGCTCTTGCCCGGTGGGCTCGGCGGCGTCCCTCGCGAAGTCGTAGGGCATGGGCTCGTTCCCGTCCACTGCCCACGGTGCCGGGTACCTGGCGTGACATCCCGTGCACCTGGCCACGAGCGTCCCGATCTCCGGGTTCGTCATGATGCTGTAGTGCGACGAGGGCCGCGCGCACATCATGTGGCCGTTTGCGGTCGTCTCGAGCGCCGGCCATTCGGGGGAGCACTCGCACGGGCCGGTCTTCGCGAACGTCTCGTCGCCAGGTGCGTCGTGAGTGTTCCTGAGCGTCTTGATGAGCTTTCTGAGCGGCCGCACCGAGGCCTCCTTTCGTGACAACCGACGCGTTGAACACGCAGGCCCCACGATCGTACGGACAAGTCCTAGGAGCCGGCCGGCGGGCGGCCTTGACTGTGGGGTGGCCGGCGTCGGTCGGCCGACGAGTTCGCGCAGGTCGACGTTGCGCTGTTGCGGTTGCCAGGATTTTCGCGATCGCCTGCCCCGTGAGGGACGAGGCGTCCATCGCCCGCCAGCGGAGACTCCCACATTCGGCCTGGGTGGGCATGCGGTACGCACGGCTCCGTCTCCGGCAGCCCCGGTCCGTCAGATCCCCTGTTTCGTCTGTCCGCACGATTCGACCAAGGAGCAGGGCCGTGCGAATAGAGCGTCACCAGTACCGGGGCGTCGTGTCGCGCCACTCCGGCGGCCCGCCGCCGCTGCGGAGCCAGATCTCGCCGTCGTCGCCGACGAAGCCCTCGTAGCGAAGGTGTCCGTGGAATGCGTGGTCCGCGCCGACCGACGCGGTCACGTCCCGGAGCCGGCTGTCGACCTCAGTACGTGCGACACCTTGGGCGTTCACCCGGAGGTATCTGATGGCTTGCGGACGGCCCTGTTCGTCGGCGCCTGCGTCGTCGTCCGGGACGAACTCCCAGCTCACCTGGGGGGCCGCCGCTGCGGGCTCCGGCCCGGCCGCCTCATGCAGCGCGGTGTCGAGGTTGCGCTGGAACGCGTCCTGGTCGGTCAGGTTCCATAACTGTGTCATCGGGACCGGGGGGCGCAGCTCAATCGTCCCCCAGACGCTGTATTCGTAGCTTCTTCCTTCTTCGTTCCCCATGGACGCCCCTCTGCGGAATCGCCGGCGGCCGTCGGCGCCCGGTTCGCCTGTTGTCGTGACGGCGAATCGTTCATCGCTTCGAGCTTATCGTCGTATAGACGATAAAGGCAAGGGTGGTGTCCCTTTCAGCGGACCTCCACGGTTCCGTCCGGACTTCAGGGCCGAACGTCCCGCGCGGTCATGTCGTCGCGCAGCCTCAGGTAGTGACAGGCCGTCGAGGCGGTCACGCACCCGCATCGCCGTCGTCCCGGATGTGGAGCTGGACGTCGGGCCGGCAGTGGCTGCAGGCGCGCGGTCCTGTGGTGAGCAGGCCGTCCGACGCCGTCATCACACCAGCCACCCGCAAGGTCATCGCGTACATGGCAGACTGATCCTGCAGGTTGCGGCCGGGCAGGAGTGCTCTCGGGCAGCCCAGTTGCCGGGGTAGGGAGGACCCGTGGGCGGGAACGATCCGCACATCCATGTCGAGGCGAAGGTAGTCCACGGGACAGGCATCGCGACCTCGCACAGGGGTTTTCTGACGCGGACGGCTGAGTCCGTGGCCTGGGCAACGACAGCCTGGATTCGGCGAGAATCTCGACTTCCGGCGCGAGTTCGTTCGACGGGGCTGGTCCGGCGTCCAGCCCACCTGACCGGCGGGCGGGGAGTGTGAACCAGAGCGCGGGCCCAGGTGCTGTGCTGCACGATCACAGCGGGAATGTCTGCGGCATCCGCCGGCTTTCGGGTCAACTCCATCCGTTTTGAGCGGAGTTCCTGCGTTGGCTTACCGAGCATGATCGAGCTGAGTACCGGTTTCAGTATCAGGCAGTCGCCCGGAGAGAAGCACTCAACCTCAGATAGCGGGCGGCACGGGCAAGACCCATCTCGACACCGGGCTCGGCATCCGGGACTGCCGGGCTGCGGCCACCGGTTCGTCTTCGCCGCCACAGCCCAGTGGGTCGCCTGCCTCGCTGAGGCCACCAAGCGGGCAGGCTCAGCGACGAGTTGACCCGCTGGGCGGGATCTCGTTGATCGTGACCAGCAAGAAGCCCTTGGGACGACGGGCCGAGGTCTTCGGCGACGGCAGGGTCGGTCGCCGCTGCGATGATCGACCGTCTCGTCCGTCACGCCGGGGTGGTTTCGTCGAAGGGCGACAGCTACCGTATGCGCGGCCCTGACCTCGGACGGGTTCGCGCGGCCGACGCCGGGGAATGATCGACGTCGACTGACGTAGCGGGGGTCGCTTTTCACTCGTCGGATGTCGGTGACGATTCACGCGTGGCAGAGATGTGGGGACGCACCATGACCGCGCGTGCGTCGACGCGCTGGGGGGAATCATGAACGACGAGACAGCTCCCGGGATGCGCGGGCTGTGTGGGATGTCCGTGCCGGGCCGTTCGCCCGGGTCGTGATGAGGGTTCCCGGGCCGGACAGGTCGCCCTTCCAGTCGTCCTCCCACTCGCCCGTCGACCCGCCGACTCCTGACTCGGCGCTGCCGGACGCGAGCCTCGGCGCGTTCCGCCTGCCGGACGAGCTGTCCTTCGTGATCGCGGCGGGCGCCGGATCACGGATCAGGACCACGCACGGGCGCGAGCTCATAGACCTGGTGATGAGCTGCGGGCCGCTCGTCCTGGGGCATGCCCATCCGCGCGTTGTGGAGGCCGTCGAGCGGCAGCTGCGCGACGGCACGACGTTCTACTACCTCAATGCGTCGGCGGCCCGGCTGGCGCAGCGGATCGTTGAACTGGTCCCGTGCGCCGACGCGGTCAAGTTCTGCGCGTCGGGGAGCGACGCGACCTTCAGCGCGCTGCGGCTCGCCCGGCGCGCGACCGGCCGCGACATGATCCTTAAGTTCGACGGCGGGTACCTGGGCTCACACGACTACGGCCGGGCGGTCGAAGGACCCGCCTGCGGAGGCGTTCCGGCCGCGGTCGCCGCGGATGTCCTGCACGCCCCGTTCAATGATCTCGCCCAGGCCACCCGGGTGGCCGAGGCCCATCGAGAGCGCCTCGCCGCGATCATCGTGGAGCCGGTGCAGCGCGCGATCGAGCCGGCCCCCGGCTTCCTCGCCGGGCTGCGCGCCGTGTGCGACCGGATCGGCGCCGTGCTCGTCTTCGACGAGGTGGTGACGGGTTTCCGGCTCGCTCTCGGCGGCGCTCAAGAGCTGTACGGCGTGATCCCGGACCTGTGCGCGCTCGGCAAGGCGCTCGGCGGCGGGCTCCCGATCGGCGCGGTCGCCGGCCGGCGGGAGTTGATCGAACTCGCCGCCGCCCGGCCGATCGAGGCCGCCGGGAGGTCGCACGAACCCGATGTCTATATCAGCGGATCCACGCTCGGCAATCCCCTGTCGTGCGCGGCAGGGCTCGCCACGCTGCGCGTCCTGGAGGACGAGGACGGGATCAGCCGGATGGCCGAGTCGGGCCGGGCGCTGCGCGAGCGACTGCTGGACGTGGCGGCCGAGTTCGACGTCGAGCTCCAGGTGATCGGCCCAGGCGCGTTCATCGAACCGGTCTTCGGCCCCGGGCCCGTCGTCGATCAGCGCTCGTACGAGGAACAGGACCGGGTGGCGTCGCGGGCCTTCGGCCTCGAACTCATCCGGGCAGGGGTCTTCGCCTACCCCGGCTTCAAAATGTACCTGTCGACGGCCCATGACCAGCAAGATCTCGACAAGGTCGCCGACCGTGCGCGGACGGCGATGCGGCGGGTGCGCGACGACGGCCTCCTGCGGCGACAGCCGTGAGCGGGGGAGACCGAGACGAGTCGGGAAGGGGCTGGATCGGCTGTGTCTGAAACGCCCGTGTCCGCAGTGCCGCTACCGCGTCCGCTCGTGTGTGCGCTCGGCCGCACTGGGGATGACGTCAGGACGCTGGGTGTCGGCGCAATGCCGCGAAGCTTGAGTTGATCGAGGTCCTCGCCGCGTACCGGCGACGCACGCACCGACACTGAGTTCGACCCTGCCCCTGCCCCTGCCCCGGGCGAGGACGCCCCGCCCCGAGAGGTCCGGCCGACCCTCCGGCTGGCCGGCTGAACCGCCCTGGCACCCGCACAGCACCGCGGCGCGGCCAGCGTCGACCGGCTCGCCTTCGGCGGGAACATCATCGAGATTGGCACCGACTCCTTCCGCCTCGCTCAGACCCGAGCCCGCGATGAGCGGAGCGAAACGGACTGACGACCCGTCTGCTGTGAGGATCACTGGTCAGCGGGTCATGCTCCGATGAAGCTCACTGTTTCTGTCATGTCCGCCCGCCCAGTGCGCAGCCGTGGCATGCCTTCCTTCTCGAATCCCACCGAGACACCGCAGAACAGTACGAGCCCGTCATCGGCTCCGACTGTCTGGCTGACGGTCTTGCGATACATCGTCCACATCACCTGGGGGCAGCTGTGCAACCCTTCCGCCCTCAGTAACAGCATGACCGTCTGCAGGTACATCCCCGCGTCCCCCCACTGTCCGGGCCCCATCGTCCGGTCGAGGTAGCAGAACAGCACGACCGGCGCCCCGAACGCCTCCGAGTTCAAGGCGGCGATCTTCTTGGGTCTTTCGGGGTCGTCGCGCTCGATTCCCAGCGCCTCGTACCGCTGGGCAGCCGCAGCGGAAAATCGGTCCAGGTACGGTGAGGACAACTCGGCCGGGTACATCGGATACTCCCGCTCATCACCCGGGTCTCCCGCCAGTGCCCTGGCCGTCGCGCGCTTCTTCAGTTCGGTCAAGGGCCGGCCGGTCACGACAAACACATGCCACGGCTGGAGGTTCCCACTCGACGGAGCCCGCGTTGCTGCGGCCAGCACTCGTTCGAGTACCTCTTTGGGCACCGGCTCATCGCTGAACGCCCGCACGGCCCTGCGACTGTCCACGGCTTCATACACATCCACGTCTCTTCGTCCTCTCACTCCATGGCGGGCAGCGAAGACACGAGGATGATCATCGCGCCGGGCGAGCAGGCCGGGCGGAGCTTTGGTGCTGCCAAAACTGGGTTCTGGCCCAGATCTTGGTTGCGCCGTGAGGCTTGCCGGCAGCCCCGTGCTCTCAGCCGACCCCTTGTCCACCGAAGGGTCAGCCGAGGTGCTGTTGGAAGAAGGCGGCCGCCTCCTTGCCGACCCGAACGCGGACGGCCGGGTCGGCAGGTTGAGGGGTGAAGAAGTCGTCGTGGCGGACATCGGGCCCGGCCGAGCAGCCACTCGCTGTGGGGATGTGCTCCAGGTACGGCCTGGTGTCGACCTCGTACGGGTTGACCGTGTCCGCTCCGCCCCAGCGGATGCCCACAGGTACCCGCACGGTTGCCAGGCTCTCCGGGGTCACGAGACCGCCGACTCCGGGGGCCACTTGGAAGACCGCCCGCACTCGGGGATCCGAGAGGTCTGCTGCGGCGGCATCCAGCGCACGTCGTGACGACTCGTTCAGTGGGTGCTTCATCCGCAGCGCCTCCAGCGCGCCGGGGAACTCGGGGATCTCGGGCAGAGGGACCGTCCCCGTCAGTACCGCCCACAGGATCTGCGGGTCGACGCGGGCTCCGGCGAGCGCCGCCGCCGTGTAGCCGCCAAGGGAGAATCCCGCCACACCGACCGGACCAAGGGGTTGTTCCTGAGCGAGCGCTTCGAGGACGAAGGAGACGTCCCGGGGCCGTTCCCATACATGGAGAAAGCCCTCCGGCTCGTAGCCGTCGACGTAGTTGTTGCCGTGGTGATCAAGGGCCACGACCCGGAAACCCGCCTCGTGCAGCGGTCGTACCAGCCACTCCATGTCGCTGCCCGAACCTCCGGTGCCGTGAGAGACGACGACCAGCGGAGCGGGTGCGGCCTGTGGGCGGCTCGGCTCCCACAGGTAAACACGGACAGGACGCGGACGAGCCGGATCCCGCAAGTCGCTTCGGGACTCATCGTGCAGGACCCGTATCAGCGGCTGTCCCTGTCCAGAGATCGTCATGGTGACATCGTAGGGAAGGCCGCCTGCCCTAAAAGGTCCTACTGACCTTTCCGTTGAGTTGTCGTGTCCAGCGAGAGGCCGGCTTCGGTGAGTGCGGCCCGTGACCATGTGCACGGGCCGCCTCGGTCTCGCCGAAGAGTCAGAGAGCCAGGACGTCCAGGTAGACGATGCGGCCGATACCTCCCAGATGGTGCTCGGTCTCAGTGATGCACACCCTTCGCGGCGCGTTGCCATAGGGGCCGCCCGTGGTCGGCACGGTGCCGGTCCAGGTCGTCTGTGCGCTGCTTCCGGTCGCGGTCAGCGTGACAGCCGAGCCCGCAATCTCCTCCCACCGCAGGTGAGGGTCGGGGACGGCCGGGTTCGCCTGCTCAACCACAGCGCGAACCGACGGACGGCTACTCGCCGCCGCCGAGGTCCCCGTGTACGCCGGGCCCGTCACCGAGACCGTCGCCGTGCCGGAACCGCGCACAAGGGTGGCCTTGCGCTCCGGACTGAGCTGGACCAGCGGGGCCTGGACAACCTTGGACACCGAGTAGCCGTCGAGCGAGTTCGGCTGGTAGCGCACCAGCGCCAGACGCACGAACGGAAGCCATGCCGCGGGCGGCGTCCCGTTCGGCAGGACCAGCTCGACGTCGGCGTACCAGAGGTCGCGGGCCGCATCGAAGGAGACGTCATGACCGGCGATCGTGACCGTCGTGCCGGATACCTCTGTCAAGGTCACGCCGGTGGCCGACTTGGTCGTACGGGGCAATGACGCCAGTCGCGGGTAGGGAGGCAGGACGAAGTCCGTCACCGTGGGGTCCACACCCTGCGTGGTGAGGTACGGGCGCAGGGCCTGGGGCGGTTCGGTGCTGCTGCTG
Organism: Streptomyces sp. NPDC006872; assembly: GCF_040635845.1. Lineage (NCBI taxonomy): Bacteria > Bacillati > Actinomycetota > Actinomycetes > Kitasatosporales > Streptomycetaceae > Streptomyces > Streptomyces sp. NPDC006872. Next base: position 238,141 of record NZ_JBEYIL010000010.1, read on the forward strand.
ACCAGCACCACGCCGAGCTTCTCTCCGGCGCCCGATGACCACCAGGGACGTTCCAGATAGATGCGGACGGCGTTGCCGCGACGCCTGCTCTGGTCGGTTGTCGGGGCGTCCCAGCGGAACAGTGGTACAACCTGTCGCACCACCGGGGGCGCGGGCTGCGCGGTGCTCAGGACGGTGCGTTCCTCCTCGTCCGAGGAGGTGTAGATGCCGGGTGCCACGTAGCTGACCGCGAGTTCGGCGTCGTCTGCGAGTGTGCCGCCGGCGGTGCGCGTCAGGACCCGGTTCGCCGGGTCGAAAAGGTAGTCGCCCTCGGCCGTGGCGGGATCGGTGCTGCCCGTCGGCGCCGGCGCAAGGGGAAGACCGCTGACGGCGTCCCTGACCTTCAGCGTGGCAGGCTCCAGCGCGCTGAGTGTGACCCGCCCACCGGCCAGGACAACGGTCGTCTCTTCCCGGAAGTGCTCGGCGTAGCGGCTTGTCGCCAGCCCGGTGTAAGTGACAACGCGATGACGGGTGTCACCGAAGTCGTGCCCGCCGTTGACGTCCATGGCGTCTGCTCCGGGGCTGGGCTCCGGAGCGCGGTCGATGTGGAGCGACAGCGGTGTTTCGTGGAAGGTGCGTGGCGTGACCGGGTCCGGAGTACCGGGCCCGCCGTCGACGGGCTCCTCCCAGGAGGCCAGCACGTCCAGCGTCCCGGTGGAACGCCGATCGAACTGGACCTCCCCCTTCAGCGCGAGGCGGGTAGCCGCAGGCGCTCGGTCAGGGGTCTCCAGGTGCTCGACGGACGGCTTCGTCAACGGAGTACGGACCGAGTGCACCAGGGTGATGGCCTGGCCGGGTGTGATCATCGGGTGGCGTCCCTCGGCGGCCGCTGTGCGCAGCGCAGCGAGATCGATCTGCGTGCTGCCGGGGTGCGCGGCGTTCCACGCGGCGGCCCAGCGCTGAATCCAGCGCCACACTCCCATCACGTCGAGATCGGCGTTGGCGAGCCGGGAGGACAGGAGCAGGCGGTATTCGTGGCCTGGTGCCAGCGCCACCTTCAGTACCCGGTCGGACCAGGACCAGCCATCGGAAGCACCGCTGATCAGCCGAACGCGGAGCGAGGATGCTTCCGGCCAGCTTCCCAGGGCCGATGCCACCAACTCCCTGGTACTCCCAGGCAGTCCCCTGATCAGCAACTGCTTGGCCAGAGGGTCCGGCAGGTAGGTGACGGGCAGCGAATCGGTGTCGAAGAACCAGGTGTCCGCGTTCGCCCCGGTGCCCTGCCGGGCGCTCGGCAGGTCCTCCAGCCGGGCGCTGTCCCGGGTGGCGAGGACCTGGTAGAGGTCGGGCCGCAGGGGATGACCGTTCGCGTCGGCGTCGAGCACGCCATGCTGCTCAGCCAGCGCCTGCGAGGTGCGCGGCGGCAGGACATGCCGGTGGGACTCGGCTGTGGAGCCGGCCGCGTTCTCGCTGCGGATCACCATCCTGTTCACCGATTCGCCGACTGTCTGCGGCTGGCGAAGCAGCACATGGGGTGGCGGTACCGGGTCGAAGCGACGGTGGGTGACCTCCGGCGTCTGCAGGTCTGCTTCGTTGGGGAAGAGGTCCTGCGGTGTGAACGGCACGCTGTCGCCGGCCAGGTCCACCGCACGGGCGCGGAAGGAGTATTCATGCCCGAAGCGGAGCCGAGGCAGGCTGCCGGGCGGCACCGTGAACCGGGTGGTGACGGGGAAGTCCTCGTCCTGGACCGGCTCAGGGTCGGCGAGCGTCCCGTCGGGCTGAAGAGCCCGACCGATCCGGTCGACGGCCAGGCTCCAGCCGGCCCAGCGCATCAGCGACTCACCCAGGTACAGGTCGGTGTCGTCGGCTTCTCCGGACGTGCTGGGCGCCAGGGAGACCTGTCCTTCCTCGGCCGCGTTCACCGACTGTCCGTCCCGCTCGAAGACGTAGGCCCCCTGGCGCGCCATCAGAGACCGCCATGAGGCGTCCGCCTGATCGCGGACGTCCCAGCGATGGCCTCGCACGACGTCGTCCGCGTACAGGTCCAAGGTGCCGGACCGGGGGTTGCCGTTCTGGTCAAAGGCTGCGGAGTTGGCCTCGGCGGCCCGGTCGAACGACTTGATGAGCTCGGTTGCCCGGCCCGTTCGTGCGACCGACAGACCCGCCGACCGCAGCGCAGGCAGAGAGAACTGGTCCGCACCCGCCGAACTGCGCTTCCTCAGTCGGCTGCCGTCCACCACGCGTGAGCGGCTGACGTTGTCGGCGAACTGACGAGACAGCAGCGCGCCGCCGTCCGGGTCGACCGGCACGACCGTGAATCGGTCGCCCAGGCCGACGCGCAGCATCCCCCGGGCGACGTCACTGGCGTCGGCATCGCGCGGCGCGGCCTCGAAACGGTTGCCGCCGATCAGGCAGCGCGTGCGGGGCAGCACATCGGCGCGGCCGGTCGCCGGCGGAGGACTGCTCGACCAGGTGATCTGGAGGCCGGCCCAGGTCTGCAGCGCGGACCCGGTCAGCAGTGCGGTCACGGCGGGGTCGTCGACCTCGAACTCCAGGGCAAGCCCCAGGGCTCGCTGAAGCCCGCGGTACTCGCGGGTCGCGGCGATCATCTGGTGTACGTCCAGGTGCTCCCGCGGCTGTGCGGGCAGTGGCCCGGAGCCGGTCCTGCGCCCCCGCTGGTGGAAGCGTTCGACCTGGAGGAATGCGCGGCCGAGACCATCTGCGGTGTCGGCATCCGCGGGGTTGAACGGGACAGCCCCGTTCGCCTGCAGTTTGTTCTCCAGCGTCTCGGTCAGCTCGGCTCGCCGGGCGTAGCCGCTCTTGCCGTGGCTGCCGACGGTCACCTCCTCGAACCCGATCGGGCCGAATGCCCCGTCCTGATCGAGGTCGTCGTAGGACGGCGGGGCGTCGACGGCCGTGGCGCCGAAGTGTCCCCAGCGGTCGGAGAGGAACGACAGGACATGGCTGACGGGGTAGGACCGGACCACACGGTTTTCGCGTCCGGTGAAGGAATGACCTCGCACCAGCGTTGACTGGTCGAACAGGGCACTCCAACGGGCACTGTCCGGAGTCGAGACCAGCCTGGCGGGCTTGGCCCCGGTTTCGGGAAGGTGGAGCTTGAACTGCGCGTCCGCGAGCGTGGCAGGCCAGTTCAGCCAGTCCGGAAAGTCACCCAGCCGACCGTTGCCGGTGTCGATGACGAGCCGCGGTGCGACATGCACCGTGAAGCGAAGCTTGCCGGATCCGCCGCCTCGGGGCAGGACGGTCCACATGATGTTCTGTCGGGGCATGGTCAGGCTCCCACGGGGGCGAAGGCGGTGCAGTAGGAATCCCAGTGCTGCTGGGTGTAGGCGTCGGAGAAGCCCTGTGCCGAGGCTCCGGCGGTGGCCCCGGCGAGGGCGGCGCGTCCTGTGCCGCTCACCTTCCTGGCCGCACCGGCGCGGGCCGTCGCGGAGTTGCCGCCGGCCAGTTCGCGGCGCACGCTGAAGCTCACCGAGGTGTCGAAGAAGCACAGGTCGATCGAGATGGTCACCCTTGCCTCACCGACCAGACGGTCGGGGCCCGAGTAATAGGTGAGCGCGAGGTAGCAGTCCAATGAGGCGGAGACCAGCCCCAGTACGCGCACACGGCCGCTGAAGCGAACGTAGGCAGAGAGCTCCACCTGCTGTGCGGTCGAGTCGCCGGCCTCGACGGTGCGCACGCCGAAGTAGATGCCGATCTTCGCTTCGACGTGGCCGGAGACCGCGCCGGCCACGTTGAAGGACGTGCCCGCCCCCACCTCCAGAGCCGTCTCCAGGCTTTCCACCCCGTCGGCGCCGGCTTCCAGGGCGAAGAAGCCGCCACCGCCGAGGAACGAGATGGTGAGGGAGAACGGTGCCTCCCGGGAATTGACAGCGAACCTCAACCGCACGGGCGATCCGTCGAAGGGCAGATACAGGCCTGCGAACAGGTTGAGCGTGCCGAGGGAGAAGACACCGAAAGCAAGCGACGGCAGAGCCAACGACAGTTCGGCCTGGACCTGCTGCCCGACCACGCGGACATCCAGCGGTGACCCGCCGGAACCGGCGGGGGCCGCGGCAGCGCGAGGCATCAGGGTGCCGGTGCGAGCGGCTGAAGGTGTGCCGGGAACCGACAGTCTGCAGAGCTTGGCGATTTCCTCCAGGTACTTCAGCGGCCCGTGGAAGGAGACCTGTCCCAGCTCGCAGTCGATGTCGGTGGGACGCCCCTTGGCCGCGGTGAACTGCAGGGACTTGATTGCCACAGTGACGAAGTGGCTTGCGCCGCTGTCGCCCCAGATGTTGATGGCGACATCGCTCAGCCGCCCGCGGACCGTGTAGTCCGCGTTCAGCGGCGGCAGGAGCCGCATGATGGAGACGGCTTCGACGTCCAACCGCCCACGAGGGCCTGGAACGAACATGCCGAGGCTCCCGGGGCCGGCCTTGAGCTCGGGACTCCAGGAGAGCCGCGCCTCGACCCGCTCCAGCTTGCGGACAGCACCTTCCACGCGGTCGAACTCGCGGGTCACCACCTTGATGGCCTGCCGCGGGTTGGGCACATCGCCCGCCAGGTTCTTCACCACATCCGACAGCCGCACGCCGCCCAGCAGATTGACGTCCAGGTCGGCCAACATCTGGGACACGTCGAACCGCTCACGCGCCACCTGGGCAAGGTCGCCGGCCACCGGTCCGAACTTCCGGGACAGACCGTCCATGATCAGACCCGGGGTGACGATGCCTCCGCTGCGCTCGGCGGCGAACTCCAGAGCAGTAAGGGCGCTGCCCTGCGCCTTGGCGAGATACACACCTGCCGCATTGTGCGCGTCCTCGAAACCATGGGCGACATAGCCGGCGAAATACTTCAGCACGGCCGCCGGCGCGTCAGGCGCGAACGCACGCACACCGGCCGGGAGTTCGGCGACCACCTGGCTCACCGACGGGAAGGCCGGCACACCCTTCGCCGCGGGATCCGCCATCGCCATACCGAACGACAGCGCCCGGACCGGCAAACTGGTGTCGCCCGGCTTCGACGGGGCGGCAAGAGCGACGGACTTGCCTCCGACCCATCCGAGACGTACGGCATGGTCCACGGGAGTCTGGGTGTTGTACTTCGTCGCCACGGCGCCACGCAGCGAACTGTTGCGGGAACCCTGTTCACTGATGAAGACCACAGGAGCCGTGAACGAGACGCGCCGCCCCTGCCAGTCCACACCCGTGAAATGCAGCGGCAGCGGGGCAGAACCGGACTCGGCGAGGAACGCATAGGCGGTATCGGCTCCTGCGACCGGGGCGGCGGAGGCCGGAACGTAGGGACGCGCCTGGTCGAGTGTCGCGGTGGTACGGGTCACGGCCTGGATCCGCCGGAACGGCATCGCTCTGCCGCCGTTGGGCATGTTCTGATCGCTTTCATAGCGACGCTCACGCTCGAGGACGACCAGAAACGTGCGGGTACGCAGGATGCCGCTGACGGTACCGCCTCCGTCCGCCTCCATCTGGCGCTCCGTGACCTGCACGTACGCCGCGCGGTGACCGAAGGGGAGCAGATAGCCGTGCTGGGCGACACGCACCTTGTTGTCGCGTCCCAAGCCCATGCTGTGCGACCACTCCGACAGCCCCGACGAGAAGGAACTGCCCGTGGTGTCCCAGGAGCCATGTGCCTCCAGCCCAGCGCCCAAGGCGGACAACGACAGCAGATCAGCCTCGATGGGGGCGGGCAGTGACGTGGTCCGCACGGAGAAGTCGGACGACAGGCGAACCAGGTCGTAGCGGTTGCGAGGAGTCAGCGATGTCGGATAGGGACCGGTGGTGGGTACGGAGGCGGGGTTGCCGAGCCACGACGGAAAGCGTGCATCACGGAGCCAGACCGCTCTGAGGGGCCGGGCTGCGTCGTCCTCCCGCACGGTCCACTCGCCGTCCTCGCCGCCGTCCACTCGGGAGCCGAGCCGGGTGTTCCACAGTTCGGTCCAGCCGCTGGGCGAGGACGGAACAGCGGCAGTCTCCACATGGCACCAGCCGCTGCTGCTGTCAGGAGAGACAACAACACCGAACGGCACTTCCAGCGACGTCTCGTGGCTGGTGGGCACGCGCAGCTCGCCCTGGAACGTCCCGGGCACGTCGCGGCCCTGCGCGTTCGGCACCAGCCTGGCGGGGAAACCGGCCCAGTGCAGCAAGCCCGTCGTGGTGTAGGGCAAGGGAAGGTGATCGGTCACGTCGAAGGCCAGACGGCTTGCCGCACCCCACTCCAGCGATACAGGCGCCTGGCCCACGGTGCCCGGATCGGGGAAGGAACGTTCCTGCGCCGACTGGGGGCCGAAGTCCACCACCAGGAAGGCGGGCTGGCTCGCGTCCTGCTTGACCAGCGTCGGCGCCCCTGTCTTGCCGCCGACCTGAAGGTTCACGAGCAGAATCTGCAGGTTCATCATGTCGTCGCGGCGACGGAGCAGCACAGCCCGGACCGGCACCGCAGTGGCTCGTGCAGCAGAACCGGATCCTGCGGTGGGGCCGAGGCCGTGCACTGTGCCCACCGCGGCAGCGACGGCGATGCCTGCCGCCCCGGAGTAGCGCAAGAACAGCCGGCGGGAGACATCCTTCTTCGGCGGGGGCATAGGTGCCACGGCCACCTTCCTCGGTCAGTGATGCGGGCAATGTCCAGACGGCGAGGCGCCGTCGAGACCCGGTGCCCGAACGCGTGCAACGAGCGGAGCGCTGCACCATGGGCGGGTTGGCCTCAAGAGCTGAGGCGGATGACGTTGCGCGGGGCCCGGCACAGGGCCCGCACGATGCCAGAGACGTTCCGCAGGAGCGGGGCGGGGCGCTCATGGACACGACTGGGCTGAGTCGGCAGCCGGCGAAGGAGGAGCGGGCAGGGCGCAGGCGACCATCACTCACCGGGTCACCACGCTCCTGTATCTCCCGACCTCGCGGTGCGCCGTGTATGTCAGCGGTCCGGCGAGGTTGACGTCTGGCCTTCCGTCCGCACAGACGGCAGACGGATTGGAACAAGACAACCTGCATGCGGGCTGGAACCGCCTGAGCAATCACTACTCAGCCCTGTCGGAGCCCGTCGCCGGCTGACCTGGCAACGCCACCTCCACTCCAACACCGCCCTCGACACGGCCCGCACCACGGCCCTGGAACACCGCGGCACCATGGAGGACCTGCGCCGGCAGGCCTTCGAGCGAGGCATGGCCCACGCCACGGACGTGTCCCGCCTCGTGGTGTAAGCGACCTTGCTCGGCGCGTTCCGGTAAGCCGCGCGTCGGCCGCGTCATGGGACACGGCACACACGTCGCGCAAGGCAGTCATGTTTCGACGGCACCGGCTGGGCGAGGGCGCGCACTCGCGCCGAGGCGAACGACCCTGGAGGCATGGCCCGCCTCCGCGCTGCGACACGACGACGTCTGTCGGGTTCAGGCGTACCGGGACCGGAAGACCGCTGACCGGATCTGGGGCCTCGAATTGATCCTCGGTGAGGCGGAGTGGAACGGTGACACGGACATGATCCGGCCGCTGACCTGCCCGGTCTGCGGCCGGATCACATTCGCCGGCGGGGACCGACGCCGGGACGCGCGCTGCATTTGTCCCGTCTCGGACGATCTGGACTGTGGGCAGAGCAAGCGACCTGCGGCGACCAGATCGCTTGAGACGCCTGGTCGCCGAGAATCTCAGTGGGTCTGGTCCCGGGCGCTTGGATGCCGGTTGCTGACTCAGTTGTATGGTCCGACACCGTCGTGGCGAACTGACACGTCTCGGTAGGATCTCTTGATCATGGACGTGATCGAGGGAAACGAGATGGTCGCCATCCCGCCGGGGAAGGTAACGCTGTCGGACCGGCGGACGCAGCGCAGTTGGTCGGTCGAGCTCGCGCCTTACCAGCTCGCGGCATTCCCGGTCACCCAGGCGTTGTATGCACAAATCACCGGCCAGCGGCCGAGCACCGCCCACGGGGACCAGTTGCCCGTCGAGTGCGTTTCCTGGTGGGACGCGGCACGGTTCTGCAACGCCCTGTCCCTGCGCGACGGGTTCACGCCCGCCTACCACCTCCCTGCCGACAGCGAAGGCATCGAGTGGGACGGGTCCGCCGACGGGTACCGGCTGCCGACCGAAGCCGAGTGGGAGCACGCCTGCCGTGCCGGTACGACCGGGCCGCAGTACGGGCCGCTCGACGAGATCGCCTGGTACCGCGGAAACTCGCACGAGCGCATCCACGCCGTGGGCGGCAAACACCCCAACCCGTGGGGTCTTTACGACATGCTTGGCAACGTCTGGGACTGGTGCTGGGACGTCTACGACGCCGAGGTCTACGGCACCTACCGGGTGCTCCGCGGCGGTGGCTGGTTCGATGAGCACTGGAGTTGCCGGGCCTCTGCGCGGCGTCGCAGCCACCCGACATTCCAGGTCGACGACGTAGGGTTCCGCATCGCGCGCTCCCACGTGTGACGACCGGTTTCCGCGCGTCGTCGAACGTGACGTCCGCCGCCTCCGCCGACGGACGGCGCACCTCTTCCCACACACGGGGACGCCTCACCATCTCACTTGATGTTGTCAGCCAACATCGTTTCCACGTCCTGGCCCGCCGCACAGCGACGCATTGACTTTCCTCGGGTTCCCAGCAGGGACACCAGGGGAGAGGTGCCGACCGAGTACCCGGCCGGCCGAAGACGGAGCACGAGCGCAGCGAGGCTCGGCGCAATACCGCGTCACCGGTGCTGCGGGTGCCATTCGAAGAGCAGAATGGTTGCGTCGTCCCGCAGTTGGTTGCGCTGGTAGTCGAGGATGGCGTGGATGAGCAGCCGCAGCGCCTCGGCTGGGCGCTGTCCGGCGGCGGAGGAGCGGATGATGAAGTCAGTGAACCGGTCGAGGCCGAACTCCGCACCGTCCGCGTCGCGCGCCTCCACGACACCGTCGGTGTAGAGCAGGACGCAATCGCCCGGTTCCAGGGTCGCCTCGTGGACTTGCCGGGCTCCCGGGGCGAGGTGGCCGGCCAGGCCGATCGGCGGCTGCGGCGGGCTGTCCAGCGCCTGGGCGAGCACCCGCTCGGCACGGATCAGCAGCGGTGGGGGGTGACCGCAATTGACCCAGCGCAGCCTGCCGGTCTCGGCGTCGAGCCGGCACAGCACGCCGGTGCAGAAGTGGTCGGGGAGCCACTGGGCGAGCGCCTGGTCGACGGAACTGACGACGGCGGCCAGGTCGGCACCGGCCCGGCGGGCGTTGCGCGCTGCCGCCATGGCGACCGACGTGGTCAGGCCGGCGGTCAGATCGTGACCCATGGCGTCGAGGATCATGGTGTGCAGGATGTTCTTGGCCACCGAGTGGTCGAAGGCGTCGCCGGCGATGTCGTACGCCGGTTCCAGGACCGCGGTCGATACGCACCTGCTACTGCCGATGGTGCGGGGTGGCAGGAAGGCCCGCAGCATCTCGGCGGGCAACCCCATGGTCGCAGTGCGGGTGCGGGAGGCGAGCCAGTCGCTGTAGGTGCGCTTGGAGGTGATCAGCATGGCGAACAGTTGGGCCAGCATCCGGCTGCGGCGCATCCGCACCCCGTCGAGAGAGGCGGTCCGAACCGCCAGCACGCCCAGCCGCTCTGCACCGTCGACCAGAGGCATCCAGAGGATCAAGCCGTTGTCGGCCTCGGCCACCTGCGGGGAGACCGTGCGGTACGCCCAGCCGGCCGACGAGCGGTCCACCGCCAGCGGCTCCAAAGCCTCGTCGAGTGGGATGAGCAGCTGTTGTTGCAGGTCGACGAGGTAGATCAACGCGGTGTCCAGGCCGAGGGACGAGGCGCACCGGTTCGCCAAGGCGGGCAGTTCGACTGGCAGGGCAGTCTGTGCCTCGATGATCAGCTCTTCCAGCCGATTCTCGTCGACGGCGGTGTCGGGACCGGACGACGCCTGTGGTGGGTCCGACACGGGGATCACCCCTTCCTTGCCCAGTTTCACACCGATCCCGTCCTCTCTCACGTCAGCCCGTGGCGAGGGCGAGAGCGACGCCAGGACGGTCGGCTCACCCGGCCGGGCGCACCTCATGCGCCAGCCACGTGATCAGCCGGTCCGGGATCAAGATCACCGTTCTACCGCCAAAATCCAGTCCGATCCTTCACATGGGCCGACGGGACTCCCTCAGTCGGCCTTGCTCCTGACGTGCGAATCCGAGAACGTCCGGTGAGACAGAGGCAAAGTCGTGTGAGGCGGGACACCTGGCGCCTCCCGGCGGTCCGTAGAGCGCGGGGGTTGTTCCGGGTCATGGTGCTGAGTCCGTCGGCACAGGATGCTGCGGCGTGGCGACCGGGATGCGCATGAGCGGTGCGGGCAGGTAGCGGCCTCTGCGGTGCCACAGGAGACCTGCGGTCAGTGCCAGGGCGGCGGCGCAGAGGGGGAAGAGAGCGTGGATGGCGTCGGCGGTGAGCAGGGCACTGGTGGCTGCGGCGCCGACGGCGAAGCCGCCGGTCCAGGCGAGCATGTGGGCGCCGTTGTAGCGGCCGCGCGACGCGGGCGGGGCGATGTCGTTGACCAGAGTGGGCGGGACCGGGCTGAACAGAGTGCCGCCCACGGCGAAGACCACTGCCGCGACGGCGAGGACCACCGGCGAAGGGCGGTGGGAGACGGCGATGACGGTCCAGGCGAGGGCCATGCACGTGAGTGCGGCGGCCAGGACGCCGGCCCGGCTCCTTCCGGGCAGTCGGCGCTCGACGGGGATCTGCAGGATCGCGCTGGTGACCATGAAGGCGGCGAACATCCAGCCGAGTCCGGCCTGCGTGCCGTCGGCAGTGGCCAGGGCGGGGAGGCCGATCTGCAGCTGGGCGAACCCGGCGGCGACAGTGAAGGCCACCAGAAGGCATATCCGGCGCAGGACCGGGTCTGCCGCCGCCGTGGCGTACCCGCCGCCCGGCCCCACGGTCCGGGGCCCGGCCGACTCTTCCCCCTGCGGGTCCGCGGGCCGGGGCGAGGAGGTGACCCGTACAGCGACGAGCAGGGCGAATCCGGCGAAGGAGAGCGCGTCCAGGACGTACAGCGTCGTCAGCCCTCTGCCGGTGCCCAGCACGACGAGCGTGACCGAGGCGGCTGCGGCGCCCAGAGCACCCCCGAGGTTGACGGCCGTGTTGCGCCAGGCGAATGCCGCCTGACGGACAGGGCCCGGTGCCGCCTGGGCCAGCATCGCGTCCAGGGCCGGGGCCAGCACGGTGAACGTTGCGGTGTGGGCGAGCATCGCCGCGCCGCCCGGCAGCGGACTGGAGGCGGTGGCCATCGCCACCGAACACACCGCGGTCACGGCCAGGGCCGTGACGACGACCGCCTTCGGCCCGATCCGGTCACACAGGGCGCCCCCGAGGGTGGCACCGGCCAGGGCCATGAGGGCCCGCGCGACGAGCAGCAGGCCGACGACGCCGACCGGGGTGTGACATACCTCGTGCAGATAGACCAGCAGAAACGGGACGGTGGTACCCGTCCCGATGCTGGACAGCAGTTCCCCGCCCACCACGAACCGCGCCGCCGTGGGAAGACGACGCGTCTTTCCCGCGTGGGGGGCGGACCGGAGCCGGGCACGGGCGCGGTCACGGATGGTTTCGGTTGTCGGCACGGCCGGGCCCTTACCGGCCCCGCGCGCCGTCGCCGGCGGCCGCTGTCTGCAGGACCAGCGGACCGGTGTCGGGGTGAGCCTTGTCGTACAGGTAGAAGGAGCGGGCGCTTGCGAGGAAGTCCCCGACAGTGGCGAAGCCGCGTTCCAGCACCGCATCCTCCAGGTCGTCGCGGTCCCACCGCTGGGCGAAGTGCGCCAGGATCTTCTCGCTCCGCAACTGGGCCGTCTGTAGCGTGGGGCGTCGCAGCCGTAGCATCCGGTGGAATCGCAGGCAGCTCGCCAGCCGCTCACGCACCATCAGGTGGGCCCCGGTGGTCTTCAGCTCGTCCAGGAACGGGTCATGGCAGAGCAGCGAGTGATGGGGGAACAGGGCCGGGCCGCGGCCTTGGCGGTGCGTACCAGGTCCGGCAGTTCGCGTTCGGCCGCGGTGCACCACCGCTCCAGGCCGGGATCCGCCTCCGCCCCGGGGGCGAGCAGGCCGAGGAAGCGCAGCCGTTTCCCCCACGTCGGCGATCGGCAGGGCGTCCGTCGAAGCGGGCACGACCACGGGCCTTTCGGTGTGCTGGGCGGAGCGCATGGCTGTGTGCTGGGCGGCCAAGTGCCGCACGGCGACCCGTTCCCGGAAGGACGGGTAGTCCGCGGCCAGTACCTGGGCCAGCCGGTGCATCTGCTCCTCGGACACCCACCCGGCCGCCGGGTCGTGGCTGCCCCGGGCGGCCGACCGCCACTGGCGCAGATGCAGGGTCTCCCGCAGCCGCCACGTCCGATCGCCGCCGCCCTCGGGGCGTACGCCCGATCCCAGGACGGCCTCCAGCAAGGCCAGGGCGTCGGTTCGCTTGACGTCCGGCGCGCGGGTCAACACCTCGTCGACTGTCGCGAGTTCCCGCTTCCCGATGCCACCGTGCGCGGCGGCGGCCAGGATCGCCTCTCGGGTGCGTTCGACGAACGGCAGCCGCGCCTCGGCGGCCGGTACCGCCTCGGCGACCCGGGCGCAGAGCAGGCCACAGGCTGCAGCGTCGGCCAGGGCATGGCGGACACTGACCAGTGCCTTGGTGTAGCTCTGGTAGTCCTCGGCCTCGGTGCCGTGCAAAAGTGCCTCTTCGTCGTTCGGGGTGATCACCCCGCAGTGGGAGTCGGCGAAGAACCGGCCGTGGCCGGTCATGCCGAATACGGACAGCTCGACGGCCCGCAGCGCGCCCCTGCTCGCCGCCCTGTGCACCCGCACCTCGGAGTCGAGCAGGTCCAGGATCTCCTTGTGCCGCACCGCCGGTCGGCGGTCGAAGAACCCGGCTGCGATCCCCACCGTGTCCCCCGGGCGGGCGCCCAGCCGGGGCAGATCACTGGCGGCCACCGGGGGCAGTACCACGACGTGCTTCACGGGTCGTCCCATAGCTTGCTTTGCAGCATGTCCCGCACAGCGGTCCCATACCGCGCGGGGCAGAGAGGGGTCGGTAAACAGAAAAACGGTCATCGGTAGTCCTCGACGATGCGAAGGCCGGGGGTGACCACCTGGACCACCGGGACGCCGAACCCCGGGCGTGTCAGGTCCGCCTGGAGCACCCCGCCGGAGGCCCGCTCGGCCACCGTGGCCGCTACGGCACGGAGTTCCTCCGCCAAGCCGCTGATGCCGGTGGTCGGGGGCAGGAAGGCCCGGGCCGGGGTGGACTGGGGAAACGGGGGCCGCAGCCGGGACGCCATCCATGGGTAGGCGGGCCTGCGCGGCCACGGTCAAGGCCCTGCACAGCGCCACATCCGCGTCCCGGTGGCAGCCCTGGTCGGCGAACCTCATGGGCAGATCCGCCGACGAGATCAAAGCTCATGGCAGGGCAGCGCCGCTGCCGGAGTGAAGTCGTGCACGCGGACCCGCGCCGTCACACCGTTGCCCTGCGCCACCGACAACGTCCGCCTGTTCGGCCGGAACGCTACGAAGAACTGACCGAGGACGCCCCCATGCGCGCTGACAGGATCAGTCGGCGACTACGATCTCGTTGTGGTTGTAGCTGCCCGTCCTGCCGGCCTAGATGATCCCGATCTCGGCAACGTCCTTCATGGCATCTCCTGTTTCATGTCCAGTGGTTCTCGCGCGTGCGCGGTGATGTGGATGCCTGAAACGTATGCGGGCGCACAACGTCCTTGACTGAGTAATCGGTACTTCCTTGCACGTTCAGGACGCCCCGTCGGGGGGTTCCCTCGCCGTCTACTGGCCGTCACCTGCACCAGTGTGCAGAGGCGAGTTCACCGGTGAGGCGGATACGGCGGACGAGCAGCTGGTGGTGCCTGGGCTGTGCGCTGGCGAGGTCCGTCATGACTGAGTCGTCGAGGCGCAGGCCTGGGTGCCCTTGCCTTGAATCGCCGGTCTCGTCGACGACCACCGCGGCCCGGTCCTCTTGAAGCACCGCGATCCGGCCCATCGGGCTCTCGAACATCTCACTTGTCCGCGCACCAACCGATGATCTCTGATGGCTGTACGCGAGCACACATCCTGCCTGACCGGCGAGGCGGGTTACGCCAGTGGTCGCCGGTGGGGCGGTAGCAGGGGACGGCAGGCAAATTCAGTACCCAGTCAGGGAATTTCTTTCTACCCTCGACCATGGACACTGTCGAGCAGCTGCTGAATGTCGTCGATGTCGAAGCGACATGCTGGGACGGTGAACCGCCGCGCGGGGCAGTCAGCGAGATCATCGAGATAGGGCTGACCGTCGTCGACCTTCGCGCGGGTGAGCGGGTCGCCCGGCATCGCGTTCTTGTGCGGCCGGCACGGTCATTTGTCAGCGACTTCTGCACCGAGTTGACCGGACTGACCCAAGCGGAGGTGGACACAGGCATCGGATTCGCTGAAGCTTGTCGGCTGCTGGCGGCTGAGCACCAAGCCGGGGCTCGCCCGTGGGCCAGCTGGGGCGACTACGACCGCCACCAGTTCAGTCGCCAATGCCAGGCCACTGGCACCATCTACCCTTTCGGGAAGCGACACACCAACGTCAAAACGGCCTTCACCCAAGCTCACCAGCTACGCAAGCGTCCAGGGATGGCCCAAGCCCTGCACATCACCGGGCTGCCCCTGGAAGGCCGTCATCACCGAGGTGAGGACGACGCCTGGAACATCGCCGCATTGGTGCTTGCCCTCGCCAACCAGGACGCCTGGCCCGGAACAACAGCGGCCTGAGCAGGCCGACGCTGCCGCTGAGAGCAGGGAGGGACTGGCTGGCGCAGATCTCTGGATGATGGTGCCACCGGTCGAGGGGAGCGGTTGGAGAGGTTTGCGCAGAGTGGCGGGCTGACCGCCGGGCGCTTCGGGAGCGGCTGCGGATGGAGGCGGCCTAGGGACCGCGATGCCGGTCAGCCGCCGCCTGGCGATCGTCGACGACTGCGCGGAACGCGTACTCTCGCACGGCGCTCGGCGCCTGGAGGACACGCTTCGCGTCGCGACCTGGACGGTTCGGGCGACCAGCACCGCCGATCCCGACCTCATCGTGAACACACTCCACCAGGGCGGTGCTCAGGCATCTCGACGCTCTTGACAGACTTGACGGTCTCGACGGGATGGTCATGTCGCTGTCTCCTGTGCCGTGTGGGGGAGGACGGGACACCCTGTCCAGAGCTCTGGACACGTAGCCATCGCAAGGTGCCATCACCTCCACTGACACATCAATGGTCTGGACCATACCCGTCACCCGCGCGCACTACTGGTACCAATTACTCACTCCCCTGGATTGATCCGGCTGCTAAAAAAGCTACGCCTGGCAGTGCAGCCCCCGGAAGCCATCTGCCCGGGCCCACGCCATCCCGAGACCGGCCACCTGCTCAAGAACCAGGCCCAGCCGATCCTGGACTTCCCGCTCACGCCCCAGAATGAAAGACGACTTCATGGTGAATTATCGCCTGGGACTGGCCGTCGTCGGGGACATCTCCCGGCACACCGACGCCGGCACCGCACTGCAGGACCTCGTCAGGGAGAGCAACCGGGGCACGCAGCTCTGGTTCCTGCCCCACATCGACGCCTTGCGCACGCGGCTGGCTGCGGGGAGTCGTGAAAGGAAGTGAAAGCATGCAGACAGCGAGGCTGGTAGTCCGGAGGTTCACGTCGGCAGACGCGCCTGCCTTGGCGGCGTACCGTTCAGTTCCAGAGGTGAGTCGGTATCAGTCCTGGGAGTCGCCGGTGCCGATGGCGGAGGCCGAGCGGTTGGCGGCCACGTTCTCGGCCGGGGACCCTCGCGATCCGGGGTGGTTCCAATACGCCGTCGAGCGGCGGGACGTTCCGGGGCTGATCGGCGACGTCGGGGTGTGCCGCAGTGACGACGGCCGACAGGCGGAGCTGGGCTTCACGTTCGCGCCGGAGTTCCAGGGACGCGGGTACGCCACCGAGGCGGTGGCGCGGGTGGTGGAGTAACGAGCCCTTCAAGGTGACCAGCGCCGCCTCGGGCGGGATGGCACCTGCCTGGCGCAGCGCTTTCCTCAACGAGACGCCGTTCACCAGATCCATGATGATGGCGGCGCCTTCGGAGTTCTCAATGTTTTCGTGGAAACGGGCTACGTGGGGTGTGTGCAGTTGGCTCAGCAGTCTGGCCTCGGCTCGGAATCTCGCCCTGAACCGCAGGTCCTCGAGCAGTTCGCACGAGAGGTACTTGATGGCAACCGGGGGTACCGCCGCTGTCGCTTGTGGCCCGCACGACCGTACCGCTGGTGCCCGTACCCAGTACTCGTTCGTGGACGTAGCCGGGTACCTCCCACGGTTCACCAATCACACCACCGAGCTTGCCGTGCATCGCGCCTCTTTCATTCTGATGTCGAGCACATTCGCCGGTGTTCGCACCAGCGCGACGTTCAGGCAAGCAGGCCGTAGCGGGCGGTTCGAGAGTAGTTTCCACTCAAGTGGTGACGTAGGGCTGTGCGCCGTTGAGACGTGCAGTCATGTGTTGTCGGCTGCTGCCGCACGCAGGGTGGCTCTCGCCACCGCATCGGCGTCCGAAAGCGTGACCGAATCCACGCCGGGTCGGGCCCCCGCGGCGGTCACCCAGTGCACGCCCTCCGTGGGCACCCCGAATGCGAACCGCCGTGGGTGCGCTATTCCCTGACGGTCAATCAGGTGATACGGGCGCGGCGTCACGTCCAGGCCACCGGTTTCGTAACCGTCCACGAGGTGCGGGCGGCATGCGCCTGCCCGGAAGAGGCCGGCGAGGAGTTCGTCGGCGGTGCGCCTCAGATCCGGCTCCGGCAGCCGCGCCTCGACGAGCGTGCGCACGCGTACGGTGGAGCCCGGCACGTCGGGAGAGTGCGCGACCCAGCCTTCGGCCTCGGCCCGGACCTCCAGGCGCGGGCCGAGGACCTCCAGGACGCCCGCCTCGATCAGCGCGGTCATCTCCTCGATGCGCCGCCTGGGCGGACCGATGGACAAGAAGGCGTTCAGCGGGGTGTACCAGCGGTCCAAGTGGTCCTGGCGGGATACGCCGGACAGGCCGCCGTGGTCGACGATCAGCCGCAGTTCGTTGCGCAGGTCGCGCAGCACGTCCAGGGCGGCTTTGAGGGGGCCCTCGACATTGCCGAGTGCGGCCTGGGCGGCATCTTCCCGAAGGTGGTCGAGAAGCCAGTTCCGCCAGTCTGTGGGGGAGTTGAAAGTCCTTCCGCTGTGCGGGCTGGAGATGCGATCCCAGCACAAGCGGTCGGCAGGAGATATGCCGAACTCATCGAGGAGGACGCTCTCCTGAAGCCCTTGGTGGGCGGTGGCGAGGAAACGGTCCCGGAACCCCCGCCGGTCCGTCCCCTTCCGGGCGGCGAGCAGGGCTTCGTAGTAGACCGTCTCCACCTCCTTCGCCACCAACGGCCATATCTCGGCCAGGAAGTCCGGGGCCTCACCGGAGTCGGCGCGCTTGCGGAAGTGGGATATCACCTCGTCCGACAGCAGCAGCGGCGTATGGCGGCCGTAGGGCCCCTTCGCGTTGTCGCCGCGGGCCTGGTGGGGGACGCCACGGCGAGAGCCCGCGTACAGGCGGGGTTCGCGGCCCGAGGACCGGTAGCGCAGTCCGCCAACGGCGGTGCGGATGAAGCGGCCGCCACGGCCGGTCGTCAGCAGGGCCATATGGTCGAAGAAGTTGAGGCCCAGGCCGCGCAGCAGGACCGGCTCGCCCGGCGCAAGCGGGCAGAGGTCGACGTCCGAGGGGTTGGCGGGCGGGATGTGGCGCAGGCCGTGGCGGGCCGCGTGTGCCGCGAGCTCCTGCTGCGCCGGGTCCGCGACCGAGGGGAGGTGGCCCTGGGCGAGGACCACCGCGGACAGACCGACCAGGGTACGGCCGGTGGAGAGGACGAGCGTCTGGCGGCCGTCCGGGGCGTCCTCCAGGCGCTCAGCGCGGGCGGTGTGCACCTCGACGTGTACATCCTCCGGGGCGCCGCCGACCACTTGCGCGAACACCCACTCCAGGTAACGCCCGTACTGGGCACGGGTGGGATAGTCGTCCGGGCTCACCGTGCCGCACACTCGTTCACCGCCTCGCGGCCCCGACTCCCTCCGACTGCCTGAGCTGTTGCCGAGAACCCACTCGTACAGACTCGGCCCCGGCCGGACCGGCCCGGCGCACTCCACGCTCTCGTCGGTGAACAGCGTCACCTGACAGGCCACCGTGTTCATCAGCAGCTCCGGGGACTGGGCGGTGCGCCAGACCCGGCCCGGACCCGGCGGCGCCGGATCGATGACATGCACGGTCAACCGAGTCCCGCGCGGGAGGAGTTCGGGAGCGGAGGCACAGAGGCGTTCCAGGACGCTCGTGCCCCGCGGACCCGCGCCGACGAGAGCGACGGAGACGGATTGCATGGTCTCGACTGACAAGACGGGTGACTCCCGGGCGTGAGGAAGCATGAACGCTTCTTTCCTGGGTGGGCATTGACGGGTGACACCAGCCACACGCTGCGGCTGTGGCGTTGGCGCGGCTCGCGCGGCTACATGACGAGTGAGGCCAGTGCCTTTGCGGCCTCCCTCGCGCTGTGTCATCTCCCGGAATCTCACTGACGCGCCGCCAGGTTAGGGCGGTTACTCATGTGCGTACATGAGTAACCAGTGCTTATCGCGCTGCGACGAGATGCCGTGCCATCGTGGGACGAGCGGCCCGTAAGGGAATTCGTCCGGCAGCAGCGACTGTTCAAGGAAGGCCGGCTCGGCGCCATCCAGGCGGCTTCCGACAGGTTCGCCCACATCGCCGACTGCACTGTTCGCCAGACTCACGCGGGCGGCCGCCGCGCCGCAGACACCGTCAACCGAACCCAGCCGGGCCAGGCGGCGTGAGCAAGGGGTCGGCAGCGTGCGGCAGGAGCAGGGGCAACGGGTGCTGGAGGCGCGGCCGAGCGGATCTTCGTCTCCTTGACCGGCTGCAGCGGGTACGACGTTCTACCAGACGTGGAGGCGTGAGACACGAGAATATCTATGGCTCCAGTGTGGAGTTGAGTACCGACTACTCGTCCCTAATGGAAGTCCAGTGAGAGTGGAATCCAATCAATGATTGAGCGGGTTTACTATTGGAGGAAGCCGGGGAATGGATAAGCTTGATCGCCCGGCGGGCATCAATTGGGATATCGCGTATGCCTGCCCGCTGCGGTACGTTGCGCGCCTTCAGTCAGCCCCGCAAGATGGGGGGAACATTTTCAGTCCATGGATGGGTTCGACGAGTGTCTAAAAGCGATGAACAGTGCCAGGTCCTGACCGATGCTGGCGGTACTCCCGTCCTGACGTACCTGCAGGGTGTCCGTGAGGGGCGCCCGTGGGCGGACCTGGCGAAGGTGGTAGGCCCTGATCCCGTGGAGGCCATCCTTGCAGGGCTGTCCGGATGGGCGCTTTCCGGATCGGTGGAGCTCGGCGAACAACTGATCCGTCGCGGTGCGCGAATCATGCGACACGCCCACAGCATGCGGCGGAATCTGGTGTCCGCCCCGCCCCCGCCCGAGTGGACCACACTCACGTTTCCAAGCGGGTTGCGCGCAGTCTCGTGCGACCGCGATGCGAGCGATCTGTTCCCCGCATGGCGCGCGGCCTTCCCGCCGGAACATATCGATCACTACAACGTCAGTGACGAGGAAGCGTTGACCGCAGAGTTGGTGCCCCTGCTTGCGGGCAAAGTGCTTGGGCCAGTCATGCCGTGCAGTTCATTGCTGGTGGATGCGGCCGATCACGTCATCGCCGGCGTGATCGTCACCGACCGCGATGGCCTCCCCTGGATCGCAGACGTCTTCCGTCAGCCAGGCGCACGTCATGCCGGACTCGGAGCCCAACTGCTGCGCTGTGTACTGGCTGATGCTACAGCGCACGGTTTGACCGAAATTGCACTCGTGGTAAGCGATGCGAATCCGGCCCGCCGCGTCTACGAGAAGCTCGACTTTCAACTCGCCAGTACCTCGCTCACCGTCGTCGTGCCTTGAGTCAGGGACCCCGTTTGAGAATGCGGTTCAAGTTACTCGGCTGAGTAGCAGCAGTACTACGGTTACTGATCTCGGCGTTTTACAACGGCTGACACAAAAAGGTGGATCCGCGCTGAGGGCCGTGTTCAGGGAGGGAGTGGAGCGTTCCGTCGGGTGTGGGGATTTCGCCGTGGATCGTGTCGGATGAGCTGTGGGACCGCCTTGAACCGCTGCTGCCGCAGCGTGAGCGCAGGTTCCGATATCCCGGCCGCAAGCCGTTGCCGGACCGAGAAGTGCTGTGCGGGATCCTGTACGGGCTGCACACCGGGATCCAGTGGGAGTACCTGCCGCAGGACCTGGGCTTCGGCTCGGGCACGACGTGGGGACAGCATCGGCTTCAGGGCAGCCTGGCTGTCGTGGGTGTTGGCCGCGGAAATTCCGACACGTAGAGCTCGTAACACGATCTTGTTGAACGGTCCTGGTCGGGCGTGGCTGTTGTGACGGTCTGATCGTTCGGGTGGGTGTGACGACTCGGCCGTGGATCGTGGACGACGACTTGTGGGCGCTGATCGAGCCGTTGCTGCCGCCTTGGCCCGAGCGGTCTCCGGGGCCGAAGCCGGTGGCGGACCGGCTGTGTCTGCAGGGCATTCTGTATGTCCTGCACCAGGACGTCGCTTGGCAGCTCCTGCTCCTGGAGCTGGGGTCGGCTCGGGGCAGACCTGCTGGCGGCGCCTGGACCGCTGGCAGCAGGCAGGCGTCTTCGACAGGTTGCACCGCATCCTGCTCGCGGAGCTGAACGCGGCCGGCGAACTCGACTGGACCCGCGCGTGCGTGGACGGCTCCCACGTCCGCGCCAAAAAAGGGGAGACGCGACCGGTCCGTCGCCGGTCGACCGGCGGAAGACTGGCAGGAAACACCATCTGATCTGCGACGGGAAGGGCACTCCGCTCCACGTCATCACGACTGCGGCGAACGTCAACGACATCACGCAGACTCTCGCCCTCGTCGACGGCATCCCGCCGGTGGCCGGGCGTCCGGGCCGTCCCCGTCGACGCCCCGAGTCCATCCTGGGCGACAAGGCGTACGACTCCCGGGTAGTGCGCCGTGAACTGTGCACACGCCGGATCATGCCGGTCATCTCCCGCAAGGGCGCCCCGAACATCAAGGGCCTGGGCAAACTCCGCTACGTCGTCGAGCAGGCCTTCGCCCTCCTCCACCAGTTCAAACGCCTCGCCATCCGATGGGAACGACGCCTCGAACTCCACGACGCCTTCGTCTCCCTGGCATGCAGCCTCATCTGCTGGCGACGCCTCAAGAAGGCCCACCCGTGATCCCTTTACGAGCTCGTAGGGGCAGTCCGTTCGCGTCGGACAGGACGTGCATCTTGGAACCGGGCTTTCCCCGTTCCACGGGGCTCGGACCTGCAAGTTCGCCCCCTTTTTTTAGCCCTCGCGTGTGCGGAATCGAGGACCGCACGGGACAGGCCGACCAGGTCCTGCTCGTCCAGGAGCTGGAGAACCTTCTGATGCAGCCGTCCCCAGACTCCAGCACGGGACCAGATGGCGAAGCGGCGGTGCACGGTCGAATTCGACGCTCCGAAACACGGCGGCAACGCCCGCCAGGCGCAGTCGCTGACCAGTACGTAGATGATCGCGGCAAACACCGCCTCATCATCGATGTTCACGACTCCGCCGCCCTGCGGACGCACCCGGGCCGGCGGCAGCAACGGCCTCGCCAACTCCCACAAGCCGTCCGGAACGATCCATCCCCACCGTCCACTCCCCATGTCCGGCACAACTGCCAACTGGCCATGTAGAACACGGTCTTAGAAGTCGACGTCCGAGGGGTTGGCGGGCGGCCTGCCGCAGTAGATTCCTGCTACGCCGCGGCCGTGTTCGTCTGCTGAGCAGCTGGCCGTCCACGCGCTTTCACCGGCGGCCGGGCCGCCGTCGCTCAGCCAGATCCAGATTCGTCGAACCGCGTGCTCGCGGTGCAGATGCAGGGACAGGTGCGGTCGCGCGTGCTCCACCGCATTGGTCACCGGCGCGCGCGACCAGGAACCCGGTTGCAAGAACCCGTTCCGCCATTCAAGTAGCGACTACTCACTCAAGGGTGTGGGGCGTCCGCATACGTTTCAGCCATCCACATCACCGTGCACATGCGGGAACCCGCTGGAAATCAGAGACAGGAGATGCCATGAAGGACGTTGCCGAGGTCGGGACCATCTGGGCGAGCAGGACGGGCAGTTACAACCACAACGAGATCGTGGTGCCCGTCGACCTTGACGCCGAGGTGGACGAGGGCGCTGGGACGGGGGCCGTCGAGGCCGGTCTCTATCCTCGCTGGGGCTGGTCGAACCACAACGAGATCGTGATTGCCGGCTGACACTGTCGGCGCGTGTGAAGGGCGTCTTCGGTGAGTATTCGCAGTGGCGGATCCGGCCGGGGGCACCCTATCCGTCTTGTGGTGGCGGACCGGTGGGGTGGGACGGTATGAGTGGTGTGGGCGAGTCGGTGACGGCCGGGGCTCTACGCGCGGTCGCTGTGGAGGAGACGTGGGCCAGGCCGGCGCCGCTGCGGCATGGGCTGGTCGACGCGGTCCTGGAAGGCGGCTTCGCCACCGTCAAGGACTTCCTCGCGAGCGCCCGCGCCTTCTACCTGTACGACAAGGCCCACCCCACGTCGGCGGCCGCTGGTCCTCCCGACAGCGGCCGCCGGCGACACCCCGTGGGCCAGTAGCCGGCCACCGCAGCACCACCTCCTGCCGCAGCATCCTGTGCCGAAGGATTCAGCACCGTGACCCCGCCCCGAGAGACCGAGTCGACCGAAGCCGCCCTGCGGGCCGCCGCCGCCCGCCACCGCAACGACCCCGCCGGGCGTCTGGGCGCCCAGCTCGCGCTGGCCCGGCTGTGGCGTGTGAGCGGCGACTACCGGCGCGCCGGAGTCCTGCTGGCCCTGACCCTCGGCGCCGCCGAGCACGCCTACGGTCCCGACTCCCCGGATGTCGCCGAGGTGTGCAACGAATGGGGCGTACTGGGCAAGTACACCGGGCACTTCGACCGGTCCCAGACCCTCTATCTGCGGGCCCTGGCCATCTGTGAGAACACCTACGGCAGTGACCACGACACCGTCGCCACCCTCTGCCACAACCTCGGCGGCCTGGCCCACACCCGTGGCGCCCACCAGGAGGGCGAGCCCTGGGCCGCCCGCTCGGTGAGCATCCGTACCCGCCTGCACGGTCCCGACCACTCGCTGGTCGCGGCCGACCGGGCCGCCTGGGCCGCTCTCCTGGACGGCTGCGGCCGCCCCGGCGATGCGGAAACCCAACTCCGCGCCGCCCTCACCGTCTTCCAGCGCGTCCACGGCACCGAGCACTACGAGATCGCCGTCACCACACACAACCTCGCCGCCCTCCAGCACCGCAGAGGCCACCACACCGCCGCCATCGACGCCTACACCCGCGCCCTCGCCCTCAAAGCACGCCTCCTCGGCGACTCCCACCCCGACCTCGCCACCACCCTGGTCAACCTGGCCACCGCCCACCGCCAACGCGGCGACCACGACCAGGCTGCCCCGCACTACACCCGGGCCATCGCCATCCTCACCCCCCACGTCACCCCCGATCACCCCACCCTGACGGCCGCCCGGCAAGGACTCTCCTTGTCCCGCACGGAAGGCACGTACGCATGAACCGCCTGTACGAACGCACCACCAGGCGTCGTACGACATCGCAGCTCGACGCAGCGCTGCGGGCCGCGGTCACCGCACACTCCGAGGCCCACCAGCTCGGCGACGTGCTCGGCACAGCGGTGAACTGCCACGAAACCTGGAGCGTGCGACTGCGTAAGCCGGGACTGCTGTCACGGCTCACCGGCACGGCAGACCCCGACACCGCGCATCGCATGGTCGTTGTCGTCGCGCCCCGGTACCTTGTCGTCGCCGTGGAGGGGAAGAGACGCGGCGTCGATGTCCTCTCCGCGCGGCTGGACAGCGTAAGTCTCAGCGAGTCGTCCGAGCTTCGCCGGTTGGCCCGCGAGGCTGCCGCCTCGGCCGGGCGGTTCGGCAGGCTGCCCCCTGACGACTTCGGGACCAGCGTCACCGCGCTGTGGTCGGGTGCACGAGAGGCATCGTCGTTCTACATCGGAGTCAGCGACGACGCGGAAGGCCGTGCACTCCTCGACGAGCTCCACGCTGCAGTCACCCGAGCGAAAAGCACCTGACCGTCCGGCAGGGGGCGGACACGGCGGGGGAGTAGTCACGTTCGCCGACCTCGCGGCTGAGCATGCAGGCAGGCATCCTGGCACGTCGTGCCGGCATAGCTTGCGTTCGTGGCTGAGATCTGGGACGTACAGCGGCTGATCGCAGAGGGATTGGGACCCGTCTACGTCGAACCGGAGTGGTACGACGGTCCTCGTGGCGGACTCGCCGGCATCGACGGGGTGGCTCACCAATTCCAGTGCGACGACGTCGACCCCTCCCGCGCCCCTGACGAGTACTTCGTGTGGCCTGCATGCGAGACCCTGGTCGAGCTGTACCGGGAAACGGGGGTCTTCGCACACCAGCGACACGAAGCCGGGACTGCCGACGTCGAGAGCCATCCTGGGAACGGCGGGATCGACGCCTGGTACGACGAGCTGGAGGTGTTGCTCGCCCCGCAGCGTCAGGTGCCCGTCGACGCGCAGCGCTCGGTCGCCCGCGACGAGCGCACCCTGGTGGTGTACCCGTAGATCAGCAGCCGGGCCATCAACCGCGGGTCATACGGCGGGAACCCGCGCTTCTCGGTGTAGGACGCCAGGATCGGGCCCAGATCGAGCACCTCGTCGACCAGTTCGGCCTCGAATCGGGCCAGATGCCCCTCGGGCAGCCACTCATCCAGCGACGGCGGCAGCATCAGCATCTGATCGGGGACGAACGCCCGGAAGGTCTTCTTCACCGCCACCATCGGCGCGATCTCCGGCTTCACGACCGCCGCCGGATCCACCTCGAACAGGCCAACCCCACCAGACATACCAGGATTTTCCCATATGGAAGATCACCAACAGGAGGCGGCGTCGGGCTCAATCGCCTGATCGACTGCCAAGATCCGCGGACAGCGCCGCGTAGATGTACTCGCTGCCCCAGCGATCCCCGTCGAGGTCGTTCTCGACCAGGTGCGCCTCCCGGCGCATCCCGAGGCGCTCACAGACCCGCACAGACCCGGTGTTCTCCACATCCAGCCGTGCGTAGAGCCGGTGCACGCCCAGCGTGTCGAAGGCAAACCCGGCCAGCGCCGCGGCCGCCTCGGTCGCGTAGCCGTGCCCCTCGTGGCCTGGGTCGAGAGTCCAGCCGATCTCGGCCTGGGCGGCGCGGGCATCGGCCAGGCCGAGGCTCACCTCGCCAAGGACGCCGGGCTCATCGCGTCGGCAGACAGCGAGCGACAGCTTGTCCCCGTCGGCGCGCCAGGCCGTCTGCGCCGCGCGCTCGGCGGCAACCTGCTCGCTGCGCTCACGCGTGTGCGCCGGCCGGTACAAGTAGCGCGCCACGCTCGGCAGGCTCTGGTAGGCGTACAGGTCGTCGGCGTCGCCGGGAGTGAACAGACGCAGCGACAACCGGGACGTGGTCAACGGCAGCAGCGATGCGATGTCCATGCGGACCTCCGGGACGCGGATGTGGATCAAGTTGCGGACTGATCGTCGCATCACGACTGCCCGGCAGCAC
Source organism: Streptomyces sp. NPDC006872 (assembly GCF_040635845.1). NCBI lineage: Bacteria > Bacillati > Actinomycetota > Actinomycetes > Kitasatosporales > Streptomycetaceae > Streptomyces > Streptomyces sp. NPDC006872. The sequence continues at coordinate 263,765 of NZ_JBEYIL010000010.1, forward strand.
GCCTTTTCAAGGGCAGCGCTCGGCAGCCGCACTTCACCACGAGGCGCGGCATTCCAGGAGTTGTTTACTGACCCACGCTCCTAGCCATCGGGCGGACCTACGCGACAAGGCCAATCGCGGGGAGGTGGACCGATCGGGGCGATGGGGAGAGGGGGGTTCGTGGGCCGCAGGTTCTGGTCCGGAGCTACGCGTTCCGCTCGGCTTCCGGAGCGGCACGCTCGAGGCGGACCACGGAACCTTGCCGACCGTGTCCAACGCCAGCGCGTCGATCGTCGCGTCAGTCGCGGAGCATGGCGAACAGCATGCTGATGCGGTGGCGGGCCGGACGGAGAAGGCCTTGCGTGTGGCTCTTTCCACGGGCCTGGCATCGGTCGAAGTAGGTGCGGGAGGCGGGATCGTGCAGGGCGGCGAACGCGGACAGAACATCGCGCGTTTCAGTCGCCGGTTGCCGCCTCTGGGTGCGTGTTCGCCGTGTATCGAGGTTCCCGACGACTTCGTCGTCGAGGCCAGGCCGGCGTAGGAGGACGCGGCCCACATCCCGTGCGGGACAGATTGGTTTCGGAAGATCAATGCTTGAAGGCGCTCACGTCTCCGGGCTCGGTGTCCAGCGCCTCGCGGTCGAATTTCAGCATGAAGAGGAAGTACAGCCCGCCTGCGGCGAGCAGGCCGACCACGATCACCACGGAGACGAGCGCTTCCCGGGGTGCCACCAGGACGAACAGCGCTACGAGCGTCCACGCCAGCGCGCAGATCGCGACGGGAAGCTCGAAGCGCCCGAGGTCGAATGCACCCTTCTTGCGATCCAGTCCTTTGCGCACCGCCAGGTAGAGGACGACCGTCGAGCCGTAGGTGATGGCGGGGAGGATCGTCGACGCCGTGATCAGCTCCAGGAGTGCGGCACCCGGCAGGGCGACCATCAGAACGACCCCCAGGGTGAAGATCAGGACCGTCGCCGGGATCGGCGTCTGTGTACGTGGGTTGACCCGTCGCATCAGCCGATGGGCAGGGAAGCGTGAGTCCCGCGACATCGCGAAAATCATCCGCGAGCAGGCGACCATCACGACCATCCCGGCGCCGAAGAACGCGAAGGTGATCGCGACCAGCAGCACCTTCTCCATCACCGGACCGAGCTGATCGCGCATGATCGCCGCGACCGGTGAGCCGTTGGCGGTGACCTCGGGGATGTCATCGATCGCGACGGTGAGCGCGATCAGGAACAGCATGCCCAGCAGTCCAGCCGCCACCACCGACCCCACGATCGCCCGCGGCACGCTGCGATGGGGGTCCTTGGCCTCCTCGGCCAGGTTCGCCGCGGCGTCGAAGCCGACGAGCGTCGCAAGGCCCATGATCATCGCAAGCATCAACCCGCCGCCGACGGCGAAGTAGTCGGGGGCGTTCTCGGTGACACCGCGCGAGACGAGATTGTCGGCCGCGCCATCACCCGTGACCACCACGGCGATGGTGAGCGCGATCGCCACCACCACGACAAGCGCCAGTTCGATCCCGACCGCGCCCGTGTTGATCAGGCTGACGAGGCGTGTCGAGGCCACTGCGAGCAGGGCCTGGACGAGCAGTACCACGACCGTGATCAGGCGCGCGGTGCCCTCATCCGGCTCGATGCCGGCGAGCGGCATGAACGCCTGGCTTGCCAGCGCGTTGTCGACCGCCACCACGCCGATCGCCAGGTAACAGAAGGCCAGCCAACCGAACCCCCAGCCGATCTTCGGGTTGGTCAACCGTGACGCCCATTGATAGGAGGAGCCGCTGAGCGGGATACGGGCAGCGAGCTGCGCGACCACCAGCGCCACCAGGACCTGCCCCACCGCCGCGATGACCCAGAGCCAGATCCCGACCGGCCCCGCAGTCTGCAGTACGTCGTCGTAGGTCGCGAAGATGCCGACGGCCACCGAGATGAACGCGAACGAGATCGCGAACACTTGAAAAGAGCCGAGCGTCCGTTTCAGCTCCTGCTGGTAGCCCCCGAGCTCCACGGAAGTCTCTACCCGATCGCCCGCCTGACTTTCCATCGGACCTTCCGCCACCTCAGCCACCACACCTTCCATCGGGGCCGCCCGACGATGCCCCTGCACGTTTCACGGCCAGTGCCCCATCTTGACCATCCGTGTCACGTCTTCTTCCTGTACGACACGTCAGGGGAGCCGCGCACCCGCGAGCGGAACACGTATGCCGAGTACGCGTCTCCCGTCCGGCTCAACCTGGTGCCCATGCTCGGCGCGAGGAAGCCGGAGTCACAGCGGCCCGAAGGTCGCCGCCACATGAATCCCGCCCGTCGCACCAACTGCAAGCCGGGCGGTCGGCGGCGGGTTACGGCACGCCCCAGCTTGATGGACCACCGCGTACAACCTCCAGGACCGGCCCCGCGTGGTGTTCGGCTGCCAGTGCGCGGCTTCGGCGTCGACCACCCGAAAACCAATTCCTTCGACCTGTACGGACGTCGGGAGGAGACACCGGCCGCCACGCCGCGGAGGGCAGTAGGCCGTACGAGACGTCTCTCACTCTGACTCGGCAAATCAAGTCGACGGGTCCAGCGGCCTCTCCGTACCGTCGGCCTCTACGATCACGATCTGGCTCTCGACCGGCAAGCCTGCGCAGCAGCCGCCGCAGGGCTGGGCCGCCTGTCCTCATCGGCCACGACCAGGTCGCCTCGAACCGGGCCTCCACTCTGCGGTCGCTGAGGTTCTCCAGGACCAGAACCTGCTGGAGCACGAGCCGGTTGGCGCCGTCCTGATCCGCCGGCAAGTGCCAGCGATCTTAGTGGGCGTGTCATCCCAATGGGGCGATGTGCGGCACGGCGGATCAGGCAAGACTCTCGCGAAGCCCAACTTCGCCCCGGAGGTTCCATGTCGAAAAGCGGCGCGCCTCGCATCGACGTTCCGCGCGAGGCCCCGGCGCGGGCGTCGCTCGTCTTGACGTCCCTGATCATCGTTGCCGCCGTGGCCAACTTGAACCTGTCGGTGGCCAATGTGGCACTGCCCGCGATCGGGAAGGCCTTCGACTCCTCCCAGGCCGCGCTGAACCTGATCGCCGTGGGGTACTCCCTCGGCCTGGCCGCATCGGTGCTCTATCTGGGTGCGGTCGGCGACCGTCACGGCCGCAAGCTGCTGCTGCTCCTCGGCATCGCTCTGTCCATCCCCGCCTGCCTGCTCGCCGCGTACGCGCCGAACGACACCGTCCTCGTGGCGGCCCGGATCCTCGGCGGGCTCTCGGCCGGCATGGCCTACCCGACCACCCTGGCGCTGATCACCGCCCTGTGGGCGGGGCCGGCGCGGACGAAGTCGATCGCGCTGTGGTCGGCCCTGGGCGGCGGCATCTCCATGCTCGGGCCGGTGATCGCGGGCGCCCTGCTCGAACGCTTCTACTGGGGGTCGGTGTTCCTGATCACCCTGCCCCTTGCTGTGGTCGCGCTGGTCATGGCCCTGCTGTTCGTCCCCGCGCACGCCAACGAGTCGGCCGAACCGGTGGACAACCTCGGCGGCGTCCTCTCCGTCTTCCTGGTCGCGGGACTGGTGCTGGCGATCAATTTCGCCGCCGTCCCCGACCAGGGGTCACTGGTCGTCGGCCTCGCCGTGATCGCCCTGGCTGCCGGAGCGGCGTTCTTCTGGCGTCAGCGCCGGGCTCCGAACCCGTTGTACGACCTCCACATCGCCGGCCGGCGCACTTTCTGGGTCGCCGCATGCGCGGGAATCATCGTGTGGGGCTCCATGATGGGGTCGGCGTTCATCAGCCAGCAGTACCTGCAGAACGTGCTCGAGTACAGCCCCGTCGAAGCCGGCGCCGCCATCCTTCCCCTCGTCGTGATGATGGTGCTCGTGGCGCCACGGTCCGCGAAGCTGGTCGAGAGACGCGGCGCCCGCACGACCCTGCTGATCGGTTACGCGTTCCTCTTCCTCGCCTTCGCCTGGATGTTGCTGTTCTGGGGCGAGGACAGCGGCTACTGGCAGATCGGCTTCGCCTACGTGCTCATCGGTATCGGCGCCGGCTTCGCCGGGACGCCTTCATCCCACTCGCTGACCGGATCGGTGCCCGTGCGACGGGTCGGCATGGCCTCAGGCACCGCCGACCTGCAACGCGACCTCGGCGGGGCCATCATGCAGTCCGTCATGGGCGTGCTCCTCACCGCCGGCTATGCCTCGGCCTTCAGCGCGGCGATCGCCGCTTCCCCCGACAGCAAGGAAGTGTCGGACCAGGTCCAGAGCGAGCTGACGAAGTCGTTCGCCTCCGCCGGGCAGGTCGCCCAGCAGCACCCCCGCTACGCCGACCAGATCGTCGCGGCAGCACGCAAGTCGTTCCTCCACGGCGACGACTGGGCGTACACCGTCGGCCTGGCCGCGATCGCCCTGGGTGCGCTGCTGATCTTCTTCATGTTCCCGCACCGGGACGCCGAGCAGGAACTCCTACGGCGCTACTGCACCGAGGACTCCGCCCCTGCCGCCACCGAGAGGCCGAGCGGACCGGGAGCCTGAGGCCGGCCGGTCAGCAGGTCGCCGACCGTGTCCGTGCGCGGCCTTGCCCCAGGGCCGTCGAAGGCAGGTCTGAGGACCGGACTGACGCGGGCGAGGACGCGGGCGTGGCCTGCTTGACCAGCCGGGCAGCCACCTGCAGAGTCGGAACGCAGCACCGCGGCCAGTACCGGAACCTCGCGCACGAAGCCGGCCACATTGACGGCCCGCGCGGCCGCTCGCAGGGCCCGTATACGGGACTCGACCCCGCTGCGCCGGTGCCGTCCAGGACGAACAGCAGCCGCGGGAACAGCGGGTACTGCCTGCGCCACTCTTCGCTCGGCAGCTCGAACGCGGCGACCGGTACGGCGGCGACCGACAGGGGCGCGTACCGGTGGAACCGCGCATACGCCCCCAGTTTCGCGGCCAGCCGCTCTGGGCCCATTGTGGCGCGGTCGACCTCGAGGAAGGCCCGCAGCATCGACCGGACATCCCCGTCCCCGTCCAGGCGGCCGCGCTGGTAGTACAGCAGGGCGTCCGGGATGACGGCTTCTCCGCCCCCGATGGGGTGGTGGACTTCCGGGAGGAAGTCCAGCGGCCGGCACACCTCCTCACGACGGCGCGCGTCCAGCAGGAACTGCAGCCCCGTCTCGGTGACGGTCAGGGTGTGACTCACTTGCAGCCGCGCGGCGACCGGATCCGACACCAGCCTCAACGGCCGCCGCCCGCGCAGCTCCGGCCACTCCCCGGCGACCTGCACCCCGTACCTGGTGGCGAACCACACCCGGCTGCACCCTGCCTGCGGCAGGGTGATGCGGTCGACCAGGCCCTCGGCGCGGAGCTTGGCCAGCCGCCGCCGCGTCTGCTCGATCCGCACCCGCGGGGCGATGATCAGATGCATCTGCTCCTTGGTGGCCATCCGGTACTGCACCAGCACCGCCAACGCCAGCCGGTCCCCGGCACCGGCTTCCGCATCCGCTCTCGTCATGGTCGGCGACTCCCGCACGCGCACGGTGCGGTGCCGCCTCGTTGCGGTACCGCGCGTACGACCGAGCGCATCAGCCGGCCCCGACCACACCACCGACCATCAGGGCCCGACCACGGTCACGGTGCGACAACACTGCCCCCGACCGGGCCGATTTCCCTGCTCACAGCAGCACCTGCACCCGTGGCCGCCGCGCCTGTTCCTCACCACCGAAGCCGTCATCGATTCTCGGGCTTGGACAGACCCTCTACAGCGGAGCCTGGTCAGGCATCGTGCCGACGCTGGTTGCGTCCCCGGAACTGACGCGCGCCAACGCCCGTCTGCAGTCGGGTTCTCTCATCACCGACACCCTGCTCGGTACCCCGCTGGGCGCGTTCCTCTTCGGCGTCTGCGCCACGCTTCCCTTCGCCGTCGACGCGGTGTCGTTCGCGGCCGCTGCCGTACTGGCCCTGACGCTGAGCGGCGACTTCCGTCCACGGCCGCAAACCACACCAAACCCTTGGAGGAGGTATCCGCGGCACGGTGATCCGGTACGGGCGGATCTGCCGCTGGGTTCTGTCGCAGCGGACGCACAGCGTGTTGTCCTGACGCCGGATCCGCAGGTCGGGCGTGTCGTCGTCGCCGCACCAGCGGGCCAGGGGCGGTTCATGGGCGGCTGGTGCGCCGTGCCCTGCCTGGGTCAGTTGGCGGGGGGTGGAGGGAGGAGCCGGCTGAGCATGTGGTGGGTGTGGTAGTGGACCGGCAGCACTCTTTCCTGCCGTGCGGGCGTATTCGATGCATGTGATTGCTCGTGGCGACGAGTCGGCCGTTGTCGCCCGCGACCTGCGGGTCACCGTCCCCCGGCGCGAGGGGCACAGGATCACGTGGACAAAGCCGTCTAGAACCCTGGCCGGCACCGGTCAAACGTACGCACGGCATGAGCCCGGTCCTCGGGAGCCGTGTCGAAGCCCCTGCCGTCGGCGGAAGGAACCGGCGACTCTTGAGGGGCGGATATAAGCTGTGGTTATGGGCCTGGATCTGGAGACGTCGCTGCTGCGTGCCTTCGTCACCTGCGCCCGGTCGGGGAGCATCAGCAGAGCCGCGGCCGCGCTGGGGCACAGTCAGCCGGCGCTCAGCCAGCAGCTCAGGAAACTTGAACGCTCCATCGGGGACCCGCTGCTGCACCGGTCTGCTGCCGGCGTGTCACTGACCAGGGCCGGGGAGACTCTTCTGCCGTATGCGGAACGCATTCTGGCGCTGTCGGCGCAGGCCGTGGCCGCCACCGGGCAGACCGTGGTCGGGCACTGCGGCGTAGGCCTGATCGAGGACCTCACCGCCGCGCCCCTCGCGCAGGCCCTGGCCGACTTCGCCCACATACACCCGCAAGCGACGCTGGAGCTGGTCAGCGGTCACGGACCGGCGATGAGAAGGGCTTTCGCGAGCAACCGCATCCACTTGGCGCTGTGCGACCCGTCCCATCTCCCCGAGCCTCCACGCTGGACCGTACGGCTGCCACTGGTGTGGGCTGCCGGCCCCGAGGTGGATCTCGGTCTGGACCCGCTGCCGCTCGTGCTGTTCTCGCAGCCGTGCCGCTGGCGCATGCCGGTGCTCGACACCCTCAAGGACAGCGGATACGCCTGGCGTATCGCCTTCGAGAGCACCAGCCTGGCCGGTGTGCAGAGCGCGGTCCGTGCCGGGCTGGGCGTGGCGGCCGTACTTCCCGCCCAGGTCGAGCCCGGGACGGCAGTGCGCGGCCTGCCAGAACTGCCCGACGTGGAACTCGGATTGGTTCGGCGCCCAGGCACCGAGGGCGATCCCCTGGTCGACGCGGTCGAAGAACTCCTGAAAAGCCTCATCTGACACCCCACCCAGGAGATGATCTCTCTCGACTCGGTGCTGACTCGCCGCGCCATGCATGTCCAGTTCGGTAGAAATCGCCAGATTGAGTACTGCTTGCTCAATCGCCACGGTGGTGCGTGGCCGTCTCCTGGAGTGGTCGGAACCCACTCCCTTCGGTCGTGATCACCATGAGTCCCACCACGTACGCTGCCGCAGCCGGCACCTCTGCCGGAGTTCCATCCGCCATGGCGGAGCCCAGGCTGTCCACGGCAGCTCGGACCGCCCTGGAATGGGGTCTGCCGCTGGAACGTGATCTTTCGTCTCCCTCGACCGCCCGCCGCGAGGCCCGCAGGGTGATGAATTCCTGGGGGCTCGAAGGCGAGATTCTGGATGACGCTCTGCTGGTCGTCTCGGAGCTGGTCACCAATGCGGTGCAGTATGCTCTGCCGCCCATCAGTCTGTCTCTCTACCTCTCCGACGATCAGGCTTTGCTCGTCGAGGTATCCGATGGCGGCCCTTCCCTTATCGACAACGGATGGGCCGCTGACCGCCCTGCCGACGAACACGGGCGCGGGGGTGTTATCGTCGGCGCCCTGACCGCGGGTGCCGGTGAAATAAGCCAGCATGACGGGGCCGTCCACCGTTGGGCCGCCGTGGGGTCACCGGACGACCACCGGTCCTGATACCGCAGCCGTAGATCTGCGCCGGCCCGTCCCTCGCCCGTTTCCGGGACCGGCGTCGGCAAGCCGACGACCAGGGGCCGCTGTCCCGGGCAAGGGGACGTGGTGACCAGGGCAGACACCCGTCCGGCGATGGTCCGGGCGTTGTCATCACCTCGGTGACGACGACCTTCCGGGACGCCCGGCAATGTGGGGTCGGGTGCTGTGCACCGCAGCCCGGCTCCAGTTAAGTACCCGTTACTCATTTCCACTGCCGAGCCCCTTGAGATCCTGTTGGTAAGCCTGGTTAGGCGGACTATCTCAACCGGGGCGAGCCTCAGGACAGCAGCCGAAAGAACAGCTTCACTCGCGCTGACTTCAGAGGATCATCCGGCGGGCAAAAAGCTCTCGAATGGATAGAGCGCTGAGTGCTGTTCTGAGGACAGGTCGGGGCGCATCGTCTATTTACCAGTTTCGATTTAAGGATATTCCTCGTGAATGGCCTCACCAATCCAGACCGGGCCGGCGCGCCGGTGCGCGCGGTTCGCCAGGGTGCGGTTCTCGCCGTGACCTGCCTGGCGCTCGCGACCGTCGTGTCGGCGATGGCATCGCTGAACGTGGCGCTGCCCGACATCGCCCGTGAGACGCATGCCAACCAGACCCAGCTGTCGTGGATCATCGACGCCTACAGCCTGATCTTCGCCTCCTTCCTGCTGCTCGCGGCAACCCTCGGCGACCGCTTCGGCCGTCGCAAGGCGCTCCTGGCCGGGCTCGGACTGTTCGCGGGAGTCTCGCTGGCTGCGACCTTCGCAACCGATCCGGACGTCCTGATCACCCTTCGCGCGGTCCTGGGCATAGCAGCCGCATTCGTCATGCCTGCCACACTGTCGACGATCACCAGCACGTTCCCCCGAGCTCAGCAGGCGCGTGCCGTCAGCATCTGGGCGGCGGTCGCGGGCGCCAGCGCCGTGCTGGGACTGCTCGCCTCCGGCGCGGTGCTCGAAGTGTGGTCGTGGCGGTCGGTGTTCTGGCTGAACGTGGTCCTGGCAGGAGCGTCGCTCATCGGCACGTACCTCTTCGTGCCCGAGTCCGCACAGCCGGGCAAGCAGCGCATCGACGTGGTCGGGGCAGTACTCACAGTGGCGGGACTGGGTGCGCTGGTCTACTCGGTCATCCAGGCGCCCGAGCACGGCTGGGGCAGCGTCCGCACACTGGTGGGCATCGGTGTCGGGCTCGCCGTGCTGATCGCGTTCGTCGCCTGGGAACTGAGGCACCCGCACCCCCTGCTGGACCCGCGACTGTTCCGCCACATGCCGTTCGCGGCCGGATCTCTGTCGATCACACTGCAGTTCTTCGCATTCTTCGGATTCATCTTCGTCGTCATGCAGTACCTCCAACTGGTGCGCGGCGACAGTGCTCTGATCGCTGCAGTCAGCGTGCTGCCGATGTCCGCGGCGATGATTCCCAGCGCCCGCCTGAGCCCGCGTCTGGTTGCCCGGCGTGGCGCTCGCGGCCCCTGGACCGTGGGCCTCCTCCTGGTCGCCACCGGCCTGCTCGTGCTCGCTCAGCTCGACGCCGACAGCTCGTACTGGCTGATCGTGGGCGGGCTCGTGCCGCTCGGCGCGGGCATGGGGCTGGCCATGACCCCGGCCACCGCGGCCATCACCGACGCGCTGCCTCCTCGCCTGCAGAACGTGGGCTCCGCCGTGAACGACCTGTCCCGCGATCTCGGCGGCGCCCTGGGCATCGCCGTCCTCGGCAGCGTCCTGAACGCCGGGTACCGCGACGAGCTCGACCTCACAGGACTCCCCGCTCCCGTCGCGGAGGCAGCCCGCTCATCCCTCGCGGCGGCCAACCACGTGGGCCTCGCCACGGGCAACTCGTCACTGATCGAACAGGCCCGTGACGCCTTCGCCTCCGGAATGCACCTCGCCCTCATCAGCGGCGCCGGAGCCGCGGTGCTGGCCGCCGTCGTCGTCACCTTCCTGCTTCGCCGGGCAGGCAAGACCAGCACGGTTGTCGGAGAGGCGCCGGACAGCGACACGGGCCACCGATTGGCGAAGTCGGTGCGGTAGCCGCTAGCCGACTGACGTCATGTCACACGCGCTACCGGGCGGGGCCTCGCACCGCGGGGCCCCGCCCGGTAGGGAGAAAGGACCCCCCCATGACCACTCCGAGGCGCCCTCAGTCGGTGCACCACTCCCCGTCTCCGCAACTGCCCGAGTCCCTTTCGGCCCTCGCCTCGGCCTTCGCCCTGCTGGGCAGACGCTGGAACGGCCTGATCATCGCGGCCGTCGCCAAAGGCCCGGCCGACTTCGCGCAGGTGCGCGAGCGCGTCCCCGGCATCAGCGACCGCATGCTCGCCCGTCGCCTCCGGGAGCTGACCACGGCCGGCCTGGTGACGGGCACCGTCCAGCCGGGCGCGTCACCGTGCACCCACTACACACTCTCCTCCCACGGTGCGGCTTCTCTCATCCCCCTGGCCGCCCTGACGGTATGGGCGCAGGACCACGTCACCGCGATGGGGACGCCGTCTTCCGGGCCCCCTGAGCGCGGTGCACGCAGCCGTCCTGACTTCGTGGTGAGCGAGTTGGACCTGGCGGACGAAGCGACGGCGGCGGCAGTGCACCGCATCGGCCGCCGTGCGTATGCCGTCGAAGCCGACCTGATCGGCTTCGACGGCATACCGGCCCTGCGAGAGAGTCTGGAGGAGATGCAGGCACAGCCTTTGCGCTGGCTCGGGGCGAAGACGGACGGCGGACAGATCGTCGCCTTCGTCGCCTGGCAGCACCTGGCCGAAGGCGGCGGCATCGACATCGCCCGCGTGTGCGTCGATCCCGCATGGTTCCGGCACGGTGTGGCATCACGACTGCTGGAGCACCTCTTGGCCGCCCCGGCCCCCGGCGGGCATGTGCTGGTGAGCACCGGCGCCGACAACTCTCCCGCCATCGCCCTTTACGAGCGCCATGGCTTTTCCCGCGTGGGCACCACCGAACCCGCACCCAACCTGCGCATGGCTCAGTTCCGGCTCACCCGGCAACACGCGCAATCCGTCGCATAGTCCTCAGATCGCGGCGGTCGGCGTCGGAGCCGTGGCCCCTGTCGCCGAGCAGCGAATCGGGGCGGCGGCGTGGACGGCGTGGACGTTTGGGACGTCCGGCTGCCGTCGGGATGCCGTCGCTGACGTCGGCCGCGGTGGTGAGGGCCTTGAGCGGGTACCGCGTCGCAGGTCAAGTGGCGTCTGCCGCCCGTCTTCCACCGGCCGACCGGCGACGGACCGATGTCGGCTCCCCCCCTGCCGCGGAGCGCTCACGCCCTCCCGAACGGGCGAAGCGTCCCATCGGCCCTGCCCGACCAGGACAACCATCGAATTGAGGCTGGCTAATGGCTCTCGTCACTTTCAATGACATCTATGCGGCCAGTCAGCGCCTGGCGCATGTGGTGTCCCATACATCGTTGCTCAAGGCGTCCTGGGCCTCGTGCGCCCACCGTTCCCTGCTCCTGAAGCCTGAGAACCTGCAGATCACAGGTTCGTTCAAGATCCGCGGCGCTTACAACCGCTTGTCGAGGCTGTCCGAAGCCCAGAAAGCCCGAGGGGTCATCGCGCGGTCAAGCGGAAACCACGGCAAGGCTCTCGCCTACGTGGCGCGCCAAGAGGGCGTGAAAGCCACGATCGTTATGCCCGCTACTGCAGCCAAGGCCAAAGTCGACGGCATTCTCGAATACGGGGCCGAGGTGAGGTTCGCCCCTCTCGAAGAGTGCGCCAAGGTGGCCGAGGAGCTGGCCGAAAAGCATGGCTTCGTCATCGTCCCGCCTTTCGATGACCCCGACATCATTGCTGGCCAGGGAACGGTAGGCCTGGAAATCGCCGAGGAGGCGGTTGCTCGGGGACTGGACGTTGACACGGTGCTGGTGCCAGTCAGCGGAGGCGGCCTGATTTCCGGTGTCGCGGCCGCACTGAAGCTCACGAGGCCCGGAGTGCGAGTAGTGGGCGTCGAGCCGGAGCTGGCGGCCGACGCGCGGGAAAGCCTGCGCGCCGGCAGACGAGTGACCTGGCCGACTCAGCGCGTCAGTAGAACGCTGGCTGACGGGATGCAGATGAGTACCGTAGGCGTGCACCCCTTTGAGCACATGCAAGTACTCGTCGACGACATCATCACCGTCACAGAGGAAGAGATCTGCTCGAGCGTAGCAATCTTGGCACGTCGTGCCGGCATGATCGCCGAGCCTTCCGGGGCAGTCACAACGGCAGCATATCTGTATCACGAGCGCGACCTTCCGGCCGGTGCTGCGCACGTAGCGGTAGTCAGTGGTGGAAATGTCAATTCCGACCTCCTCGAGTTGCTGCTGAAAGAACCTCCTCTCCCGTTTATGGGTTGTTGCCATTAGCCGGCGTGCACCCGAGGTGAGCTCAGAGCTTCAGCCGTAGGTCGTGATCATGTACGCGGATGCCAGTCGCCAGTAGCCTGCCTATGTGGCTGAGACCTGGGACGAACAGCAGCTGATTGCAGATTGGTTCGGGCATGTGTGCGTTGAGCCGGCGTGGTACGACGGTCCCTGCAGCGGACTCGTCGGCATTGATGGGGTGGCTCACTACTTCCAGTGCGACGACGTCGACTTCTCCCGCGCCCCGGACGAGTGCTTCGTGTGGCCTGCGAGCGAGATTCCGGTGACTTTGGAGCGGGAGCAGTGGGGGATCTTTGCGCGGCGGAACCAGCGATACGAAGCCGGGACCGCTGACATCGAGAGCCATCCCGGGCAGGGAGGGATCGACGCCCGGTACGACGAGCTGGAAGCGTTGCTCGCACCGCAGCGTCAGGCACCCGCCGATGCGCGGCGACTGGTCGCCGAGTGGCGGTTCGACGGCGAGGGCCGCTACCGGGTCGACGGGGTCGGCCACTGGGGCAGGTGGAGCCCGGACAGGTGAGGACGCCGTCGATCATCGGGTGTTGCGTCGACGATCAATGTCGAGCGGCGCGAGCCGGTGTGGAGGAGCAGCCGGGCGGCCGGTTGAGGGGCCACCCCCTGCATGTGCCACGGTCGGGCGACGCCGGCAGCCGCCAGGGGGCGGCGCTCGGGAAGATCGGGACCCAGGTGGCGACATGCGCTCAGGAGGCCTTCACCCCGCAGGAGCAAACCGGTCGCGCGCTGATCGCCCGTCGTGCCACGGAGGCACGGATGCGGGCCCTGGGACGGCATGGCAACGATGTTTTGCCGAAGCGTGGACCAAAAGATGATGAAGTGAGGCAGAGCGGGACACGTATGCTGGGTGCGCCCCGAGTCGGCTCTGAGTAAGTGCCTGCCTGCCCTGCAGGGATCGCTCTGCGGCTGCTGGTAAGGAAGGTCGAGGATGAAGAAGATCGGTGTCGGACAGCGTCCGCTGGCGGGGCGCGATTCTGAACTTCGCCTCTATCGAGCTGCGCTGGCCGACCCGGAGTGCAGGGGATTCGCGATCTTCGGACCGCAAGGTGTCGGCAAGTCCAGGCTGGCTGATGAGTTTCTCAAAATAGGCACAGCAGGGGGATGGAAGGCGCTCCGGGTAACTGCCACGAGGGGAGCCTCAACTGTCCCCTTCGGTGCTATCGCGCACCTGATTCCAGTCGGAGTGGCCGCTACCGATGTTGCCGCCGTGTTCACCGGAGTTGCGTCCGGTCTCGATGAGAAGAAGAGGAAAGGGACTCTGCTTCTCGTGGAGGATATTACTCTGCTGGACCAGTCCTCTCTCATCATCGTTCAACGGCTTTCCGATGCAGGAAAGATATTTCTGATATCCACCAGGCGTGACGGAGAGCGTGAAAATCCGGACTCGGATTCTCTTACCGTGGGATACGGTTTCCGGCAAGTAAGCCTCAAGAATCTCGACCAGGAATCAATTCACCGTCTGCTCGAGTCCACTCTTGAAGGAGCTGTGAGCCGTAGGACGTCGTACGAGTTGTACTTGAAGAGCGCAGGCAACCCGCTGTTTCTCCGTGAACTTGTCTTTGCCGCACTCGAGTCACGGTTCATGAGGAATGACGGCGAGGTCTGGGAACTGGAACCGGCAGCAGAATCCGCTACGACCACGCCGCAACTCACCGATCTGGTCGAGTCCAGACTCTCGGCCATCTCGACCGAGGGGCGCGCTCTTCTCGAGGCGATCTCCGTATGCGGCGAAGTCTCACTCGACGGTGTCGTATCCCGGGAAAAACAGGACGACGCGCTGATAGAACTTGAGGCCGAGGGTCTGGTGAATATTTCCCTCGACGGGCGGCGTACACGCATCGACCTGGCGCACCCCATCTATGGTGAGGTTCTCCAGAGGAACATGCCTCCGTTCAAAAGAAGACGCGTGTACCTCGATCAGGCCGCCTCGCTGGAAGCTCATGGGCTTCGGCGCCGTGACGATTTCTTCCGGTCTGTCGCCTGGCGTGTCGAGGCGACTGGATCGGCAGAGACGGATCATCTTGTCGCGGCCGCCAGACTCGCCCGGGACGCTCACAGCTACACCCGAGCCGTACAACTTCTGGAGGCCGTGCCGCAGCCGGAGAGGACTGCCGCCTGTCTCCTCCTTCTGGGGCACTGCCTTGCTCAGGCCGGCAGGACAGAAGAGGTCGAGGACGTGCTGGTTCAGGCTCAGGGGCTGGCTGCCGGCGAGGACGAGATCCTCGACGTCGCCTTTGCGCGGGTGCAGAACCTGTTCTGGGTCCAGGGCGGCAAGGCTGAGGCTCTGGAGGTGATCGCCGAGGCCGGCCGGCATGCCCGCAGTTCATCGGCGCTGTTCCGGATTCGCTCTGCCGAGGCCACCATCCGCATCGCCTGCGGTGATCCGCAGGCCGGCCTGGACGCCCTCGGCGAGATCGACTACGACGTCGAGGATCCAGCAGAGATCAACGTGCTGCTTCTCAGTCTCATGTACCAGTCCCCGGGACTGACCATGACCGGCCGTACGGCCGAGGCCATCAGCACCGCCGAAAACGCGTACAAGGTCAACCTCAAGTACCACGATCAGGCGCTGTACCTGCACCCTTCTGCTCAGCGCAATGGCCTGATCTTCGCGCTCGCCGAGGCCGGTCGGCTGCCGGAGGCCCGGGCTGTGGGGGACCTCGCACTGGGGGAGCTCATGGCCGCGCGAGCCCAGGTGCCCCATGTGTGGACGGCACTGCAGATGGCACGTGCTGAATGGCTTTCGGGCCATCCGCGTTCTGCCAGGCACTGGTACGCGGAGTCGGTCGCCCTTGCCAGGTTGCATGGCCAGACGCTGGCGATGCGACCCGCTCTGTGCGGCCTCGCGGCGGCCGCCGCGCAAGTGAATGACACCGTCAGTGCGCGGAAGGCCATGGACGAAGCAGCGCAGTACCCCCATGTCGGCCTGTTCGTAGGAGAAGACGACCTCGCCACAGCCTGGCTCCACGTCGCCGACGGAAAGCTCGCCGCCGCGCGCGAGGTGCTCGAGGCGGCCGCGGCTTCAGCACGTGCATCCGGAGTCCTGAGTTCGGAAGCCGCGCTCCTGACCGATGTCGCCCGACTGGGCGGCGCACGTCAGGTTGTGGGAAGACTCGGCGAGCTCGCAGACGTCTGCGACTCGGCATTCACCCGTGCTCGGGCGGGTTATGTCGGAGCGCTGGCGGCAAACGATCCGCCTGCCTTGGAAGTTGCGTCTGCCTCGTTCGAGAAGATGGGGGCAGACCTGCTCGCAGCGGAGGCGTCCGCGGCGGCTGCTGCTGCGTGGAAGCGCGCGGGCGAGTCCCGCAAGTCGACAGCCGGCGCCAACCGGACCGCCCGGCTTGCTGTCCTGTGTGAGGGTGCCCGCTCTCCCGGTTTGACCACGGCCGTCGAGCCGGCTGCGGCACTGACGGCCCGTGAGCGAGAAATTGCTGTCCTGACCAGTTCGGGCGCATCGGCGCAAGCGGTGGCAGAGGCCCTCTCGATTTCCCGGCGGACCGTAGAGAACCACCTCTACAGCATTTACGGCAAACTCGGCGTTTCTACCCGGGCAGAGCTCAAGAAGGCGCTGGAGGCAACGGACTGAGGCACTCGGCTCGTGCGGTGTGCTCGGCCCGGTCGATCAA
Organism: Streptomyces sp. NPDC006872; assembly: GCF_040635845.1. Taxonomy (NCBI): domain Bacteria; kingdom Bacillati; phylum Actinomycetota; class Actinomycetes; order Kitasatosporales; family Streptomycetaceae; genus Streptomyces; species Streptomyces sp. NPDC006872. Next base: position 279,735 of record NZ_JBEYIL010000010.1, read on the forward strand.
CACCCCTGCAAGGGCGCCTGACGTGGTGTTGGCCGAACCGTCGGCAGCGAAGTCGGCATCTTCCTCGGTACTTCGAGAGCCAGTGGGTGATGGCCGTGCTGTCTGCAGCGACAGCACGGCCATCTTTCCAAGCGGCGGCTTCGTCCCCACGGGCCGCCGCTCTCCGGGGCGCGCCTCGAGCAGATGGTGCTCGGGCGTGTGCGGCGGCGCCGACCGCACCGCACAAGGCCCCGAGATCTCCGGATCGTCCCTGGTTCAGACGGGGATCAGTCCGCGGTCCTCGTCCGAACCACCCGGGCTCCGGGACAGTTCCTTGTCGAGTTGCTCGCCCTCCACGTCGACGTTGGGCAGAGTCCGCTCCAGCCGGCGGGGCAACCACCAGGCCCGCCGCCCGAGCAGAGCCAGCACGGCCGGAACGATCGCCATGCGGACCACGAAGGCGTCGAAGAACACCGCGATCGCGAGTCCGAAACCGATCATCTTGATCATCTGCTCGCTGGATCCGATGAAGCCCGCGAAGACCGCGATCATGATGACTGCCGCCGCGATCACCACGCGGGCACTGTGACGGAAGCCGGTGACGATCGCCTCCCCGGGCCGCTGACCGTGGACGAACGCCTCGCGCATCCGGGTGACCAGGAAGACCTCGTAGTCCATGGCGAGGCCGAAGACCACGCCGATCATGAAGATCGGCATCATCGACATGACCGGGCCGGTCTGCTCGACGCCGAACAGCGAGCCGAGCCAGCCCCACTGGAAGACGGCCACGACGGCGCCGAGCGCGGCGACGACCGAGAGCAGGAAGCCGAGCGCCGCCTTGAGCGGCACGAGCAGCGAGCGGAACACCACCATCAGCAGGAGGAAGGCGAGACCGACGACCAGCGCGAGGTACGGCAGCAGGGCGTCGCTCATCTTCTGTGAGAAGTCGGTGTTCAGCGCGGTCGCACCGGTGACATAGACGTGGTCGCTGCTCTTGTCCCGGATCTCGTGGACCAGGTCCTCGGTGGCGAGCGAGGACGGCCGGTCCTTCGGGATGACCGTGATCATGGCTGTGTCGCCGGCCTTGTTGAGGGTCGGCGGGGTGACGGCGGCCGCGCCGTCGAGATTCCGGATGATCTTGATCGCCCGGTCGGCCTCGGCTCTGTCGCCGTCGACGACGACCGTCAGCGGGCCGTTGAAACCGGGTCCGAAGCCGTCGGAGAGCAGGTCGTACGCCTTGCGCTGGGTGGTGCTGACGGGCTGCGAGCCGTCGTCGGGCAGGCCGACCTCCAGCGAGGCGGCCGGCACGGCGATCGCGCCGAGGCCGACGACGCCGACGAGAAGGACGGCGACCGGGTGACGGAGCACCAGACGCGCCCAGCGGGTGCCCATGTTCGGCTTGTCCGGGACGGCCCTGCCCTTGCGGACCTTGCGGCCGAGGACCCGGTCCCCGGCGAAGCCCAGCAGGGCCGGAATCAGGGTGAGAGCGATGAGCACCGCGACGACCACGGTGCCGGCCGCGGCGAAGCCCATCTTGGTGAGCAGGGGGATGTTGACGACGGCCAGGCCCACGAGGGCGATGACCACGGTCAGGCCGGCGAAGACCACGGCCGAGCCCGCTGTGCCGACGGCCCGTCCGGCGGCCTCCTCCTTCTCGCGTCCCTCGGTGAGTTCCGCGCGGTAACGGGAGACGATGAACAGCGCGTAGTCGATGCCGACCGCGAGGCCGATCATCATGGCGAGCGTCGACGTGGTCGTGCCCAGGTCGAGGGCGGCGGCCAGCGCCGTGATCGTGGAGATGCCGATGCCCACGCCGACGAGCGCGGTGAGCAGCGGCAGACCCGCGGCGATCAGCGACCCGAAGGTGACGACCAGGACCACCCCGGCGATCACCACACCGATGATCTCCCCGGCACCCGTCTCCGGCGCCGCCTGCAGTGCGTCGCCGCCGATCTCGACAGTGAGCCCGTCGTCCCGGGCCTGCGCACCGGTCTTCTTCAGGGCGTGGAGGGTGTCGTCGGTCAGCTCCATGGAGCCGACCCGGTAGGTGACGGACACGTACGCCGTCGAGCCGTCCTTCGACACAGCCTGCGCCGTGTACGGGTCGGTGACGGAGGCGACCTGGCCGGAGCCGGACTTCAGTGCGGCGACCGCGCCGGTGACCTCGGCCTTGGGACCGGGGTCCGTCATCTTCTCGCCGGCGGGCGCTTTGAAGACGACGCGGGCGGTGGCGCCGTCGGCACTGCCACCGGGGAAACGTTCCTCCAGTAGGTCGAAGGCCTTCTGGGCCTCCGTGCCGGGGACGGAGAACGACGACGAGGTGGCAGCCGGCGCGGAAGCCGCGCCGAAACCGGCGAGCGCCAGCAGGGCCACCCATATGAGGGCCACAAGCCGGCGGCGCCGGAAGGCCAGCCGCCCCAGCTTGTAGAGAAACGAGGCCACGAAGGCTCCTGTATATCGAGGGGGACGAGAGGAACAGGGTCGGCCTGCCTCCTTGACCGCTCAGGTCAGAGAGCTGCGCGCCCATCAGGTGCGGGTCCTCTCAGGTACTCATCGTCCTTTCGGCGCTGAGCCCCTCACATGAGTAAACGATGCCTATAAGTCCCGCTGGGCACAGCAGGTTCGCCAGGGGATGTGACGGCGGATCATGGTGCCGTGTTCCCTCTGGCCGATGTGGTCGGCGCAGCCGAGGGCAGGGCGCTGAGCGGGCCTCATAGCTGGGCGGAAGAGAGGAAACCTGGGCCGGTGGGTTCGCATCACCGCGCCTCCGGGAAGAGCCAGACTGTCGCGGCCCGCTACGTCCGCGCAACAACCTCCTCGCCGACGCCCTGCAGACCCGGGCAGCGAGCCGGAAGGCCAAGCACACCACAGGAGTGTGATCATCAACGGGGGTGCCGATGCGGCTCCAATAGCGCCGATGACCAGCGCGCCACTCCTCGAGAGAGGCATCACCCTCGCCTTCGGTCCCGGCGTGCTGCCATGTCATCTCGATGAAGGGCTTCACTCAGCGCGCCCGGTACGGCGTCGGCGCACCGCTGCCGGGCATGACAGTCACCTGCGCAGCGGTGAGGGGTGCCGGATTCCCCGGCGGTGACGCCTCAGCCGGCCGTGTCGCCAACTTCTCCGAACAGCACCTGGCTCGGCTCAAGAGTGGCCTCGATGGCCGGGGCGAGGCCGTCTTCGATCTCGTCCCGTGTGAGGGCGGTCACCGCGGGAAGGCGCAGCAGATAGCGGGTCAGCCCGAGGCCCAGGAGCTGGGAGGAGACCAGGCCCGCCCGGCGTGCGGCGAGCTCGGGGCCCAGGGCCGCGACCAGTGCCGGGGCGATCTGCGTCGCGAAGATTTCGTGCATCCGGGTCGCCGCGTGTTCATTGGTGACCGCCGAGCGCAGCAGGACCAGCAGCGCGTCGTCGGCCGGGTCGCCCTCCCAGCGCTCCAGGAAGTGCCGTACCAGCGCTCGTGCCAGTTCGTCCGGCGCAACGGCTGTGAGGTCCGGCAGGCGCAGGTCGATGGCCAGCGCCGCGTCGAAGAGCTGGGCCTTGTTGCCGAAGTAGCGCATGACCATCGAAGGATCGATGTCGGCGTCGGACGCCACGGCGCGGATGGTGGTGCGTTCGTAGCCCTGGGCGGCGAATCGCTCACGTGCGGCGCGCAGGATAGCGGCCCTGGTTCGGTCGGAACGCTTGTCTGTGCTGGTGGTCTCAGTACCCGGCGTCATGTCAACAACTGTATGCCAACGGCAGTTGACTTTCCAGTGCGGATCCAGGCACTCTGTCAACAGATGTAGGCCAACGATTGTTGGCAACCCTTCTGCATGCGAAACGGAAGACTCCGCCATGAACACCACCGCACTCCCCGCCCGCACCGAGGTCGCCATCGTCGGTGCGGGCCCCGCCGGCCTCGCGCTCGCCGTCACCCTCGCCGCCTCCGGCATCGACTTCGTCGTCCTGGACAAGCTGGCGGAGGGCGCGAACACCTCGCGTGCCGCCGTCGTGCACGCCCGCACCCTGGAGGTCCTGGACGAGCTGGGAGCCTCCGAGGAGCTGATCGCGCGCGGCATCCAGGTCACCCGGTTCGCCGTCCGCGACGGCGCCCGCCGACTGCTGACCGTGCCGTTCGACAAGCTGCCCACACCCCACCCGTACACGCTGATGGTTCCCCAGTACGAGACCGAGAGCGTGCTGCTGGACCGGCTGCGGGCGCTAGGCGGCGATGTGCACCGCCCGCACGAGGTCACTTCCGTCGTCCAGGACGAGGACGGCGTCACGCTCACCACGAGCACCGGACAGACACTGCGCGCCGGGTACGCCGTCGGCACCGACGGCATGCACAGCACCGTGCGCGAAGCGTCGGGCATCGGGTTCACAGGCAACGCCTACGCCGAGTCCTTCGTGCTCGCCGATGTCGTGATGGACTGGGCTCCGGGCCCCATCGAGGTGTCGCTCACCTTCGGTATCGCGGGTCTCACTGTCGTCGCCCCGCTCCCCAACAACCACTACCGGGTCGTCGCCACCGTGAACGCCGCTCCGGAAACCCCCGACCTCGCCTTCGTCCAGCAGCTGCTGGACGAACGCGCTCCCGGCCAGGCGAAGGTCACGGGCCTTGCCTGGTCCTCACGGTTCCGGGTGCACCACCGGGTCGCCGACCACTACCGGTCCGGTCGTGTGCTGCTGGCCGGAGACGCCGCGCATGTGCACAGCCCCGCCGGCGGTCAGGGGATGAACACCGGCATCCAGGACGGCTACGCCCTGGGCCGGGCGTTCGCCACCGGGCAGCTCGACGGCTATGAGGCCCGGCGCCGCCCCGTCGCCCAGCGGGTGGTCGCCTTCACCGACCGGATGACCCGTATCGCCACCACCCGCAACTCCTTCGCCCGTGGAGCCCGCAACATCGTCCTTCCCCTGCTCGGCCACACTGGCCTGCCCAAGAAGCTCGCCACCGAGCTCGCCGAGCTCAACTACCGGTAGAGACACCCGTAGCAGTCACTTCGTGCGACTCGCTCCGGCCCTCACAATTCGCCATCCTGTCCTCGCGTCCCTGGATCGGCCACGCTGTCGAATCCCTTGATTCCCGGCGTGCTGCGTGATGAGCCGAGTTCGTCCTCCTGCTCATCGGGCAGTCCCTGTCCGCGCCGGCCGACCGTGTGTTGTTCGTGGCCGCGCCCTTCGCCGTGCGCCCGGTGGGCGGCTCCGCCTCCGGCGCGGGCCTGGTGGCAGCTGCCGGGATGTTGCCCATGCTGTTCACCCGGCGGGCGGTCCAGGGGCTCATCGCTGCGCTGCCGAGGTTGCGCATCGGCCCTGGATCCGTCAGCGCTTCGGGCGTCTGGCGTGGCCACCGCCTTTCGTTACGGAACCAGAATGATCTTCCCGATCGTCCGTCCCTGCTCACCGAGCCGGTGTGCGTCAGCTGCCTCGCTGAGCGGAAAAACTGTGTCAACGTGGACGGTCAGTTGGCCGTTCTCGGCCAGGTCGGCCAGAATCTCCAGATCGGAACGGTCAGGTTTCACCAGCATGAATTCTGCCCGAAGGCCGTTCTGCGTGGCCCAGTGGACTGCTTCCACATCGGCGCCGTTCAATGCCACCACTTGTCCGCCGGCCACCAGTGTGCTGGCCAGCTCCCGCATTTGGCCGGCGACCGTGGCGAGGAGAATATCCACATCACTGACCTGCGAACCCACCTCAACGTTCTGATAGTCGATGACCTCGTCCGCTCCAAGTCCCCTGACGAAGTCGTGCTTTGCAGCCCTCGCTGTTCCGATGACGTAAGCACCACGACTCTTGGCGATCTGAACGGCAAGGTGTCCCACACCCCCGGCCGCGGCCGGAATGAGCACCCGCTGGCCAGCCTCGAGTCCGGCGGTGGCCACCAGGGCCTGCCAGCCGGTGAGACCGGCAAGTGACAGGCCGGCCGCCTGCACATGGCTCATCCCGGATGGCTTGAGGGTCAGATGTCGTGACGGGGCGGTCACATAGTCCGCGTAGGCTCCTGCCTCCGAGGGGAACCGAGGCATGCCGAACACCTCATCCCCGTGCTTGAAGCGGGTCGCCCCGGGTCCGACCCCCGTCACCACTCCTGAGACATCCCAGCCGACAGAGAAAGGCGGATCTCCCAGGCCTCCACCTTCGCGCACCTTCCAATCGACGGGATTGACCCCCGCCGCCTTGACCTCAACGAGAACTTCTGTTGGCCCAGGTACCGGAATTTCAGCCTCGACGGTTTCAAGGACTTCCGGACTTCCCAACCTGCTCTGGATTACCTTGCGCATTTATTGATTAATGCCAGATTATGGCATAGGTGGCATGAGTAAAGGCTACTCAACGAGGGGCACCTGGCTTTGTAGGCACTGCGGCCGGGCCATCCTCAGCCTGGAGAAGCACCGCTGAAGAAGCCCAATGATCATTCTGGGCGCTGCGTACAGCAAATGGATTTGGGTTGGTATCTCGTTACTTCTTCCCTGCAGGCACGGGGGGATCATGAGCCGTCGGCCGTTCGGGGGGCTATGGCCCGCAGGGAGTACATGATCGGCAGATGGGTGTCACTGAAGGGGAACCGGTACATGCCGTCGGGGCCTTGAGGCAGGATGTGGCGGCCGTCGGACTCGGTCTCCGTGTGCTCGCCGAGTCGCTCGACGAGCAGCCCTGCCGAGGCGGCAGCTGTCACGATCTCGCCGAGTGAATAGGGGTACTGGACCGTCTCCTGCGGCGCCATTTCGACGTTCGGATCGGCATAGGAGCCGCTCATGGCGACATGCTGGGGCTCGCCTCCGCCATAGGGCCAGTCTGCTACGAACGGCTCAAAGCTGAGCACGGTCTGGAAGGCGGGGTGGAGGTCGACGAGCACGAGCCGGCCCCCGGGGCGAAGCGCCCCCGCGGCGCCGCGCATCCAAGCGTCGAGGTCTGCGATCCAGGACAGAATCCCGTAGGTGGCGACGACGAGATCGAATCTGCGCGCAAGATTGTCGGGCAAGTGCTGGGCATCCGCCTCGATGAACTCTGCGGCCAGTCCGGCACGCTCAGCCAGGGCTCGGGCCCGGGCGATGGCTACGGGGGAGAAGTCCACCCCTGTGACCCGCGCGCCAAGACGGGCCCAGCTCAAGGTGTCCATGCCGAAGTGACAGTGCAAGTGAAGAAGATCCTTCCCCGCTACGTCACCGGCGAGCTCCCGCTCGATGCCACGCAGTCTCTGTCGACCTGCGAGGAAGTCCTCCACGTTGTAGGAGAGGTCGTTGGGACTCGTTCCGTGGATCTCGGCCAAGGTGTCCCACAGGGCCTGATTGGCGGCGAGCCCGTCGGCAGGATCGACGCTCTGCGCGCCGGTCGCCTCAGCGGCGAGGTTGTCGTTTGCAGCCATTCCATGCCTCCGGTTGACGGCCGAACTCATCTTCGACCTGATCGGCGGCAACACCATGCCGGTCGGGCGAGTGGACCAGCATGAGTACCGACTACTCGACTCAACCTCGCCGTTTCGCTCGGGCGGGGCCGGTTGTCGATGGAGAAGGCGGAAGCACCTTCCTGAACTGGGATGATGAACCTTGGCGAGGGGTTCTGTCGTCTTCAACAGAAGGCACTTTGCGCCTTCTGCGTACACGCTGTCGGTTCGCGTGCCGGGGCTGTGGTGTCGGCCGACGGATCGGGGATGGTCGGTCATGCGGGAGCGCGTCTGCCAGCGGATCTCGCCCATGTACTCAACCGCGCTGAGGCCTTTGCGTCCGCGTGGGACCCGGCCATGACCCGCGACACATTTCGGCGGATCTCGCGGTGATGCTCGCCGACGGGACGAGACCATCACGGATCTGGCCGTCAAGGAGTCAACGCCACCTGGCTGGAACTCTCCCTGTCCGCGATCGACCTCCTGGCCTGGACGCGCACCCTCTTGCTGGACAGGGAATCTTCTTTCCCCGGTAGGAGTAATGGACGATCTTTACTGCCCCGGGGTTAAAGAGAGTCACCTCGCTGGTGGCGGGCCACCATCCCGTCGCTGGTGTTCTTGCGCCGGATTTCCTTCCAGTTGGTTCGCCGGTGCTTGCGGCGAAGCCATCCAAATGCCTGCTTCCAGGTGTAGGCCCGCAGGTAGTTGAAGGTCGCCTTCGACGAACCGTGTTTGAAGTAGGCGGCCCAGCCCCGCAGCACCTGATTGAGCTGGTGCAGCAGGGCGTCGAGCGGCAGGTTCACGTCCTGCCGGCACAACGTCTTCACCTTGGCCATGATGGAGCGGAGCGCCTTCTTGGCCGGATAGAGGTAGACGAAGTGTTTGCTGGTGCCTCGCTTCCGGTGACGTTGGATGCGCCGGCCTGGAAAGTCGAGACCATCCTCGATATGGGTGATCAGCAGGGCTTCGGCGTAGTCGGATGACGTCCTTTTTGTGATCACGCGAGGTCGAAGAATGTGAGGGGGCGGCGGGGATCGCGGGCGTTGCTGGGGAGGGCGGCCGCGATGTTGGTGACGCCGGCGAGCTTCAGGGCTCCGATGGCGAGGTTACGCCAGGCGGACATGGCGCGCGGCGCGTTGCCGGTCCGCAACTGGGAGGCGTCCTCGGCGAAGGTGGTGTCGCGGACGTGGTGCAGGGCCTCGATGTGCCAGTGGTCCTTGATCAGTCTCGCCGGCTGGGCTGGAGTCGCCTGCTCGGCGGTCATGCTGGTGACCGCATACACCGTCTTCACCGTGGTCCTGCCGGACTTGCGGTCCGTACGGCGGCGCTTGATCTGGACGGCCTGGCGGGCTCCGGGGAAACAGCAGGTTGTTGACGGTGGCGACCTTGATCCGGCGGATCTCCGAGCGGCCGTGGCCGATGCCCTTGACTCGGCCCTGGAGCGGGATGTCCCGCCAGGGAAGAGATTTGATCTGCTTCTGAAGCTTCTTCTGGTTGTCCTTGACGATCACGATGTAGTGGGCCTTGCGGGCGAGGAGGTACTCGGCGTGCTCGCGCTGGGTGTGCAGGGTCGCTGGTGACTACGGCTCCGGCCAGCTCGGCGACGGAGTCCAGCAGAGGCTGGAAACAGGTGATCTCGTTGGTCTTCTCGCCGACGTCCAGCTGAGCGAGGACCAGGCCGGTGGTGTGCTCCAGGGCGGCGAGCAGATGGATCCTCCGGCCTCGGGCCTTGGCCGCGCCTCGCAAGCTCTTGCCGTCCACGGACAGCCCGCGCAGTCCGGTCGACTTGGGGCGGCGGTCGGTGAGCCAGCTGCCGATCGCCTGGTCCAGCGCGTCGCCGTCGATGCGGGCCGGCAGCCGCCGGACCGTGGCCTCCGACGGCAGGGTTCGCCGGGGCTGGAGTGGGTCGGAGCCGACGCCGAGCCGGTGGAGGACATGCGCGGGAGCCTCGGCGATCCACTCACCGACCGCCGGCAGCGAGGTAGCCCCTGCCAGCGCACGGCACAGGCGGTGAGCGCGAGTACGACGGCCAGCGTGTGGCGCACCCCGCGCAGGTCACGCGAGTCCGGCACCTGGCACAGCCGTTCCAGCAGGTCCAGGACTTCCTCCGATGCAACCTGGGGCTGATGGCGGAGCTGGTCAAGAGCAGGCGGGATCGGGGATGATGCGTCGGCAGGCATGGTCTTCCGCTGGGGTCATGGGGCGTGGAGAACTCCATGATCTTGGAAGCCCGTGCCTGTTTGCGTTCCAGAGGCCCGAGCCGGCGGATCGGCAACGAGCCAGACATCACACGCCTACGCCGAGACCCTGGCATGGACATGGTTTGCGGCTGATGCCACTATCGGGCGGATGCCTGATGACAACGGAAAACATCCCTCGATCTGGCATCATCGCGACTTCCTGCTGTTATGGGGTGGGCAGACGGTCAGCGAGATGGGGTCGCAAGTTACCGTCCTCGCCCTGCCGTTGGTCGCCGTCGTGCTGTTGGAGGCCTCCGCATTCCAGGTAGGCCTGTTGTCGGCTGCGGAGACGAGTGCGTATCTGCTGGTGGCACTGCCGGCCGGGGCCATAGTGGACCGGGTCCCCAAGCTCTGGCTGATGATCTGGTGCAACCTCGCGCTGTTCCTGGTGATCGGCTCGGTGCCGCTGGCGCAGGCGGTCGGGGCGCTGACGCTCGCCCAGCTCTACGCCGTCGCGCTGGTCTCCAGTGTCTTCTCCGTGTTCTTCTCGGTGGCCTACCAGAGTTATCTGCCGGTGCTGCTCGGCCGTAGCCAGCTCATGGACGGCAATGGCAAGGTCGCCGTCTCTGGGTCGGTCGCGCAAATTGCCGGGCCCAGTCTGGGCGCGGGGCTGGTGGCGCTGATCGGCGCCGCGGGGGCGATGGCCGCCGACGCCCTCTCCTTCGCGTTGTCGGCGGGCTCGCTGACGGCTATCCGTACCCGCGAGCGACGCCGGCCCTCGGCCGAAGCCGACCGGCGGCCCGGGCTGTGGGCGCAGATCCGTGAGGGGCTCGCCTATGTCACCCGCGACCCCATCCTGCGGAACTCGGTGGCCTTCAACGGCACAGCCAACTTCTTCGTCATCATGGTGGAGACCCTCGGCCCGGTGTTCCTGATCCGCACGCTGCATCTGCGTCCTGCCCTGGTTGGGCTGCTGCTGGCGCTGGGGGCCGTCGGCGGGGTGGCCGGCGGCGTGGCGGCACGGTACCTCGCCCGGAAGGTCGGCTCGGCGAGGATCAGTTGGATCTCGATGACCGTGCTGTCCCTGCCCGGCCTGCTGATCCCGCTGGCCGGGCACGGTTGGTGGGTGCTGCTGTTCGGCTTCGGCTGGATCTCGTGGACCTTCGCCTCCACCGTCGCGGGTGTCTCGCTGACCACTTACCGCCAGGCCGCCTGCCCGCCGGACATGCTCGGCCGGGTCAGTGCCGCCGCACGCTGGATCGCCTGGGGCACACTGCCGCTGGGCGGCGTGGTCGGCGGCGCGCTCGCCACCGCCCTCGGCGTCCGGACCACCTTGTGGATCGCCGTCGCCGGCGGCTGCTGCGCGGGACTGTGGCTGTTCTTCTCACCCTTGCGTGGCATGCGCGACATCCCTCTCGGAAAGCCCGAGCCCGCACCCGTCGGCGGAAAGCCGTAACGCCACCGCGACCTCGTCGGGCGGTCAGCTTCCCACGGGCCCGAGTTGGCGGATCGGCACGAACCAGACATCACACAACTACGCCGAGGCCCTGCCCGGCGCTCGCCCCAGTAAAGGGCCGACTCCAGTTCGTCGGTATTCACCGGCGAAATCCTCCTGGCATTCCAGTCTCCTCCCTGCTGACTTGCTGGTCCCCTTCGCCATGTGCGCGCCTCTCGCGCGCTCGGACCACTACGGGACCTCCGCCCCATCCCGCGGCCCTCGGCCGGCGACGGGCCTGCCCTGGACCAGGCTGGCTGCCTGGCCCGGAGGGCGACCGGGGATGGTTCCCACGTTCACTCGATGACCGGTCGACGAGGGAGGTGCCCAGCTCTTGCTCCGGCAGCATCGCCACGACCACGCCGCAGACCTTCATCGTGGCCTCCCCACCGACGGCACTACGCGGCTTCGGAGTTGACCACCAAAGTGGTCACGCACTGCATCCCGGCCCATATCCACCAGATTGGAGCCGGTTCGTCGCTTACGGAGCTTTGCCACTGGTTCCTCGCGTACACCTTCTCGTCTCGCTTGCCGGACCCGCACCGTCTGGCAGTGCCAGCCGTCCGGGCGTTGTCAGGGTGGCTTCCCACCCTCCCCGGCGTCCCCGGATCAGGCTGCCCTCAGCTTCAACCGGACTGCTGCGACAGCCCGATGGCGGAGTCCTTTCACCCCCGCCCGGTCATCAAGCGCCTCGTGGCGCACGATGCCGTCCACGATCAGCACGGTCTCCCTGCGGAACCGCTTGCGCTGCCGCAGTGCCAGTAACGGCCCGAGCTGACCGACGATTCGGTCCGCAGCCGACTTGGACACCCCGAACGGCGGAGCGAGTTGCCGCAGCGTCAGGTTCGTTCGCCAGTACGCGGTGTCCAGCAGGACCCGGTCCTGCAGCGGCAGGCTCCACGGCCGACCCTTGCGGACGGGGTCCGCACCTTCTCGCGGCAGCGCGGTGACCAGCTTGCCGAACTGCCGCGGGCTCAGCCCGGTGAACGGGGCCATCCAGGACGGCTCGGACGCCGTGATCACACCAGACACAGCGAGATCGTCTCGACTGCCGGCCATTCGCGGTGGCCTCTCGCGTCTGGCTTCGTGCGCTTTCCATAGCAGCGTTCGTCTGCTTGCTTGAGCAGCGGTGGCCCGTGAGCAAGGAGGGGGGCAGGGGAAACGGCTTTGCGCCCTGTGTGACCGGCGTGGATGCTGGCTCGCCGGAGGTACTGAAGATGATCAACGTTGTGTTGAAGCTGTCAGCCCGTGATTTGGTGCATGCGGACCTGGCGTCGTGCGGGTGGGCAGGGTCTGACCACCACCTGGCGAGCGTCGCCAAGCAGTTGGAACGTGCCCGGATCGGCGAGGTCGACTACCTCGCGGTCTGCCCTGCAACGGACATCCCTGTGGCGAAGGGCGGCGTCGACTACCAGGTCAAGGAAGGTGTCGGCACTTTGTGGCAGCTGGCAGTCCACCCCGCATTGCAGTCGTGTGGGATCGGCACGTTCCTTGTTGCAGCCGCGGAACTGCGGATCAGGAACCGCGGTCTGCGGCAGGCCGAACTCGGTGTGGAGGAGAGCAACCCTCGGGCACGTGCGCTATACGAAAGGCTGGGCTATGTCGCGTACGACCGTCAGCCGGACTCGTGGGACGAGCAAGCCCCTGATGGATCGTTGCGCCGCTACGAAACGATGTGCACGTTGATGCGGAAAGAACTCACATAGGCTCAGTCACCTTCGCGGGAGCTGTCATCGGACGCGTCGTCCCAGGTCAAGTAGTCATCGGATCCGGACGCCGTCCTCCAAGGCTGTCGGCCACGGCGGAGGCTTCTTCCTCAGACCCAGCCAAGCTGTGGTCACGGAGCGGGCTCATCCGCACCCAGTTCGCCCTGCCCGTGGATGTCGCGGGCACGTGCGTACTTGATGGAACGCAACCGGATCCTGTGGGACGGCTTGCCCGACGGCCAGGGCGTGCGGGACGTGGAGGACACCGATCGGCAATTTTCGACGTAGCCCGAGCGGTCACAAGATCGTCCAACACCGCCCTCGACGACTTTTTGCGGGACAAGCGTTAGGTCGGCGAGTGGTACAGCTGTTGTTGCGGATGGCCCGGCCCCTATCATTTCTGATTCCGAGCGTGCGTTGATCACGTACCGCGGCCTGGGCGGCCTGGACGGCACGCTACGTTTTGCGGGGTTCGCGCCTGAAGACGAAGAGACCGTGATGATTGGTCAGGCCGTCTCGCTGGCGAAGGCTGTGGATTTGCCGCCTGGTGTCGAGTTGCGCGAGGTCGCTTCTTGGTCGGACCTCTGTGCCGGTAGCGGCTTTCCACAGCGCGGGCGCCCCCACTTTGCCATGCGATGAGGAGCAGAACGGCCGTAGTCACATTCCGGGTGATTTCGGTCGGCGGGCCGCTTGGTATTCGAGGGCTTTGGCGAGGTCGGCTCGGTTGCGCACGCCGAGTTTGAGGAAAATGTGCTGGAGGTGATTGTCGACGGTGCGCACAGAAAGCGTGAGGTGCTGGGAAATCGCTTTGCTGGAGTTTCCCGCGGCGGCCATCAGGGCGATCTCTAGTTCGCGTTTGGTCAGGCGGCTGGAGGGGTTGCCGAGGGCGGACAGGAGCGGAGTTCGGGCGCCTTCGCACTCGGCTGCGAGGGCTGTGGCGCGAGCGGTGCCGGCGGTGGCCTTGCGTGGGTCGCCATGGCGTGTCCAGGCGCTGGCGGATGCGGCTGCCGCCTCGGCGGCGAGGATGGGCGAGCCCATCCGCTCGAGGTCATGTGAACAGTCCATCAGGCGGATGGGGTCGTTGTCGGCCAGGGCGGTTGCAAAGTGTGCCCGGGCGTGGGTGAGTGCTCCGTCGCAGTCGGAGGCGAGTTCGGTGAGGCGGTGCTGGACGCCCGGGGCGTCACCGAGGCGTGCGATGTCGGTGAGCAGGAGGACCTCGGACAGGGTGTGGCCGGTGCGACGAGCGTGGGCAGCCGCAGTGTTCAGGACGTCGCGGGCGCGGCTGAGGTTGCCTCGGGCCGCGTGCAGCCAGGCGGTGCCGAGAGTCTCCTCGCCGGCCATGAAGCCGCTCGGTGCGTACTGTTCAAGATCCGGGAGCAGAGACTCTGCCGTGTCCATGCCGCCGGTCAGTGCCGCGCAGGCGATCAAGCCCGATACGAAGTGCCTGGTGGTCCTGGTGTGCTGGTGCGTGCGTGCGAGGGCGGCGGCTTCCGCGTACCAGCGGCGGGCACTGGACGGGTGTCCGGCCAGCCACTCCGTTCGTGCGCTGTAGTAGGCGAGCCACTGGCGCGCGAGGGGGGAGGGTGAAGCCTGAAGCCTCTCGAAGGCGCTCAGACAGGCCTCGCGAGCCTCACTGATCAGACCGGTCTCCGAGAGCGCCAGTGCGAGGGGCGCCAGTTGGATCTCTGGATGGGGCAGCAGCGTTCCTTCGCCGATCGCCTGGTGCATGCTGTGCCCGTGCTCGGCCAGGGCCTTGGCCTGTGCCACGCGGCCGACAGTGGCCAGGCCCAAGGCTTTCGCGGTCACTGCCAGCAGCCAAATGTCAGGGCTGTCCTGAGGCGGGGCGCCGGGGAGGTCGTCGAGGAGCCGCAGTCCGGCCTCGGGCTGGCCGGAGGCGGCCCGCATGGCGCCTTCCATGAAACGCAGCTGTTGTTTTGCCGTCCGGGTTCGCAGCACTGCGCGGGCGTCAGCGACGACGGAGAGTGCCTGGTCGAGATGCGGGCTGGACCAGAACAGATTCATGCTGCGGATTGTTACCGCGGTGATCTTTTCCTGGTCGTTGCGAGCGTAGGCGTCAGCCTCGGCGAGGATGGCCTCAGCGCGTTCCAGATGGCCGGTGTACGTCAGCACTCGGCCCAGCAGGACCCGGGTTTCCAGAGTGCGCTGCTCCGGTTTGATCGCGGTGAGCAGCTCGATGACCTGTTCGTTGTCGTTGGCGTTCATCGCGATGGTGGCGGCGCGGGCGAGGAGGGCGGGGTCGGCGGTGCCGATGGCCGCCAGTCGCCAGGAGGCGCTGTGCAGGGCGTCGTCGCGGCGTTTGAGTCCGTGGGTTTCGAGCCGCTCGGCCAGGTTCAGGCCCAGGTCGTAGCGCTGGAGGGGGGAGATCCCGGCGGCGATGACCTCGCTGTACAGGGGGTGGGACAGCGCGACGGTGATCCTGCGTCCGTGTGCGGTTACCCGGATGATGCCCGAGCTTTCGACTTCGGCCAGGTGGACGCGGTCGACGATGGACGCGGCGTCGGTCACGGAGAGGGTGCCGCAGAGGGCGAGGGATTGCAGGAGGGGGAGTGCCGCGGGCGGTGCCGACGCGATTTTGGCGGTGATCAGGTCGTTGAGGTGAGGGGTGACGGCGAGCCACTGGTCGGGAATCTCCCAGACATCGCCGTTGAGGCTGAGGGTGCCTGATTCGACGGCTCCCAGGACGAGCTCTCTCAGGAACAGGACGTTTCCACCGCTTGCGGTGAACAGCGCGTGCAGGGTGCGGCTGCCGACGAGGCCGCCGAGGACGCGCTGGACGAGTGCTTCGACCTGGGCGCGGTCCATGTGGGACAGGTCGATGCGGCGGACGCGGTCCCCGTGTTGCAGTAGGGCCTCGACGGCGTCACCGACCGGTTCCCCGGTGCGGGCGGTGCCCACCAGGGCGATGGCTCGGGCGTTCAGGAGCTGGCCGAACAGGACGGCCGAGGAGCTGTCCAGAAGGTGCATGTCGTCGACGAACACCACGGTGGGTTTGCCCGGCGGTCCGGCCAGGGTCTGGGCGACGGCGCGGAAGCCGCTGACCGGGTCGGTCAGGTCGATGCCCGGGGGCAGTAGGTGGGCGATCGCACTGAGAGGCACCTGCGCGGCGGCCTTGCTGGCCACAGCCCTCGCGGTGCGTTGCCCGCCCACAGCGATGGCCAGTTCCAGGAACTCCTCGGCCAGACGGGTCTTCCCCACTCCGGCCGGCCCGCAGATCATCCAACCGTTGGTATGTCCGTCAGAAAGGTCCCGGACGAAGGAATCCAGGAGCGGTTGCCGCCCCACGAGCGGCCATCTGTCTGCCCAGCCCTGCATGCGACTGCTCCCTCAAGGGGCGACCGGTCAGCCAATGCTACCGAACTGCACAGCTGGTGATCGAGAGGCGGGGAGCTGCCCTGCGCCAGTCAACCCGGCATCGCCTATACGCACAGCGGACCTTCGCTGAGTAAAGGGAGCAATGGAATGCGGGCCGAATGCGGGTAGCGCAATGAGTGGTGAATACTCAAGCCTTCCCAGCATTCGATCTTTAAGCTGAGCACCTCGGGCCGTGACGAATACACGAGGCTCGGAATGAGTTCTACCCACACCCGCGGTTCATTGCGCCCAGTTGAGACAACGGCACCGGCGGTACGGCCGAGCGACAGTGTTCCCGGTATCGGTGAAGTCGAACCCGCACCATCGCTGACCACATCGTTTCCTTGGAGGGACGTAGCGTGTCCGTTACCGGTCCGACCAAGTCGGGTCTGAGACGTGCCGTCAAGGAGACCGTCTCGGGGATGCCCCCGGAGTTCTGGTGGCTGTGGACGAGCACTCTCGTCAACCGGCTCGGCTCGTTCGTCGCCACGTTCATGGCTCTCTATCTCACGATGGGCGAGGGCGGCTACTCGGCCTCGTACGCCGGCCTGGTCGTCGCGCTCCACGGCCTCGGCGGGGTCGTCTCCTCGCCCGTCGCCGGGGTGATGACCGACCGACTGGGACGTCGGCCCACGATGCTGATGGCGCAGTCCTCGGCCGCGGCCTCGGTGGCGCTCCTGGGCTTCATGGAGGATCCCCTGGCCATCGCGGGGGTGGCCTTTCTCGTCGGGATGACATCCAACGCGTCACGCCCGGCCGTCCAGGCGATGATTGCGGACATCGTGCGTCCGGAGGACCAGGTCCGAGCCTTCTCCCTCAACTACTGGGCAATCAACCTCGGCTTCGCGATCTCCTCGACCGCCGCGGGTTTCGTCGCCGAGCACAGCTATCTGGCCGGCTTCCTGGGCGAGGCCTTCATGACACTCGCATGTGCGGTGCTGGTCTTCCTGAAGCTGCCGGAATCGCGCCCCAAGCAGGTGAAGGCGACGGCGGAGACCTCGGCGGCTCCGAACATCGGCATGGCGACAGTGCTGCGCGACGGCCGTTTCATGAGCGGCGTCGGGCTGTCCTTCATCACCTCACTGATCTTCATGCAGGGCTATGTCGCGCTGCCGGTGGCCATGGGCGCGGACGGTTTCACCAGCTCCGACTACGGGCTGGCCATCGCAGTCAACGGTGTCCTGATCATCGTGTTGCAGATGCCGGTGACCCGCTTCATCCAACACCGCGACGCACGAGGGCTGTTGATCCTTTCGTCGCTGATCGCGGGGTACGGATTCGGGCTGACGGCCTTCGCGGAATCGATCGCCGTGTACGCCCTGACCATCTGCGTCTGGAGCCTGGCCGAGATCGTCAACGCGCCTACTCAGACGGGCTTGACAGCACGGCTCTCCCCGGTGCACGGCCGGGGCCGCTACCAGGGGATGAGCAGCATGTCGTGGTCGGCGTCGGCGCTGGTCGCCCCTCTGATGGGCGGCTTCGTGATGGACCACGTCGGCGCGGCGTGGCTATGGGGCGCGTGCGCGGGGCTGGGAACGGTGGCGGGGGTGGGCTACTGGCTGCTGATGCGGCGGCTGCCACAGGAGAAACCGGAAGCGGACGTGGCCTCCTCACCTCCGACGACGGTCCCTACGGAGCCGACTGCACCTGCGACGACGGTCCCTCCGGAGTCGGCTGCCGAGACGACCATGCCCTGAATCGACGAGCTCTTGCACGGTTGGCGGTGGCGCGTCGAGGATCCCGGCCCCGGCGCCCCGAGCCTGGGCGGCGGACCCGGATCTCGTCAGTCTTCCGCCGAAACACCGCCGCGCGCCTTCACCGGGGCGCGGATGCGGTCTCCTGGCCGCCTTCTGCCTCGTGGAACGCCATGCCGGGCGGCGGATTGCGGAACATCCGGGTGAGGTAGGCGAGGTAGACGACGCCCAGGCCCAGCCAGCTGAGACCGAGGGTGAGGGCCGCGCCGTCCAGGTTGTACAGCAAGTAGAGATCGACGGCTGCGCCGATCGTGGGCGCGACAGCGTAGGTCAGCGGATTGGGCCTCTCGCCGTCCCGTCGCATGCGGAGGTAGGTGGCGATGACGGCGACGTTGACGAAGGTGAAGGCGACGAAGGCACCGAAGTTGATGAACGAGGTCGAGGTAGCCACGTCGAGCCTGATGGCGATGAGCCCGATCGCGCCGGTCAGCAGGATGTTGAGGGCGGGAGTGCGGTAGCGGGGGTGGACGCGGGCGAAGAAGGTGCGGGGCAGGGCGCCGTCACGGCCCATGGCGAACAGCAGCCGGGAAGCGCTGGCCTGGGCGGCGATGCCGGAGGCGAACCGGGCCACGACGAGTCCGACGAGGAAGACCGAGGAGAAGAGGTCACCGCCGATGCCCTTGGCTATTTCGAAGGCGGCCGATCCTTCATCGTCGAAGCGGGCTCCTGGGTGGGCGAGCTGAGTGGCGTAGGCGACCGTGACGAATATGGCGCCACCGATCAGGGCGATCAGAAGAATCGCGCGCGGCATCGTGCGCTTCGGGTCGACGGTCTCTTCCGTGAGGGTGGTGACGGCGTCGAAGCCGAGGAAGGAGTAGGCGGCGATGGCGGCACCGGCCGAGACGCCTGCCGGCGTGGTGGCACTGTTCGCGAAGGGGCTGGTGCTCACCAGGGCGCCGGAACCGCCCAGGTGGAAGACATGACGCAGGGCGAGCGCCACGAAGATCACGATGACCAGGATGGGCGGCGGCCATGCGTCCGTAGCTCTGCGCCACCTGGAGAGCGTCTTCCCGATACCGCCCAGATCGCCGACGGGCTCGGCGCGGGCGAGATCACCGTCCGCCGGGCGCTGGTTTCCCTGTGCGCCGATGGCGTCCTCGAACGCCGACGGGGTCGCAACGGCGGCACGCACGTCGCCGCGAACCCGGCCCATGGCACGGTCACCGCCGCGGAGGCGTACCGCTCCGACAGTGCTGCCGTTCATCGCCTGATCGACCATCGGCTCGTCCTGGAATGCGGCATCGCGCATCTCGCCTCGGCCCATGCCGCACAAGGCGATCTGTCCGAACTGCAGGACATGGTCGAGG
Source organism: Streptomyces sp. NPDC006872 (assembly GCF_040635845.1). Classification (NCBI taxonomy): domain Bacteria; kingdom Bacillati; phylum Actinomycetota; class Actinomycetes; order Kitasatosporales; family Streptomycetaceae; genus Streptomyces; species Streptomyces sp. NPDC006872. The sequence goes on from NZ_JBEYIL010000010.1 coordinate 298,894, forward strand.
AGATGGATCGCATGCCGAGCTGGGCGGGATTCCACGGCTGCGACGAACGCTTCCATCTACGGCTGGCGCAGGCGACCGGAATCCCGGCGATCGCGACCCCCTACGGCGCAGTACTTCGCGAGCTCTACCGCTACTACTTGCCCTATCCGATGGAAGCCCTGCGAGAATCCAACACGGAGCACCGTCGGCTCATCGACGCCCTGCGCCGCAAGGACGCGGCCGAGGCCGGCGAGATCGCCCGCCGGCACGTCGAGGCGCTCCACCACACGATGTTCGTCGGCCTGACGAAGGACTGAAGGTTCGCACCTTTCGACGCGCTGTGGTCGCCACTCCTCGGCTGTCCCGCCACTTCCCGGCTGTCCCGCCGGTCCACGGACGTCAGCTGCCCCTGAGCGGGCGCTGCGCCGGATAGGCAGAGATTACTCATGCCCGTTCACCGAACTCACGGTTGACTCACCCTGCTTGCCCGCCGAAACGTAGAGCAGCGCGTTGGGCGTGGGCAATCCCCGGCTCGTGCCGCACCCCAAAGCCGGCGGACCACTGAGCAGGCAGGGCAACCGCATCCCGCCGTCCGGAATTCCGCGATTCCTGATTCCGCCCCGGCGAGAGAACAGCACCACAGAAAGAAGAAGAACAGCACGATGAAGAAGCTCATAGCCCCTCTGTGCGCAGCGTCGACAGCTGTCGTTCTGGCATGCATGCCGACGACGGCACAGGCAGCCGGAATCGAGGACGGCGCGCCCCTGGTGGCTGCCCAGAACGAGATCATCGACGAACTCGCGCCGCTCGGTTGGCCGGGACAGGACCCGGAGAACTTCTACCCCGGCGCTCTCAACCACCCCGACGCCGACGCAGCCTCGGTCGTCTGGGGCACCCCTGGGAACCCCAGTTCCTATCAGGTCGAGGCCAAGTGCGCCCAGTTCCTCACCGCCTCGCTGAAGCACGCCTACACCTGGGCCACCGACGCGTGGTTCACCTCGGGCACAGGCTTTCGAAGTCCCTCCTCGGAGCAGTACTACGACGCTTTCACCGACACCTCCGCCGGTGGTGCGCTCGAGGACATGAGCGACCACATCAGCCGCCCCTCCGCACAGCGAGTCAGCGACCTGCACGCAGGATCCGTCATCGCGGTGAAGTACCTGGACGGCTCGGAGGGAGGAGCGACCGGGCACATGATGGTCGTGCAGTCCGTGGCGCCGTTCGAGCGCGACGGCAACAGTGCTACCCAGGAGTACGCGGTCAGGGTCGCCGACAGCACCTCCGCCCCGCACGGCGTCGCATTCTCCTCCAGGACGTCGCCCCACTGGGCGTTCAAGGACAGCAGGGTCGAAGGCTCTCCGGGACTCACCACGAAGGAGTGGAGCGGCGCCGGCCGGGGAACGATCTTCATCCAGGCCGACACGACGACTGGCAAACCGACCGGCCACTGGTGGGGCCGGAACGAGGCCGCGTTCAACACGGTCGCCAACCGCCCCATGGTCTTCGTCGACATCACCCGCTGAGATGATCTCGAAGCCCTGGGCGCCCGGCCCGTCCCCCATGCGGCTCGCGTCGTTGCTCGCGCTGCTGCCGATGCGCACGGGCGGCTCGGCCGCTGGTGGGCTCACCCGTTCGCCAGACGGTGCAGGAGGGACCGGGGTCGGTAGGGGATGACCTCGGCCAGCGAGATGGCGGTGCTGGTCCGGTCGACTCCGTCGATGGCGAGGATCGCTTTGGTGATGCGGTGCAAGTCCGTGGTGTCCTTGGCGGCGACGCGCGCGAGGAGGTCGGCTTCGCCGGTGGTGTAGTGGACCTCGATGACCTCGGGGAGGGCGAGCAATCCCTCGTGGACGCTCTCGGGCTCGGCCTGGCTCACCGCGAGCGACATGAACGCCACCAGGCCGTATCCGAGGGCGGCGGGGTCGACACGCCGGCTGAAGGGCTTGAGCGCGTCGTCGGCGGCCATCCTCCGCAGCCGTGCGTGAACGGTGTTCCGGGCCACACCCAGGGTCTGGGCCAGGGCGAGGATCGTGGCATCCGGGTCGTCGTCCAGGGCCAGGACGATCCGGGCATCCAAGGGGTCCATCAGTGTCATGGGTGTGCATTCTGTCATCTGAGAGCCATGCCATTGGGCATCTGTCGCACTGGAAAGGCTCTGTGTTGCGCGGATGCCCCGGCGTGTGGTCAAGGTGATGGGTCGTTCCGCGCCCCCGCCCTGATGAAGGACCTTCGCCATGGCCTTGAAGACGCACGCCACCGGCACCGGTGGCTCCTGGATCGTCATCGTGTCCGCCGGGGTCGCTGCCGGGCTGCAGGTGTGGAAGCTGCCGCCCGCGCTCCCGTACCTGCGGCACGACCTGTCGCTGAGCCTGGTCCAGGCCGGGACCCTGCTCGGGATCATCCAGCTGGCCGGGATGCTCGGCGGACTTGCCATCTCGCTCCTGGCCGAACTGATCGGCGAGCGGCGCTGCCTGAGCGGGGGTCTGGTCCTGCTGTTCCTCGGATCGGCCGGCGGCGGATTCGCCTGGTCGGCAGGCCCCCTGCTGGCCTCCCGGGCGGTCGAGGGCGCCGGTTTCATGCTGGTGGCGGTGACCGGCCCGGGGCTGATCCGCCGCAGCACTTCACCCGACCGCTTCGCCACGGCCATGGGCTTCTGGGGCGCCTACCAAGGCATCTCCACCTTTGCCGGGCTCATCACCGGCGCACTGGTCCTGCAGGTGGTGCCGTGGCGGGTGTGGTGGTGGGCCATGGCCGTGCTCGCACTGGCGCCGCTGCCCTGGGTCCTGGCCCGCGTTCCCCGCGACGACGCCGGAGACGCCCGCGGCGTGGCGGCCGCCCTCGCCCGCATCGGCCGCACCGTTCGAGCCCCCGGGCCCTGGACGGCCGGCCTCGTCTTCGCCTGCTACACCCTCCAGTGGATGGCGGTGGTCGGGTTCCTGCCCACCGTCTACCGCGACAGCGGGATGGCGGGCGTCTGGCCAGGCGTCCTCAGCGCCGTGGTCGGCGCGGCGAACGCCATCGGCTCGATCGCCACCGCGGCACTCATGAAACGCGGCCTGCCCGCCCGCGCCCTCCTCATCCCCGCCTTCACCCTCATGGCCACCTCATCACTGCTGGCCTTCGCCCCCCACTGGCACACACTCCCCGCAGGCTCCAGCTGGCAGTTCCTGTGCGTCGCGGCCTTCTCGCTGACCGGCGGCGCGATACCGGCCACCTTGCTGCGCATGATCGGTGACCTGACGCCGGCAGGCGGCTCTGTTGCCGCCACCATGGGCCTGACCCAGCAGCTCTTCAACTCCGGCAGCTTCATCGGCCCCGCCCTCGTCGCATGGCTGGCCACCCGCACCGGCGGCTGGCACTCCACCTGGTGGATGACCTGTGCCTGCGCGGCCGTGGGCATCGTCCTCAGCCTCCGCCTCAGGCCCCGGGCCGCGGAGCTGGTACGACCCGACCGTGGCGGTGGCGACCACCGCCAGGGCCGTCCCACGGGCACCCGGCTGGGTGCCCGTGAGGCGTCGTGAGGTGGTTCCTGGAGCAGCCATGCGGGGCACAATCTTTTCCGTTCCCATAATATTCAATGATGATGAATAAATCTCGTGGGCGCCCGCGCGGGGGCTCCGACGCCAAGGAGCGGATCCTGGCGGCGGCGCAGGCGTCGTTCCTGCAGCGCGGCTACAACGCGACGACGATGCGATCCGTGGCGGCGGCGGCCGACGTGGACCCGGCCCTGATCAGCTATCACTTCGGCTCCAAGCAAGGGCTGTTCGGCGGCGCGATGGCGCTCGGTATCAGCCCCGGCCAGGTGATAGCCCAGGTGCTCGAGGGCGATCCCGAGCAGATACCTCAGCAGATCATTCGGTCGGTCCTGGCGATATGGGATGATCCGGAACTCGGCGGTTCGCTGACACTGCTGGTCACGCAGGCCCAGCGGGATCCAGCGCTTCTGCGTGCGTTCCGCGAGTACGTCGAGCGGGAACTGACCGCCCGGCTGGCGGAGCACATAGGCGGGACCGATGCCACCGAGCGCGCCGGGGCCGTGCTGACGGTGACTCTCGGACTGATCTTCAGCCGGAACGTGCTCGGACTGAACCCGACCGCCGCCATGGACTCCGAGCGGATCGTCCGGCTCCTGGCTCCCGGCCTTGCCGCGGTTCTCCGTCAGACCGGATCCGCGCCGGACGGGGGATGACGAACGAGAGAGACCGGCAGTGGGCGTCACATCAGCCGCCGGGTGGCGGGGAGTGTGTCTCAGCGGCAGCAGCGGGTACGGGCGCGCTGGATCAAGACACGAAGCGTGACGAGAGCAGTGCCACGCCGAGGGTGTCTTCGGGACTGGCGGGCACCACGTTGACGACGTGCGGCGGTTGCTTTGCCGCGCCTGCGTCACCGCCGGTGGGCTGCGTGGCCACGATGGCACCGTGGATATCGCGGTCCTGATGGCCTGGGTCGTCGAACCGGTCAGCAAGGAACCGCTACCGCTGGACCGGTCGGCCCACCGTTCGATGCCTCAAGTGATCCATTTTCCGGTCCGTGGTTCCGCGTGAGGCGCGGACGTTGCGCGAGGCGGCTGCGGCTGCGGCTTCGGAAGGAGAGCGGGGCGGGATGCGGCGCTCGGGGCCCTCGTCGGCGCGGCCGAGGTCGCCGGGCGGCGGCCGGGGCACCGTCCTGTCCGCGGCGGCTGCGCTCGCTCGCGGGCCGGCCTGGCGTGTTCAGCGCTGTCCGAGAGTGGCCCGGATGGCGGGGGCGAGGGCAGAGACGATCTCGTCGGAGGTGAGGTGGGCGACTGCCGGGAGGCGCAGCAGGTGGCGGGTGAGGGCGAGGCCGAGGAGCTGCGCGGAGACCAGGCCGGCCCGGGCGGCAGCCTGTTCGGGGCCGAGCGCTGCGGTGAGGGCGGGGGCGACCTGGGCGGCGAAGATCTCGTGCATGCGTTGTGCGGCGTGGTCGTTGGTGACTGCGGAGCGCAGCAGCAGGAGCAGGGCGTCGTCCTCGCCGTCGTGCTCCCAGCGGTGGAGGAAGTGGCGCACCCAGGCCCGGGCGAGCTCTTCCGCGGGGACGCCGGCGAGGTCGGGGAGGTGTAGGTCGACGTCGAGGGCGGCGTCGAAGAGGCGGGCCTTGTTTCCGTAGTAGCGCATGACCATCGAGGGGTCGATGTCGGCGTCGGCGGCGACGGCGCGGATCGTGGTGCGCTCGTAACCGTGGCCGGCGAAGCGCCGGCGGGCGGCTTCCAGGATGGCGGCCCGGGTGTGGTCGGAGCGTCGGGGAGCAGCGGGTTTCTCGGTTTCCTGCATCATGCCAACAAACGTAGGCCAACTTGCGTTGACTTTCCAGCGAGGGGTGGGCATCCTGTCAACAAGTGGTGGCCAACGCTTGTTGGCAACCTGCTCCGTGCCCGTCCCGGAGACCGAGGTCCGCAGGCCCCCGGTCCGGAAGGAAGATCGCCATGAATTCGCTGCTCGCCTCGAAGCCCGGTACGGCGTACGGGGTGCAGTGCACAGACCGGACGAAGACCGGCAGGGGCGACGCGCACCGGACCGAGGCCGCTCCCGGCCCGCTCGTCTCCTTCGCCCGGTTCGTCCTGTGCGGCGGCGGTGTCGGCCTCGCTTCCGGCCCGGCCGTGGCCCTGCTGGCCGCGCAGCTGCCCTGGGCGTTGGCGAACGCGCTGGTCACCGCGGCGTCCACCCTCCTCTGCACGGAACTCCACGCACGCTTCACCTTCGAGGCCGGGCTGCGTCCCGGATGGCGCCGGCACTGGCAGTCCGCCGGGTCGGCCACGGCCGCCTATGCGATCACCTGCGCGGCGATGTTCGTCCTGCACCAGATACGGCCGTCGGCCGGGACGCTGAGTGAGCAGGCCGTCTACCTCAGCGCCTCCGGGCTCGCCGGAATCGGACGTTTCCTGGTGCTGCGCCTGTTCGTCTTCGCCGACCGCACGACCACCGTGCAGCAGAACGGTCCGGCGGGGGCTGAGGAAGCGAGCGAGAGCACACCATGGTCCATCGCGACTCCGGCATGACCGACCTGCCTGTGCGGCATCGATCCAGCCCCTCATGGCTGGTGGCGCCTGGCCTGGAGTTGCTGGACGACTGGATCGGCGGCGGGTGCGCGCTTTCCGACGACAACGGCTCCGCGGACGCCGATGCCCTTCGGGAGGGCCGTACGGTCGCATGCCGCACCGTCATTCGGTGTCGAGCATGGTGAAGCCGGCCAAAGGGTTCACCGGGAGGATCTGTTCCGCCCAGATGGTTTTGCCCTCGGCAGTCTGCCGGGTGCCCCAGGCGGCTGTGAGCTGGGCGACGAGGAGCAGGCCGCGGCCTCCTTCGTCGAAGGTGCGGGCGCGGCGCATGTGGGGGGCGGTGCCGCTGGCGTCGGAGACTTCGCAGATCAGGTTTCGGTCGTGGATCAGACGCAGATGTATGGGGGGTTCTCCGTATCGGATGGCGTTGGTGACGAGTTCGCTGACGACCAGTTCGGTGACGAATTCGGCATCCTCCAGACCCCACGCCGCCAGTTGGGCACTGGCGTCCTTTCGGGCCTGGGCGACGGCGGCCGGGTCCGCGAGTATTTCCCAGGTGGCGACCCCGTCGGCGTCCAACGCTTTGGTGCGGGCGATGAGCAGGGCGATGTCGTCGGCGGGACGGCCGGGTAGCAGGGCGGCCAGAACCGCGTCGCACAGGTTGTCCAGGGAGGCTGACGGTTGGGCGAGGGCCTGGCGCAGCAGGGACAGACTGACGTCGATGTCCCGCTCGCGGGATTCGATCAGCCCGTCGGTGTAGAGGGCGAGGAGGCTGCCCTCGGGCAGTTCGATGTCGGTCGCCTCGAAGGGCAGCCCGCCCAGTCCCAGCGGGGGGCCGATGGGGAGATCGAGCAGTTTCACGGCGCCGTCGGGGGTGACCAGAGCAGGTACCGGGTGCCCGGCCAGGGCGATCGTGCAGTGGCGGGACACCGGGTCGTACACGGCATACAGGCACGTCGCGCCGACATCTCCGGCAGTCTCCGCCCCGGGGCCCGGCCGCACGGCGTCCCTCCCCTCGGCGGACAGGCGGGCGACGAGGTCGTCGAGGTGGGTGAGGAGTTCGTCGGGGGGCAGGTCGATGTCGGCGAGGGTGAGTACGGCGGTGCGCAGCCGGCCCATGGTGGCGGAGGCGTGGATGCCGTGGCCGACGACATCGCCGACGACGAGCGCGACCCTGGCCCCGGACAGCGGGATGACGTCGAACCAGTCCCCGCCCACCCCGGCCCGGCCGCCGGCCGGCAGGTAGCGGGACGCGACCTCCACCGCGGCCTGCGCCGGCAGTGCCTGGGGCAGCAGGCTGCGCTGCAGGGTGACCGCGGTGGCGCGCTCGCGGGTGTAGCGCCGCGCGTTGTCGATGCAGACCGCCGCTCTGGCGGCCAGCTCCTCGGCCAGCACCAGGTCGTCCTCACGGAACACCTCCGGATGCTGGTGGCGGATGAAGACCACGACGCCCAGGGTGGCACCGCGGGCGGTCAGGGGCACGGTCATCACCGAGTGCACGCCGAAGTCGCGGACCGTGACGGACCGGGCCCGATCGCGGGCCGTCCATTCGGTGATCGCGGGGTCGGTCGCGTGGTGCAGCAGAGCACGTCCCGACCGGAGGCTCTCAACCGGCGGGGAACCGTCCGGATAGCTGTCCACCTGGCCCGGAACGACGACCGCCTCGAAGGTTCCCGGCTTCACGGAACGGTGGGCGACGCGCCGCAATGAGACCGGGCCGCGCGGTGTGCCCGGGGACGGCTCCTGTGCACCGTCCAGAGAGGGGAGCAGGTCGACGCTGACGAAGTCGGCGAATTCCGGGACGGCCAGGTCCGCCAGTTCCTGAGCCGTCCGCGTCACGTCCAGGGTGCTGCCGATCCGTGTACTGGCCTCCGCGAGCAGCATGAGCCGTTTGTGCGCCCAGTACTTCTCGGTTATGTCATGACCGGCCAGACCTATGCCCTGAACACGTCCGTCCTCGCCCTTCAGCGGGGTGACGAAGACCGACCAGGCGTGTTCCCGGCTCTCCCCGGAGGCCCTCGCGTAGACCTCCAGGAACTGTGGCTCGCCGGTCTCCAGCGCCCGCAGCATGGACCGCTCCACCCTGTCCATCTCCGGATGGTCTATGTACTCGCGAAGCCGCAGCCCGCGCGTCGCGTCCGGGGGAACAGCCAGGTCACGCTGCCAGGCCTCGTTGGCCCGGCGCAGGCGCAGCCCGGTGTCGTACAGCCCGACGAGGCAGCCCGAAGCGTGCTCGTGGTGCAGACTCGCGAGAGCGTCGTCGTCGGGCTCGGGCCACAGCCCCGTCAGTGCGGAGACCAGGAACCATTCTCCGGGCCGCCCGCCGTCCGGCGCCCGTTGGTGCGCCAGGACGTTGACCTCCAAGCGGTGACCGTCGCGGTGCCGGAGAGCGATCCGCCCGTCCCACCTGGGCAGCTGCGCGAGGGACCGCAGCCCCTCCTCGTCGATCTCGTCGGCCAGCAGACCAGCCGCGGGTTGCCCCACCATCTGCGGGGGCGAGTACCCGAGCAACTTCTCGGCCCCCGCGTTCCACCCTGTCACCACGCCGTCTCCGTCGATGATGACCTGTGCACTGAGCGCCTCGTCGAAGATGTGCTCGGAAAGCCCCGGCACCCGGCTGGTGGCCCTGCGTCGCGCCATGGCTACCCATCTCCTACGGAGATCTTCACCGCTTCCAGAGTGCGGCGCCCGGACTCGCACGCCCAGCCGACCGCAGGTTCCCATTCGCATTATGACCCGTGATCGGCCAGAGTCACCCGCTGGCCCAACGGTACGCCGTCTGTTCGCACCAGCCGCGACAACGCCCGGCGCCGCGGTGCGAGGCCTCACCGCGGTTGCGGTAACAGCGGACGTGAAGGCGACCGCCCCGCTGGGGCGACGCTGGGTGATTCAGTGCACCCTGGTACCGCATGGCCGGCAACCGCCGGGTACGCCAAGCCGCCTGGCACGCATCGAGCAGCGCATCCACGGTGGACGTGTCCGACTTCGGCGGCTGGTCCGGCTCGACCGTGCCGACCATGCGGGTCGTGTCCGCCGACAGCCAGGCATCGTCACCCCGACCGTCAGGCTTCCGGTCGTGCCGGTCACTGCGGGGTGGCCTTCGCAGAGGGCGGCGGCTGGGCGGGGTGCTGGCATGTCAGGCACAGCTGGTGATGTCCGTCGGGCGTGACGACGGTGCCCCATCCCAGACATCTGTCGCAGTCGTGGGCCAGGGCGAGATCCGGGCGGGGAGCGGGGGTGCGAGCGCCATCAGCCATGTGCTGGCCAACTTCCTGATGGTGAGCAACAGACCCCCCAAGTTGCCAGATTTTTCCTTATATGACCGTTACCGCCATCACAAATGACCTCTACAGTGCTGCGGCTGGGCGTTGGACTGGGATCTTCGGTCGGTCGAGCAGCGCGTGTTCAGCCATGCCGAGCGGGCCTGACGGAACTCGCGGGCCCGCGAGGACCGTGCGGAACTGTCGGCGTGGGAGGGCCGCCCGCCGGCTGGCCGGCACCCGCCACCACTACGGCGAAGCAACCGCCTGGTCCCGCCACGCTGTCCGAGCTCAGTGACGGAAGGCCCGTCCGGTCAGGGAACCTCGGCAAGTCGGAAGGCCAGGCAAGCCACAAGAGTGTGATCATCGATGGGGGTGCCCATGCGGCTCCAATAACGCCGATGACCAGCGCGCCACTCCTCCAGAGAGGCATCGCCCTCGCCTTCGGCCTCGGCGTGCCGCCACGTCACCTCGATGAAGGGCTTCACTTCCACACCGGTGATCTCAACGGTGGCGATGGATCGGCCCTCGTTGTCCAGAAGGGCCAGCCGCTCACCGACATACTCCAGGCCCTCAGTCTCCTTGGCGTAGTCCTCGAGCAGGCCGGTGGTCGCGGTCTTTGTTCCGGCCAGAACCAGGGCGTTCAGCTCGGCGCGCATCTCGTCTGGGGTGCCCAGTTCGAGGGAACGCATGCCTTCAACTCGCGGCCACATCGCCTATCGCCTCACTCGAAAACATCCGCCGATTCCTTGGGCTGCCCTCGCGTGATCATACGGATCCGTCCTCGCAGTGACGGACTGCCTCGCCCAGGCACCCACGCACAGCTTGGCACCGATGCATCTTCCATGATCGGGAGTTACACCGAACGAAATGCAGTGCCGCCAACCGGCCATGGAGGACACAGTCCTATACGCGCCGGTCAGGAGCAGTGAGCGTTTGGTGGAGCGCGGCGAGGCCGTCCGTGTAGATGCTGTGGAACAGGGCGATGGCTTCGTCGTCGCTGATGCCGTCCGGTGTGAAGACGCCGGACCACTCCACGCGGGCCGTGTCCTGCCCGGGCGTCTCGCGCACCGTGAGGGTGGAGAGGTAGTCGGTGACGGGGAAGGGGGCCTGGAGGATGGAGTAGCTGTAGGTGCGGGCCTTGTCGTCGAAGGCTTCGAGGCGCTCGACGATCAAGCCGCCGTCCTCGTTCCTGAGACTGCGGACGCGTCCGCCGTCGCGGAGTTCGCTGGTGGGGATGTAGGGGAGCCATTGGGGCAGTGAGTCGAAGCCGCCGATGAGCTGCCAGACGCGTTCGGGCGAGGCGGGGATGTCGAGGGATGCGGTGGTCGTAGCCACGGGATTCTCCTGGATGCGTGCGGGGTCACGGTCACGGGGGCACGGGGTCAGGCGGCGGGTACGGGAGCGTCCTGCGCTATCAGTCGCTCCTCGCGCAGATCCGTCCAGAACCCGGCCGGGATCATCTCGCCGAGAGCAGCGATGTCCTCGGAGATGCGACTGGGCTTGGTGGCGCCGGGGATCACAGCTGCCGTCGCCGGGTGGGCAAGGGAGAACTGCAGCGCGGCGGACTTGATACCGACCCCGTGCCGCTCGGCGAGCGCCTTGATCCGCTGCACCTTGTCGATGATGTGCGCGGGTGCCTTCTGGTACTCGAAGTGCGTTCCTCCGGCGAGGATGCCCGAGCTGTAGGGGCCGCCCACCACGACGTCGACGTCCTGGGCGGCGGCGGCCGGCAGCAGGCGCTGCAGGGCCCGGTCGTGGTCGAGGAGGGTGTAGCGGCCCGCGAGCAGGAAGGCGTCGGGCTTCGGCTCGTCAAGGTCGAGGGTGAGCTCCAGGGGTTCCACACGGTTGACGCCCAGGCCCCAGGCCTTGATGACGCCCTCCTCGCGCAGCTTCTGCAGGACGCGGAACGCTCCGGTGCGGGCGCTCTCATAGGCGGCCAGCCACTCGTCTCCGTAGAAGTCCTGGGCGACGTCATGCACCCACACGATGTCGAGACGGTCTGTCCGGAGTCGCTTGAGGCTGCCCTCGATGGAGCGGAGGGTGGCGTCGGCGGTGTAGTCGTTGACCATCTTGTTCGGGCGACCGTGTTCGAAGAGGCCGCCCTTCTCGCCGAGGTCGCGTACGGCCGGGTCCTCGATCTCGTCGAAGATGACGCGGCCGACCTTGGTACTGAGGACGAATTCGTCCCGGGGGTGCTGCGCCAGTACGTCGCCGAGCCGGATCTCGGAAAGGCCGGCGCCGTAGAAGGGCGCGGTGTCGAAGTAGCGGATGCCCTGGTCCCAGGCGGCCTCGACGGTGGCCGCAGCCTCCTTGTCGGGGATGGCGCGGAACATGTTGCCGAGCGGTGCGGTGCCGAAGCCGAGGGCGCCGGGCAGGAGGGGCTTGATGCTCATGGGGGGGGGATCCTTGCGATGGTGATTGCGTCGGATTCGTCAGTGAATGAGCGATCCGTCGTCCTTGCGTGTTCGAGGCTAGGATCCATAGATGAGACTGTCCAAGACTTGCTTGGACATACTTGAGTCCTTCGAGGTCCTACATGCTTGACCTGCGCCAACTCCGCTATTTCGTCGCCGTCGCCGAGGCCGAACACGTCGGCCGTGCCGCTGAGCGGCTGCACATCTCCCAGTCGCCCCTCAGCCGGCAGATTGCCCAGCTCGAGAAGAACCTGGGCCTGACCCTTTTCGAACGCAGCCAGCAGCGCATCCGGCTGACCTCCGACGGCCATGTCTTCCTGACCGAGGCGCACGCCCTGCTGCGCCACGCGGACCGGCTGGAGAACCTCGGACGGCGGCTCGGCCGGGGCGAGGAGGGCGGCCTGTGCATCGGCTACGTGACCGACGCCATGCACACGGGCATCCTGCCCACTGCCCTGCGCACACTGCGCGATCAACGCCCGGGCATTCACGTTGCGCTGTACGACCAGGAGTCGGCCGAGCAGTTCGAGGGGCTGCGCCAGCGCAGCCTGGACATCGCGCTGGTACGCACGCCGCCGCCCGAGGACGACCCGGACCTGAACGCGGCCCCTTTGCTGAAGGATCCCTTGCTGCTCGCGCTGCCCTCGGAGCATTCCCTCGCGGGGCAGGAGGAGTTGACCCCCGACGCCCTTGACGGGCAACCGTGGATCGCGGTGGGCGACTCCCAGGACCCGGCCTGGCGCGACGTGTTCGTTGCGTCGTGCGTAGCCTCCGGCTTCACTCCGGACATCCGTCTTGATGCAGCCGACCCACTCACCGCACTGGGCCTGGTCGCCTCCGGCCTTGGTCTCGCGCTCATCCAGAAGAGCATGATGCGCGGCACGACCGACGGCGTCGCGGTGCGCGAACTGCCCTGGTACGGAGGGTCTGTTCAGCTGTGGGCGGCCTGGCACCGGGTCGATCTCCGTCCCGTGGTGGCCGCATTCCGCGAAACGGTTCTTGTGGGTCGGGGTGCCGCCTGAGCGAGGGTGCACGAGAAGGGCGACAACCCGCCGCACCGGCGAGGCACGGACGCCGCCCGCGCCGGTGTGCAGCAGGCCAGAGGTGACGAGGCCGAGCCGACGGTACAGATCGGATTCGGCGCAGCGTGAACCACAGCACCACGGTGTGTCAGCTGAAAGGAAGGGCGGTGTCGCGCAGTGCGGTCAGGGCCGGGGCGTACATGCGGGACTTCATGGTGCCAAGGGTGCCGCCCGCCTTGTTGGCCTGCGACTGGGCGAGTTCGATGGCGGCCGTGCGTACTTCGTGTTCGGCGACCGCACGGTCGACGATGTCGGCGGCCACTGCGTCGGCTCCGCCGTAGCGGTGTGCGGTGAGCATGGCCCGGTGTGCGGTGCGCGGGGTCAGCCGTGCCTGGATGAGTGCGGACATGCCAGGGGTGAAGGGGATGTCGATGTCCGCTTCGGGCAGACACCAGTACCCCCGATCTGCGCGCATGACGCGGAAGTCATGGGCGAGGGAGAACATCGCTCCGGCCGCGAAGGCATGTCCTTGCAGAGCGGCAACGGTGATCACCGGCAGGGACAGCATCCGGGCAAAGAGCTCCTGGACGCAGATGACGTAGCCGGGGTGCTCGCCGACGTTGGCAAGCAGCCAGTCCAGGTCCAGGCCGTTGGAGTAGAACTTTCCCGTTGCGGTGGTTACCAGAGCGCGGGGGCCTGTCTCCTTCTCGACCTTGTCCAGTGCCGTGCTGACGGAGGCAAGCCAGTCGGGGTGGAAGCGGTTCTCGCCGTCTCCGAGGTCGAGGACGAAAACGTCGTCTTGACGGTCGAGCGTGGGCATGTGTCTCCTTCGAGTCGGGGCGTGACTGGGTGCTGTGGGTCCCCGCCGGGTACGCGATTGGTCGGGGCTCGTTCCGCAGAGCGTGGACTGGCGACTCCTGTACGTGGCGGAAGCCTGAGTGCGGATCGTTTTCACGCCTCCGCTTCGTGTCCGGCCCGTATCGGGTGAGCAGTCCCTTGGCGAGGGTCGGGGTACGTCAGCCTCGCTGCAGTCACCGCCGCGGCCGGAGAGCTGGAAGGCGGCCTCGACGAGCTGCGCCCGTCCACGGCGCGGAGAAGTACCGATCGTCTGCTGCGGAGGGTTCTTCTTCGGCCGCCGGCGCAGTGGATCGTGAGGAAGTTGCCTGCCAGGTCAACCGTCGGTCAGTCACACCCGTCGGCCGGGAACAGCCCCGGGAGGTCTTCCTTGCCGCTCTCTGGCCGGAGCGACGATGTGGTCCCACGGGACGGCCGCGTCATGGATCTGGTGTGAGTTTCATGCTCTGACGGGTTCCTCTCGACCAGGTTTCCACCAACTTCACACGTGCCCAGTTCTTTCGCCTGAGTATTTCGTACCCATGCGCAACGCAAGAGGCTCCCGTGCCGTTGGGGGAGGTGTTCGAAGTCTCAACCCACAGGCACAGGAGCTGCGTTGGCTGATCCTCGAGGTTCGACCGCCCACGGTTCACGGATGTCGGATCGGGGTCGGCGGCCACGCCGGGGCGACGTAGGGACAGTGGAACGTGTGGCGTCCCGCGCCGATCTCGAACGGGTCTCTTCCGTCGGGGAGCCGGACCTCGGCCCGGGTGTTCGGGGGGACCACGACCTCGACGACGAGGGTGTCTCCCTCGCTGTCCTCGATGCGCCAGCCCGCCTCGGCCCTGCCGTACGGCGTGTCGTGGGACGCCTTCGCCCAGGTCAGGTCGCCGCCCGGGACCGGGGCGATGCGGAGCCGCCGCCAGCCGGGTTCGGCGGCGGCGAGACCCGCCACCGTACGGTGCAGCCAGTCGGCGACGGCGCCGAGCGCGTAGTGGTTGAAGGAGGTCATCTCGCCGGGATTCACGGTGCCGTCGGGCAGCATCGAGTCCCAGCGCTCCCAGACAGTCGTCGCGCCCATGGTCACCGGGTACAGCCACGACGGGCAGTCCTTCTCCAGAAGCATCCGGTAGGCGAGCTGCGGTTCGCCCGCCGCGCACAGGGCGTCGCAGACCAGCGGTGTGCCCGTGAAACCGGTGGCGATACGGAAGGACGCGCGGCGCACGATGTGCGCCAACCGTTCGGCCGCGCCCCGCCGTTGGCGTTCCGTCGGCAGGAGCGAGAAGGAGAGGGCCAGCGCGTACGCGGTCTGGGCGTCGGAGGCCAGCCGGCCGTCCGGCGTGACGAAGTGCTCGGCGAACCGCTCGCGTACCGCAGCCGCGTGCGCGCGGAAGCGGACGGCGTCGTCCTTGCCGGTCAAGTGCCCGGAGCGGTACAGGAGTTCGGCGGTCTCGGCCAGGACCTCGGCGGAGCGGATCACATACGCGTTGGCGACCAGGTCGCCGTCGGTCCGCGCCTCGCCCGGACGGTCCGGCGGGGCCTGCGGGTCGAGCCAGTCCCCGAGTTGGAAGTCCTGCCGCCACAGACCGTCGCCCTCGGCGGTCAGCCGGATCGTGGCCTCGCCCCAGGCCCGCATGCTCGGGTACTGGGTGCGCAGCACCTCCAGGTCCCCGAACCGCTGGTACAGGGTCCACGGCAGGAGTACCGCGACGTCGGCCCACACCGCCTGCGCGCCCACGCCCTGGAACGCGGTCGGCAGTACGTCGGGGACGACGAGGGGCGGCACGCCGTCCGGCCGTGCCAGTTGCTCCGCGGACAGGTCGCGCAGCCAGCCGACCAGCATGCCGGAGCAGTCGTGGAGGAAGGACGCGGTGGGCGCGAAGACCTGGATGTCGCCGGTCCAGCCCATACGTTCGTCGCGCTGCGGGCAGTCCGTCGGGACGTCGAGGAAGTTGCCGCGCATGCCCTGTACGACGTTCTCGTGCAGCCGGTTCACCAGCGGATCGGAGCTCTCGAACCAGCCGGTGCGGGCCATGTCCGTGTGGAGCACGACCGCCTCGACGTCGGCGGGGTCGAGCGGGCCGGGCCAGTTTCCGATCTCGGCGTATCGGAAGCCGTGGAAGGTGAAGAGCGGTTCGTACGTCTCCACGCCCTCGCCGCGCAGGACATAGCTGTCCGTCGCGGCGGCGATCCGCAGCGGACGAGTACTCAGTTCGCCGTCCTCCAGCACCTCCGCGTGGCGCAGGGTGACCTCGTGCCCTGCCGCCCCCGAGACGCGGATGCGCAGTCGGCCGACCAGGTTCTGGCCGAAGTCCAGGACGGTCTTCCCGGACGGTGTCGTGGTGACCGAGACCGGGGCGACGGTCTGAGTGCGTCGTACGGGGGGACCGGTCGGTGCCACCAACTCCGCTACGGGTGGCGGTAGTTGGCGTACGGGTGCCCAGCCGGACGCGTCGTGTCCCGGCGCGGACCAGCCGGGCCGCTCGCGCTGCGCGTCGTAGGCCTCACCGTCGTAGATCTCCGAACGCAGCACGGGCCCCTCCGCCGTGCGCCAGTGCTCGTCGGTCACGACGGTCCGAGCCGTGCCGTCGGCGAAGACGATCTCCAACTGGGCCAGGAGCGCGCGGTGTTCGCCGTAGATGTCGCGTCTGCCGCCGTGGAAGCCCAGTCGCCCGGTGTACCAGCCTTCGCCGAGCAGTGCCCCGAGGGTGTTCTCGCCGGTTCGCAGCAGGGGGGTGACGTCGAAGGTCTGGTAGCGCAGCCGGTGCGCGTAGGAGGTCCAGCCGGGGGCCAGGACGTGATCGCCGACGCGCTCGCCGTTGATCTCGGCCTCGTAGACGCCGTACGCGGTGATGTACAGCCGGGCCGAGGCGACGCGGCCGGTGAGGGCGAAGTCGCGGCGGAGCAGCGCGACGGGCAGTGGCTCCCCGGCGGGGGCGTGATCCGGGGTGACGGGGCGGGCCGTCCAGTCGGCCGGCGTCAGGAGTCCGGTCTCGGCGTACGAGGTCTCCGACCAGGGCGACGGCTCGTCCTCGCCCTCACCCCAGACGCGTACGCGCACGCCGACGCGTTCCCGGGAGCCGAGCCGTCGCCCCGGCCAGGGGACGAGGAGGGACTCGGCGGACGCCACGCGTCCGGTGTCGGCGAGGACCGTGCCGTCGGCGGCGGCGATCTCCACCTGGTGCGCGGCCTGCCGCCAGTCCGTGGCGTCGGTGACCGTGCGCCAGCTCAGGCGGGGAGCGGACTCGCCGATGCCCAGGGGCTCGCGGTGGTGCTCGAAGGCGGGCGGTGCGACATGCACGGGGATCAACTCCGGTTCGGGTCATGGCAGATGTACACCCGTGGGGCACCGCCCTCGTCAGGGACGGGGTCCCCGGCGCCGGCACGCACGCCTTCGCGGACGGTCTCGCCGGTCCGGGGGTCGACCACCCGGTAGGGGAGCGGGACGTTTACCGGGTCGGTGACGAACAGCGGGCCGCCCTCCTCCGCGTAGCAGAGGTACAGCACTCCGGGCACGGACAGGCCTCGCGGCGCCAGGGCGGACCGCCAGTCCGGCCGCAGGTCCGTCAGCGGAAGGCCGTCGAGGATCCGGGAGATCAGCCCGACATGGCGCGAGCCCTCGAAGTCCAGCGCCTCCCGCCAGCCCGCGTCCTTGGCCAGGAAGAACTCTTCGTGGCCTGGTTCGGCGGCGTGCAGCCGCCACTGCCACAGGCTCGCCGCGCCGTAGACCACGCCCATCGTGCCGCCGGCGCACAGGTTGCTCCAGGCCTCGTGTCCCTGCCACCAGCCCGCGGCCCGGCCGGGGCGGCCGGTGTTCTCGTAGGTCGGCTCGCCGTTGGCGACCGCCTTGGGCGGGGTGTTGCGCCACATGTCCGCGACCCGTTCCTGGACGTGCCCGCCCATGTGGCCGGTCTGGCACCACTGGAAGTGCAGCCAGGCCTCGCTCTGGTGGGCGCGGTTGTCGGAGTGCGGACGGTAGTGGATACCGCAGGGCTGGTCGTAGCCGTCCCAGCGGCCGACCTCCGCGCCGCCTGCCGCGATCTGGGGCTCGCCGCCCTCGCCGTCGGCGCCGACCAGGTAGACGACGGGGGCTGCGCCGTAGCGGGCGACGAGATAGCGGC
Organism: Streptomyces sp. NPDC006872; assembly: GCF_040635845.1. NCBI lineage: Bacteria > Bacillati > Actinomycetota > Actinomycetes > Kitasatosporales > Streptomycetaceae > Streptomyces > Streptomyces sp. NPDC006872. The sequence goes on from NZ_JBEYIL010000010.1 coordinate 316,540, forward strand.
AGTAGCGCGCGTACTCCTGCGGCGGGACCACCGGGCCCGCCACCCGAAGGCCCTTCCAGCCGAAGCCGTGGAAGAGCGGCTGGAGCACGGGGACGATCCCGTGGTCGCGGAGGATGCCGGTCAGCCGGTCGAGGAACTGGAAGTACGCCGGGTTCAGCACGTTGACGTGACCGGTGGGCAGGTCCTCGAAGCCGACGTCGAAGCCCTCGTCGGCGGTGCGGTCGCGCGGCCCGCGAGCGTTCATGTCGGGCTGGACGCTCATCAGCAGGGCCGCGTTGAAACCCTTGGCCCGCCGGTCGGCGGCGTACTGCGTGACCTGTTCCTCGGTGGCCCGCCAGGGCAGGGCCCAGGCGGTGTCGCCGACCAGTAGCGCGGGCGTCCCGTCGGCGTGCACCAGGCTGCGTCCGCCGGGCGACATCCGCCAGAAGCCGTGCCGGTGGAAGGCGTCGCCGTCGTCTGCGGCGGGGCGGACGACGACCGTTCCGCTCTGCCCGGACAGCCCGTTGTCCGCGACGGAGCTCCCGCTGCGCCAGGTCCAGCGGCCCTCCGGCTCCGGGGAGGCGAACCGGACCTTCCAGGTCCGGCCGCCGTCCCAGAAGGCCGGGCGGCGCAGTACGGTCCCGGACTCATGGGTGAACTCGGCCCATACGTCGACGTCCGTGTAGGGATTGGCGTAGTCGCGTGCGCCGGTCAGGGTGATCTCGGTCTGACGCCAGGGGGCGACCACCGGCTCCGCTTCCGCTCGTCTGTCCGTCATGACCGGCTCACTCCCGGCCGAAGGCGATGTCGGCGGTGAGCGGCAGGGCAGTCGACGACGGACCCGCTTCCAGCCTGAAGGTTCCCGGTTCGACGGCCCAGCGGCCCGCCTCGGTGTCCCAGTGCCGGAACGCCCGTGCGTCCACCGTCACCGTCGCGACGACCTCCTCGCCGGCCGCCGCCTCGACCACGGCGAAGCCGGCCAGCCAGCGGACCGGGCGCTCGACGCCGCCGCCCGGACGGCCGGCGTACACCTGCACGACCTCCTTGCCGTGCCGCGCGCCACTGTTACGTATCCGTACCTGCGCCGTGCAGTCGGCGTCGGGCCGCTCCGCACCCTGGACGTCGATCGAGACGCACTCCCAGGTGGTGTACCCGAGTCCGTGACCGAAGTCGTAGCGCGGCGGCTGCCAGCCGGCGCGGCCGGCGCCCCGGTAGCCGATGAACAGTCCCTCGTCGTAGGCGAGGACTCCGTCGACCGGCTCGGTGGCGGGCAGTCCCCGCTCGGACGCGGGCCAGACCGTCGGCAGCCGTCCGCCCGGCTCCGCCACGCCCAGCAGGACGTCGGCGAGCGCGTTGCCGAACTCCTGCCCGGGGAACCAGGCCAGCAGCACCGCCGCGACCTCCTCGGCCCAGGGGAGCAGCACCGGGGCCCCGGAGTTGACCACCACGACGGTACGCGGGTTGGCCTCGGCGACCCGGCGGACGAGTTCGTCCTGCCGGCCGGGCAGGGCCAGGCTGTCGCGGTCGAAGCCCTCGCTCTCGACCTCCTCGGTGGTGCCGACCACGACCACGGCGACATCGGCCTCGCGGGCGAGTGCCACGGCCCGCTCGATCTCCTCGTCGTCGCTGCCTTGCGGCGGCTGGAGGTTGAGCTGGAACATGGTGACCGCGTCGCCGATGGCGTCGTCGGCGGACGCGATGTCGTCCTCGGCGGAGACGATGTCGTGGGTGAGCACGACCTGGGTCTCCTCGCCCTCCGCGAGATCGACGGTGTGGAGACATTGCGGCGGAGTCATCAGCCCCTCCACCAGGTCCGCGCCCGGCGGGAGTTGCAGGCGTACGTCGAACACCTCGGTCCCCGCGACGGACATCCGGAAGCGGCCGATGCCCGAGCCGCCGATCGCGTGCCGTCCGGCGTCGGCCGCGCGGACGACGGTGTGCACCTCCACTCGGGCGACCTGCCCGATGGGCACACCGGGGCCGTAGGACCCCATCCAGGTGTAGGCGGCCCCGGCGCGGCGCTCGGAGCCGAGCAGGGTTCCGTCCGCGGCGAGGAAGCGCACTTCCGTGCCCTCGCCCGAGCCGTCGGGGTGGCGGAGGTAGGACAGCGCCGCGACGGGGGTGCGGGTCTGCGGGGTGACGCCGATTCCGTGGACGACCTCGACGTCGTCCCCCAGGGCGGCGCGGATGCCGTCGAGCGGTGAGACGGTGTGCGGCGGGAAGACGGTGGCGCTGCCGCCGCCGAGGGTCCGGGCCACGGCGGCGTTGGGGCCCAGGACCGCGACCCGGCTCAGGGCCGCGCGGTCCAGCGGCAGTACGGCGTCCTCGTTGCGGGCCAGCACGAACCCGGCGGCGGCGGTCTCGCGCAGCAGGGCCGCCACCGACACGGCGTCGTGCTCGGGCGGCCCGGCGGTGGTGGGCATCTCGCTCAGCGCGCCGACCCGGGCGGCGAGGCGCAGCAGCCGCAGTACCTTGTCGTCCACGAGCGCCTCGTCGACCTTGCCCTCGTGCACGGCGGCGATCAGCGCATCGCCCCATGGGCCGATCGGGCCGGGCATCACCAGGTCGAGCGCGGCGCGTGCGGACGGCTCGGTGGTGCGTACGGCGAACCAGTCGGACATCACCAGCCCGTCGAAGCCCCAGTCCTCGTGCAGGACCTCGCGCAGCAGCGGGCTCTCGGTCATCGAGTGCCCGTTGACCCCGTTGTAGGCGGCCATGACGGCCCAGACGCGGCCCTCGCCGACGATGTGCTCGAACGGCGTCAGGTACAGCTCCCGCAGGGCGCGCTCGTCGATCCGCGCGTCGAGGGTCATCCGCTGGGTCTCGGAGTCGTTGCCGACGAAGTGCTTCACGGTGGCCGCGACCCCGCCGTCCTGGACGCCTCGGACGTAGGCGACGCCGATCCGCGCGGTGAGCAGCGGGTCCTCGCTGAAGCACTCGAAGTGCCGGCCGCCGTAGGGGGTGCGGTGCAGGTTCACGGTGGGGGCGAGGAGGACGTCCACGCCCTTGGCGCGCGCCTCGTGGGCGAGCAGCCCGCCCAGCCGCTCGATCAGCGGCTCGTCCCAGGTGGCGGCCAGCGCCGTGGGCGAGGGCACGTTGGCGGATGGGCTGCGCTCGTCCCACAGCTCGCCGCGGACTCCGGCGGGGCCGTCCGAGACGACCAGCCGGCGCAGGCCGACGGCGGGCTCGGGATGGAGGGACCAGAAGTCCGCGCCGGTCAGCAGCCTCACCTTCTGCTCCAGGGTGAGCGCGCTGAGGCGCCGGGCGAACTCGGCTTCGTCGGCCGCGGACGCGGCGTCGGTGGTGGGCTGCCGGGTCACGGCGTCCTCCTCGAAGAAGTGGGGTCGGCGGGGGAGAGGGGCGGCACGGGGGCGTCGGATGCGCGCTCGATGAGGACCCGGACGTCCCAGGGCCCGAGCACGAGCTGGCTTCCGGCGGCGAGGTCCGTGCCGGTGAACAGGTCGCGCACGTCGCCCGGCAGGCGGTGGTCGACCGGCTCCCAGGCCCAGTTGTGGACGAAGCGCAGGACGGCCCCGTCGGCGGTGGCGGCGGACGTGCAGGTGACGGACGGCGGCCGGTTCTCGCGCCAGGCGTCGGACGGAAGCGAGACCGCGGCGATCCAGTCCGCGAGGCTGTGCGAGAGCTCACGGTCCGGGACGGTGCCGACGTACGTCACCCGGCCGCCGCCGTGCTGATGCGTGGTGACGGCGGCGAACTCGCCCAGATGCGGATGCGCGTACCCGGCGAGGACGGCGGCGCCGTCCGGGATCAGCCCGTCGGCCCATGCGGTGGCCTGCCCGTGCAGGGCGGGGCCGTTCGACGTCCCGTCCCCTTCGGTGATCGTGACCGGCGTCAGCACATTGGTGAACTCCTGGTAGTACGCGCCCGCGGCGGGACGAAGCACTCCGGGCATGACCGTGTGCCGGGCCACGGCCTCCTCGTCGGCGTAGCCGGTGCGAGGGGTGAGGACGAGATGGCCGCCGGCCTCGGCGTACCGGCGCAGCAGATCGAGGGTCGCGTCGTCCGCGATGTACAGCGCCGGGACGACCAGCACCGGCCAGCGGGCCGCCAACTCCGCCGGGTTGGACGGCAGTTGCTCAGGGGAGACGACGTCGACGGACAGCCCGGCGTCGAAGAGCCCCCGGTAGAACGCGGCGACGATGCGGTCGTAGGACTGCGGATCGCCGAACCAGGCAGGGGCGTTCCCCCTGAGCGGGGCCATGAACTCCATGGCCCAGCGGCTGTCGGCGGACAGCAGCAGCGCGACGTCGCTGCGCGGCCGCAGACCGTCGATCGCGGGGCCGGCCTGCTGCAACTCCCGGGCGATCACCGAGAGTTCCTCGTACGTCCGGCCGGGCTGCAGACTGTGGCCGAGGATGCCGCCCCAGTAGGTCTCCGCGCCGTAGTGCAGCGAGTGCCAGTGCCAGTACTCGATCATCCTCGCGCCGCGCGCGACCATGCTCCACACCGCCTGGCGGGCCTGGCCCCGGTAGAGGGGGAGGTTGTCCGCGGAGCCGCCGATGGAGGTGGCGTTGGTCTCCATGACGAGGAAGGGCTCCTGGCGGATACCGCGTGCCAGGTCGTTCTGGAGGTACAGCCAGGCGGGGCCTGACCAGGGCACGAAGAACGGATGCAGTCCGCCGTCCGGCTCGTCGGGACCCGGCAGCGCCAGCCCGTCCTGGGTGGCGTAGTAGATGTTCGCCCCGGCGACGTCGAGCGGCCGGCCGATCGCCGAGATGTCCAAGCCCTGCTGGCCGAGAGCCACGCAGGTGGTGATGAAGTGGTGTTCCGGTACGAGGCCGCGGACCAGCTCGGCGTGCCAGGTGATGTACTCCTGGGTCAGCCGGGACTGGTAGCGCCGCCAGGCGAGGTCGTACGACGGGGTGGAGTTGCCGTCGGGGGTCCACAGGTCCGCCCAGTCCTGCAGCCGGTGGGACCAATAGGTGAGCCCCCAGCGGCGGTTGAGCGTCTCGACGTCGCCGTAGCGTTCGCGGAGGTGGTCGAGGAAGCCCTGGAACACCGAGTCGTTGTGGAAGATGCGCAGCCCGGGCTCGTTGTCGACCTGCCAGCCGATGACCGCCGGATGGTCGGCGTAGCGCCCCACGATCTTGCGGACCAGCCGCTCGGCGAGATGCCGGAAGGCGGGGTGCGAGTAGTCCGCGTCCTGCCGCATGCCGTACGGGACGGTCTCCCCGGTACGCGAACGGGCCGCCGTCTCCGGGTACTTGCGGCGCAGCCACGGCGGGACGGCGTAGGTCGGGGTGCCCACGATCACCTTGATGCCGCGCTCGTGGGCGGCGTCGAGCACCGGTTGCAGCCAGTCGAGGTCGAACTGCCCCTCGCGGGGTTCCCAGGTCGACCAGACCGACTCGCCGACCCGGATGACGCTGAACCCGGCCTCGGCCATCAGATCGAGGTCCTGCGCGAGCCGCTCGTAGGGCTGGTACTCGGTGTAGTACGCGGCTCCGAAGAGCAGGGGTGAGGAGGAAGTGCCCATACGGTACTGGTGACTTTCTGTCAGGTGCCGGTCGGCTGTCTTGGACGGGATGAAGGCGTCAGTCCTCGCCCCGGTAGCTGAACCGGTCGAAGGCGACGGATCCTTCGGCGGCGTACATGCCGACGACCCGGCCGGTGAACGACGCCGCGGTCTCGGCGGAGACATAGCGGCCGTCGAGCACCGTGAACTCGACCGGTCCGGCCCCGGAGTCGACGGAGAGTCGGACCAGGTCCGGGCCGAGGGCGTCCAGGCCCATGCCGCTGACCGGCTCGGTCTCGATCCGCACGGTCACCGGACCCGGGGGAAGCGGCTGCTCCCAGGTCTGGCAGAGCCCGCCCACCCGGGCACGGGCACGGGCGATGCCGGCGCCCACCTCGATGTCGTAGTGGTGACGTTCGTCGATCCGCAGGCTCAGCCCGCCGACTCCGTCGGCGCTGTCCACCCGGACCGAGAAGACGGCCGACTCGTGCTGCTGGCGGCGGCCCACGAAACGCGGCCGCGGGTCGTCCATGGTGGAGCCGTCGGCGTGCACGACAAGGCGGCCCGGGCGCTCGGTGAGCGAGGACCAGTCGGCGGCCGGCGTCCGGATGGAGAGCCATTCCAGGCCGAGTTCGGCGCCGGTGAAGTCGTCGTGGTGCTCGACCGGTCCGGTGGGCGGGGTCAGCTGGACCGGCTGCACCACCGGCCAGCCGTCGACCCATTCCAGCGAGGTACTGAACGTCTCCCGGCCCATCGGAGAGAAAGCCCTGGTCAGACCGCAGGGCCGCATGCCCAGCAGGATCAGCGCCCAGCCGCCGTCGGGGGTGCGCACCAGATCGGCGTGGCCGGTGTTCTGGACCGGGCGGTCGGTGCTGCGGGCACTGAGCACCGGATTGGCCGGGCAGCCCTCGAAGGGGCCGTCCGGGCGGGCGGCCCGGGCGATGCTCACGGAATGCCCGCGCTCGGTGCCGCCCTCGGCGATCAGGAGGTACCAGGTGCCGTCGATCTCGTACAGGTGCGGGGCCTCGGGGAACATCAGTCCGGTACCCGACCACAGCGACCGGGGTTCTTCGAGGGCCCGACCGGTCTCCAGGTCCATACGGACCTGCTGGACGCCCAGATGCTCGCCGGCCCGGTCGCCGTCGAGCTGCAGACCCGAATAGGTGACGAAACAGGTGCCGTCGGAGTCCCAGGCGAGGTCCGGGTCGATGCCGGACACCCCCTGCATGACGACGCCGTCGGACCAGGGCCCCTCGGCCCGTTCGGCGGTGAAGATCAGACTGCCGCGCCCCATCGCGTCAGTGACGACCAGCCAGAAACGGCCGTCGTGGAACCGGATGGTGGGCGCCCAGGCGCCGCCGAGCGTGGGGACCTTCTCCACCGCGAGCTGCCCGGGGCGGGTCACCACATGGCCGATCGGCTCCCAGCGCACCAGGTCGCGGCTGTGGAACAGCGGCAGGCCGGGGAGGTACTCGAAGCTCGAACAGGCGAGGTAGTAGTCGTCGCCGACGCGGGTGACGCTGGGATCCGGGTGGAAGCCGGGGACGGTGGGGTTGGACAGGGTCATGCTCGGTCTCCCGACGTGGAAGCGATCGTGGAAGCGTTGGCGGAGGCGTTCGGGGAAGCGATCGTGGATACGGCTGTGGAGGCGCCCGGGGACGAGCCGGCCGCCGCCAGCCGCCGCCGCTCGGCCCGGCGTTCCGCCTGCCGCTCCGGGTCCGGCACCGGCGCGGCGAGCAACAGCCGTTGGGTGTAGGGGTGTTCGGGCGCGGTGGTGACCGTCGCCGCGTCCCCGGTCTCGACGATCTCTCCGCCGCACATGACCGCCACCCGGTGGCTGATGTGCCGGACCACGGACAGGTCGTGCGTGACGAAGAGGTAGGCGACGCCGGTGCGCTCCTGGATCTCGACGAACAGATCCAGCACCCGGGCCTGGGTCGACAGGTCCAGTGCGCTGACCGGCTCGTCGCAGACGATGACCCGCGGGTCCCGGGACAGCGCCCGGGCGATGGCGATGCGCTGCCGCTGGCCGCCGGAGAACTCCCGGGGCAGCCGCTCCCCGGCGTCGGCCGGCAGCCGGACCTGGTCGAGCAGGTCCTTCACCCGCTTCTCGGCCTCCGTCCGGGAGGTGCCCGCGACTCTCAGCGGCTCGCTGAGGATGTCGTTCACCGTCATCGCCGGATTGAGCGAGGTGTACGGGTCCTGGAACACCACCTGGATGTCGTCGCTGAGCGCCCGGCGCTCCTTCCTGCCCAGGCCCGAGATGACCTTGCCGCGGTAGCGGACGGTGCCGGAGGCGACCGGGGCCAGTCCGAGGACGGCCCGGCCCAGGGTGGTCTTGCCCGATCCGGACTCGCCGACCAGCCCGAGGGTCTCGCCCGCGCCGATGGCGATCGACACCCCCTTCAGCACCCGGAACGGCGGCTTGCGCCAGCCTTTCGACGGGTACTCCACGACCACGTCGTCGGCGACCAGCAGGGGTTCCGCCGGGAGTTCCTTGTCCAGTGTCCCGGTCATGCCGGACCCTCCTGACGTGCGGTGTTCGTGATCGCTGCGCTGTTCGTGGGCCCCGCGACGCCCGCCGACACCGGGCGGCCGAGCGCGGACCGCGGCTCGGCGTCCTCCAACGTGGACGCCAGGAGCATGCGGGTGTACGGGTGCTGCGGATCGGCGAACAACTGCCGTACGGGTGCGGACTCCACGACGGCGCCGGTCTGCATCACCGTGACGCGGTCACAGATGTCGGCCACCACGCCGAAGTCGTGGGTCACCAGGATCACGCCCATGTTCCGCTCGCGTTGAAGGGACCGCACCAGGTCGAGCACCTCGGCCTGCACGGTCACGTCGAGCGCCGTGGTCGGCTCGTCGGCGATCAGCAGGTCCGGTTCGCACGACACCGCGCCGGCGATGAGGACGCGCTGCGCCATGCCGCCGGAGATCTGGTGCGGATAGGAGTGGAAGACCCGTTCCGGGTCGGCGATGCCGACCCGCTCCAGCAGGCCGAGAGTCTTCGTCCTCGCCTCGGCCGCCGACACCCCGAGGTGCCGGCGCACCGGCTCGACCAGCTGGGCGCCGATCCGGAAGGAGGGGTCGAGGTTGGACATCGGCTCCTGCGGCACATAGGCGATCCGGCGGCCGCGGTACCGGTTCATCTCCGCGCGGCCGAGCCCTCCCAGCTCCGTGCCGTCGAACACCAGCCGGCTGCTGGAGACCCGGGCCTCCCGGGGCAGGAGACCGAGGACGGCGAAGGCGGTCTGGCTCTTGCCCGAGCCCGATTCCCCCACGAGTCCGAGGACTTCACCCCGGCGCACCGTCAGGGAGACTCCGTCGACGACGGTCTTCTCTCCCTCGGGCGTCGGATAGGTGACCTTCAGGCCGTCGAGGACGAGCAGCGCGTCGTCCGCCTCGGACGTGCTCATGCCGGATGTGACGGGCGGCGTCTGCTTCTCCGCGACCTGCTTGCGGGCCGCGGTGCCACGCGGCTTCCGACCGTTCGCCGCGCTTCCGTCCAGCGCGTCCCGCAGGGCGTTGCCCAGCAGGCCGAACGCGGCGACGGTCACCGCGAGCGCCACTCCGGGCCAGACCATGAGGACCGGCTTGGTGTAGATGTTGGCGAAGGCGTCGTTCAGCATGGAGCCCCAGCTCGCCTGGGTCGCCGAGCCCAGGCCGAGGAACTCCAGGCCGGACTGGATGACGATGCCGAGACCGAGCATCTGGGCGGCCTGGATGACGGTCGGCGCCTGCACGACGGGCAGGATGTGCCGGCGGATGATCCGGGGGTCGGCCAGACCGGACACCCGCGCCGCGTCCACGTACAGCTCTTCGCGTACGGAGATCACCGAGGCGCGGATCAGTCGGAAGACGCCCGGGGACATCAGCACGCCGAAGACCGCCATGGCGACGTAGGTGTTCTGCCCCACCGCCGACATCACGACCAGCAGCACGATGATCGCCGGCACGGCCATCAGCAGGTTGGCCAGCCAGCTGCTGACGGCGTCGAACCACTTGCGGTAGTAGCCGGCCACCAGACCGGCGGGCACGCCGATCACCAGCGCGACGGCCACCGCGATCAGGGCTCCCAGCAGGCTGGTGCGCCCGCCGTAGAGCAGTCGGGACAGGACGTCGCGGCCGACGCCGTCACCGCCCAGGGGATGCTGTCCGCTGACCGGGGCGAGGCTGTCGGTCAGCGAGGTGTGGGCCGGGTCCTGACTGGTCAGGAGCGGTGCGAACAGGCTGGCCAGCGAGATGAGCGCGAGGAGCACCAGACAGCTCACGGCCACCGGGCTGCGCAGGAGCCGGCGCAGCAGGCCCGCCCGCCCGGGTGCGGCGACGGCCAGGGCGATCGTGTCCGGCGTTGCTGCGGACTGGGGGAGCGTCATCCGACACGCACCTTCGGGTTGAGCCATCCGTACGCGAGGTCCATCAGGATGTTGACCACCACGACGATGGCGACCATGACCACGACGACGCCCATGACCACCGGGGTGTCGCCCTGGGATCCGGCGGTCGTGGCCTGGCTGCCGATCCCGTTGAGGCCGAACACCTTCTCGACGACCACCGCGCCGCCGACCAGACCGATGAACTGCAGGGCCAGCACGGTCAGCGCGGCCGGGGCCGCATTGCGCAGCGCATGCCGGAACAGCAGGCTGCGCTCGCTGATGCCACGGCTGCGGAGCGTGCGCACGTAGTCCGCGCGCAGGACGTCGACCATGGAGCCGCGCACCTGCTGGGCGGTGGCGGCGATGGCCCCGACGGACAGCGACAGCGCCGGGAGGGTGATCGACTTCAGCCAGCCGCCCGCCGAGTCCGCCAGCGGAACGTAGCCGGTCGCGGGCAGCCAGCCCAGGTCGACGCCGATCACCACGGCGAACACCAGGGCCACCAGGAAGCTGGGCACCGCGAAGCCGAGGACCGCGAGCAACTGCACCACCTGGTCCAGCACACCCCGGCGGACCGCGGCGGCCACGCCCAGCACCGTGCTCAGCAGTGCCGACAGCAGCAGCGCCGCCAGCACGATCGACAGGGTGACCGGCAGCTTGTTGGCGAGCGAGCCCGTCACGGACTCACTGCTGAACCACGAGCTGCCCAGGTCGCCGTGCAGCGCGTCGGCGAGCCAGTGCCCGTAGCGGACCACGAAGGGATCGTCGATCCCGAGTTCGGCGGACTTGGCGGCCACCTGCTGCTGGGTGGCGGTCTGCCCCACGATCTGCCGCACCGGATCGGAGCCGGTGAGGCCCATCAGCGCGAAGGTCGTGGTCGCGATCACCAGGACCAGGACCAGCCCGGCGGCGATGCGCCGGATCAAGAAAACGATCATCAGTCTCTCCACCTTGCCTCTCCCTGACCGGTGTTCGTCGGCGGCCGGGCGGGAGCCGAAGAAACGTTCCCGCCCGGCCAGCCGACCGGGTCAGCCAGTGGGCTTGAAGTTGTAGATCGGAGGAACGACGGCGAACGCCTGCGGGGTGAAGGTGACGTTCTTGGTCGTCGCGTAGCTGCTCTCCACGGAGTCCCAGGGCGCGTTCCACGCCTGGTCGACGAGGTAGGTGTTGAGCTCCTTGAACAGGGCGTCCTGAGCCGCGCCGGTCGCCGACCGGGCCTTGTCGATGAGCTCGGTGACCTTGGCGTCCTCGGTGTGCAGCGGATTCCACAGGGCGGTCTTGGCGACCTCGATCTGGATGGTGTCCCAGGGGCGGAAGGAGGCCAGCGTCATGTAGGACAGGGCGTACTTGCCCGCGAGGAGGGAGTTGATGAACTGGGTGACCGGGATCTTGTCGACCTTGACCTTGATCCCGACGTCCTCGAGCTGCTGGATCATGGCCGCCTGCTGGTCCGGGAAGACCGCCGAGACGTCCGGCACGGTGACCGAGAAGCCGTTCGGGTAACCCGCCTCGGCCAGCAACTGCTTGGCCTTCGCCGGGTCGTAGGAGTACTTCGAGTCCAGCGAACTGTCGAAGGCCGAGCCCGCCGGGTTGAAGATCTGGGTCGTCGCCTTACCCAGTCCCTGCTTCGCCGTCTTGACGATCGTGGACCGGTCGAAGGCGTAGTTGAGGGCCTGGCGGACCCGGACGTCGCCGAGCGCCTTGACGATCTTCCCTTCGCGGTCCCAGATGTACACGCCCTCGACGTCGCCGGAGGTGTACTTGGTGACGTTCAGCCCGCTGCTCTTGGCCGGCGCGACGTTCTTGGCGCTGGCCAGCAGGGCGCCGTTGACCTGTCCCGAGCGCAGCGCGTTGAGCACGGCGGTCGGGTCGGTCAGCGGCTTGAGGACGATCTTGTCGAAGGGGAAGGCGGCCTTGTTCCAGTAGCCCGGATTGCGTACGAAGGTGTACGTGCTGCCCGCCGTGGTGGCGGACTTGTCCAGGGTGTAGGGGCCGGAGCCCACGGGGGCCGTCTTGAGCGTCCCCGCGGTGATGGCCTGGGGACTGGCCATCATGCCGGCCACGTTGCCGAGGTTCGGCACCAACGAGGGGTCGGGGGCCGAGAGTTTGATGGCGACCGTGGTGGCGTCGACCACGTCGACGCCGCTGATGCCCTTGAGCTGGCCCGCCGCCTCGTTGCTGCCCTCCTTGGTGTGCAGCAGATTGGCCTTGACCGCCGCCGCGTCGAAGGCGGCGCCGTCGGTGAACTTGACGCCGGTGCGCAGGGTCAGCGTGAGCACCGTGCGGGCCGCGTCGTACGACCACTTGGTCGCCAGGTTGGGCTTGACCTCGGCCGTCGGGGACAGCCGGAGCAGCGAGTCGTACACGGGCTGGTAGTACTGCGTGTTGTTGCCGAGTCCGGCGTCGGCCAGGTCCCACGGCTGCGCCGCGACCAGGGGGGCCAGGGTGAGGGTGCCGCCGGTGGCCGCCTTGCCCGAACCGGAGCCCGAGCCCGAGCCGCACGCGGCCGAGGACAAGATCAGGGCAGCCGATACGGCCGTCAGCGCGATTCTTCGCATGGGTGCTCCGCTGGTGAGTGGATGACCGGGCGGCGTCGGGCAGCGAGCCGCCCTCAAGGGCCTCGGAGGTAGGGGAAACCAGGTCTTGACGCGGCCTGGACCGTTCTTGGCGGTCAGCCGTCCCTGGTGGAAGGGGTGTTCGCTTTCCACCGTTTTCGGTGGGGTGAACGGGCGTACTGATACGTACAAGTGAAACGTATGGGTAACGTAACCCCGCGCTTTGGCGGACCACAAGACTCGTGCGTCAGCTTTTCCCGGGAAGCCGGGAAGCCGGGAAGCCGGGAAGCCGGGAAGCCGGGAAGCCGGGAAGCCGGGAAGCCGGGAGGCCGGGAGGCGGGGAGGCGGGGAGGCCGGAAACCGGAGGGGCGGCGCTGTGGGGCGCCGGGTGGCGGACCGGTCGGCGTCAGGCCGACTCGCGTACCACCAGGCTCAGCGGAGTCACCTGGGGCGGCGCCGGCAGCGATCGGCCGGTCACGCCGTTGACGATCATCCGGGCCGCGCGGCCCGCGAGGACGTCGAGGTTGTTGTCGATGGTCGTCAGCGGCGGCATCGCGAACGGCGCCAGCTTGTCGTTGTCGACGCCGATCACGGCCAGATCGTTGGGCGCGGCGAGACCCACCCTGCGCATACCTGCGAGCAGGGCGAAAGCCGTCTCGTCGTTGTAGGCGCAGACCCCCGTGACGGCGGGTACGGCCGCGTGCCACTGCTCGGCGGCCGCCGCGGCCGCCGAGATGTCGAGCGGTACCTCCAGCACGACGGGGGGTTCGAGGCCGCGTTCCGCGCAGGCGGCACGAGCGCCGTCGAGCCGCAGCGCCAGAAACCCCTCGAGCCGGGGATCCCCGGGAGCGGCATAGCCGATGCGCGAGTGCCGCGTCGCCGCCAGCCGCTCGACCTGCATGGCGCCGATGAGATGCTGAGGGATGGTCAGGACGCCCGGGTCGGTCGTCGGGCTCATCCCGGCGCTGACCACGTGGATGCCGGCCGCACGCATGCTGGCCGCGTCCTCGGCGGAGACGTCGAAGGTCGTCATCACGGCCGCCGGCATGAGTTCCCGCCACAGCGACTCCAGCGGGGAGTGCCGCTCGCGCCGGGTGACGAGGTTCAGGCCGTGCCGCTCCAGCTCGTCGCCGAGGAGCTCGACCAGGGCCGTCAGGGTGCCGCCGACCGGAACGTCCGGAAGGAACAACAGCACCAGATCGCTGCGGCCCAGGCGCAGCGCGCGGGCGGCGGCCGACGGTTTGTAGCCCAGCTTCGCCACCGCGTCCAGGACTCTGCGCCGGGTCTGCTCGGAGATCTTCTGGTTGGGCACGTTGTTCAGCACATAGCTGACCGTGGTCTGTGAGACCCCTGCCTCTTTGGCGACGTCGGTCGCCGTCACACGGCCGGTCCTGCGCGCCACGGGAGCCTCCTGGAGAACATGTCGGACAAGCCGATACGACGCGCCCGACCGGGCGGCAAGCATCACTGAATCGTAACAGTGAAGGTGCGGGGCGCCCGAGACTTCGGACACCCCGCACCAGGAATTCCGGGCCGGGACGGGCCCCGGGGCGGGGCGTCGAGCGTGGTGCTCAGTCGAGCTTGACCAGGCGGAGACGGTGAAGCTCTTGGAGGTGTCCACGGCAGGGGCCGTCGCCGCGTCGTATCCGGTGGTGCCGGTCAAGTTGAGGACCTTGCCGCGGGCGGCGTCGGTGGTCCAGGCGTAGGCGCCGGAGAGGGTGGCGTTGCGCCCGTGCTGTCGGCCGTGGTGGCACCCGTGCCTTCGGCGAGCTGCCACGTACAGCCGCGGACGGTGCGGGGCGCCTCGTAACGGGGTCGGCCCCAGTAGGCATTCCCGTCTCACCTCACCGGAGATCCACACCTAGACTGCTCAGCAGCCCCTCACCTACGACGCGTTTGTCGAACTCGCTGCCGCTGATCCGGCCGTAGTCGGCCAAGTCCTCAAGGCTCCCAAGCCGACGACGGCATGGTCACCCCGTAATCCGACCACGACCTGTATGTGGGGCTCGGCTGGACGCCGATGAGGCGTTCCGGGACTCCGGCGGATGGCTCGACGCCTACGCCAACTCCCTCTACCGCTCCGTCAAGAACCACCGGGACGGCCGGGCTCCCACGAACGGCTGCAGATCCTGCGCTTCGGCTGCTCGTAGGAGGCGATCGCCGACGCCGTCCGCCCAGCCACGACTATCCGCGACCGCCGAAACGCATGAGCACACGACGGCTCCGTCGCCAGCCTTCCCCGGCGGGGGCGAGGCGACCGGACGCTCCCCGGCGCTCAGGCGGGGATCTCGGCGGTGACGGTCAGGACCGCACGGCCGAGAATGTGGTTGGTCATGGTGAAGCCGAGGTAGGCTGGGGTGGCCTCGGCGGGCACGCCGATCTGCTCGACGTCAAGGGCGTGCACGACGATGACGTAGCGGTGTCGGCCGTGCCCGGCCGGCGGGGCGGCGCCGATGTAGCGGGCTGCGCGGGCGTCGTTGGGCAGTTGATAGGCGCCCTCGGGAAGGCCCGAGCCGGCCTCGTCACCGGCGCCCGCGGACAGTTGGACGACCCTGGCGGGAATGTCCGCCACCGCCCAGTGCCAGAAGCCGGAGCCGGTCGGGGCGTCCGGGTCGTACACCGTCACCGCGTAGCTCTTCGTACCTTCGGGGGCGCCGCTCCATGACAGTTGCGGGGAGATGTCCTTGCCGGCCGGGACGCCGAACAGGCCGGACATCTGCTCGGCGGGCCAGGCGTCCCCGTCGGACACCGTGGTGCTGGTGACGGTGAAGCGGGGCACCTCGGGGAGGCGAGCGAACGGGTCGTTGGTGCTCACGGTGAATCCTTCCAGTGGACAGGGCCCCCTCTCCAGGCGCCCATGGGGTCACCTTGCACTCCGGGGCGGGACGTGATCACGACCAACTTCCTCCCTGCTGATAGCCCCTTCCTTCCACCACAGGTCGGCGGCCTGCCCCGCGGGAACGGCGTGCGGCACGCGAGTGGAACCTAGATGACCGGTCGGCTAGCTTCGGTGGTGCGGCGCGGATCGGCTTCTGATCCAGTTCCTCAGGGAGGTGCTGCATGGGGGCCTACAGCCAGGGCGTCTTGCCGTCCAGGCGGAACTTCCGTGCCCGAACCCAGCTCAGTCCCTCCGGCCGTCCTCGCGGTCGGAGCCATGTTCCCGTCAAGCCCGGAGTGCAGCGATGAACGACAACAGTCAGCAGGACGGCATCCACCCCTTCCCGGCCGGTATGCAGTCGCGTGACATCGAAACCAACGGCGCCACGATCCATGTACGCGTCGGCGGACAGGGCCCCGCGGTCGTCATGCTGCACGGCTTCGGCACAACGGGCGACATGTGGGGTCATCTGGCGAACGCGCTCGTCGCAGACCACACGGTCATCGCGCCCGACCTGCGCGGGTTGGGCCTCTCGTCGAAGCCTGACGGCGGCTACGACAAGAAGAACCAGGCGGCGGACGTGTGGGGCGTCCTGGACGCCCTGGGCGTGCGTACGATCGAACTGGTGACGCATGACATCGGCATCATGGTGGGCTTCTCAGCTGTCGCCACCCACCCCGAGCGCGTGAGCCGATGGGTGGCGATCGATGCACCACTGCCCGGCATCGGACCCTGGGACCAGATCACACAGGACCCGACCATGTGGCACTTCGGCTTCGGTGGTCACGACATGGAGCGCCTGGTCGCCGGCCGCGAGCGCATCTACCTCGACCGCTTCTGGAACGAACTCTCCGTGGACCCGAAGCGGTTCGACGAAGCCAAGCGCCAGCACTACGCGGCGCTCTATGCACAACCCGGCGCCATGCGGGCGAGCTTCGCCCAGTTCCTGGCGTTCACCCAGGACGCGGCCGACAACAAGAAGTTCCTCGCGCAGGGCAAGCTTCAGATGCCGGTCCTGGCCTTCGGCGGCGAAGCCACGTTCGGCCCGGGGATCGGCGAGGTGCTGCGGTGTGTCGCCGATGACGTCGAAGATGCGATCATCCCGGATTGCGGGCACTGGATCACGGAAGAGCAGCCGCAGGCGACGACAGACCTGGTCGTCGACTTCCTGCGCCAGGCACATTGACAGACCGGCTCACCGCCGCCGCCCCTCCGCAGAAACCAGCACTGTCGACGTCACTGTGACCGCCGCCGGCACCGCCACTGCCTTCGGGGTGTTCGACACCTACGAGGACGAGCAGGAATGCCAGGCGCATCTGACGAGCCGATCGCCGCGGCACTCGACGAGGCCGCGCAGACGAAACTCAGCGTGGCGCCGGCGATCGCACCGGTCGACCTGCTGAGGACCAAGGTCCCCTGACGCACTGCCGCTGAAGCGGCGGCCACCCGCGGAAACATCCCGGTCGAACTCTTCGTGCTCTTCGTGCTCTTCGTGGAGTAGCAGCCTGCCCCCTCCATAACGCAACCACCACACCAACCCGCACTCGACTCGACGGCCATGGGGCCCGGTAGGGACCGGCTGTGCTGGGCCCCAAGCCCGCGACGGCATCATGCCGTCGCCTAGTGAAGGAGATTGACTTGACCAACGTACGACCGTCTGCGGCCGCTCATGACTATGAGCGCATGATGGGCATGGTGACGGGATTCTGGGTCACCCAGGCAGTTCGGGCTGCCGCGTTGTACAACTTCGCGGACCACCTCGCGGCGGGAACCGACACTGCGGAAGCGATCGCCGAGAAGGAGGCCACGGACGTCGACGCGACCCGCCGCCTGCTGCGTACGTGCGCTTCCCTGGGGCTGATGACCTCCGACGACGGACGTCACTTCACCGGCACATCCCTGCTGAGCACACTGCAGTACGACGACCCCCACTCGCTGCGACACTTCGCCATCTCCCAGTCCGCGCCGGGCCATTGGCTGCCGTGGGGCAGGTTCCCCGAAGCTGTCCGGTCGGGCCGGCACCAGGTCACCGCGGCCCATGGCGAAGCGAACATCTTCGACTACTTCGCCAAGCACCTCGACGAAGCGGCTTCGTTCACCGAGTCGATGAGCAACCTGTCACGCGCATCCGCCCTCGACATCGCTGCCGTGCTGGACACGAAGGGCGTCACTCTCGCCCTGGACATCGGCGGAGCCGGCGGAGACGTCATCCGGGCCATGATGCGGGCGAACCCCGAGCTCGAGGGCGGAGTCTTCGACCTGCCCCACATCGTCCCCGCCGCGGCCGAAGCCGCCAAGGCCGAGGGGCTCGACGGGCGTTTCACCACCGTCGGCGGAGACTTCTTCGCCTCGGTTCCGCCGGCGGACCTCTACGTCCTCAAGTACATCCTGCACGACTGGGACGACGCCAACTGCGTCCGCATCCTTGAAAACTGCCGGGCACAGCTCGTGAAGGGCGGGCGCATCGCCGTCGTCGATCACCTCGTCGGCGAGCCCGGCCAACCCGGACTCGCCCCCTTGATGGATATGAACATGCTCGACATGACAGGCGGCAGGGAACGCCAAATCGCCGAATTCGACGCCCTGTTCACCGCAGCCGGCCTGCACCGCGTCAACGTGACACCCGCCGGAGCCTTCGCCGTCATCGAAACGCAACCCACGCCGTGACTTCGTCGCATCACCGCGCAAGAAACTGGTAGCGCGCTTCTGTCTCCGATGACGTGATCAAGGGAATGGGACAGCCGGACGACCAAGAGGCCGTTACGTCCGGTTCGGCGCGAGGCCGCGCGGAGAAGGGCCTGCCTCGGCAGGCACCTCGCCGCGCGGCCGACTCGAGCGGATGGATCACCATGGATCGCCGCTTCGCCCGCGACGACGAGACGGGCCGAGCGGTACCGGCACCAACGACAGCACTGGCACCGCGGACACATCCCGGACCGGCCAGGCTGCCTCTCGTGCGGGCGGCTGCGGCGGACGTCTGCGCCTTCTACGCGCAGCGCACCCCCGTCCCGGCCGGGATGAAGACTCTGATGGTCCTCAGCGTCGACGGCAAAAGGATCGTGATGCGCCCCGGCGATCTGCGCGAAGCGACCGCAAGGCCGCCGAGCGAGCCCGGCGCACGTTCCGCACCCGCCTGTCCGCCGGGGAGAAGACCTGCCGCAAGAGGACGGCCAGCCTGGCGGTCGTCCACGACGCCGACCCGGCCCCGCGCCGTCCGCACGACATCATCGCCCCACCCGACGGCCGCGCCGGCCGACGCACCCCGCGCAAGGGCCCCAAGGCCCGGCAGAAGTGGCTCACCGCCTCGGTCCAAACGACACCGACCAGGTCATCGCCGCCGCGTTCGACCAGGCCGAAGCCCGTGACCCGCAGCACCACAGGTGCTGGGTGGTCCTGGTCGACGGCGCCGCCCACCAGCTGGAACTGATCCAGGCCGAGGCCGCCCGCCGGAACATCACGATCCATATCGTCCTCGACATCGTGCACGTGCTGGAGAAGTCATGGGCGGCCGCGCGGTGTTTCCACACCGCCACCGATCCCGCCGCCGAAGACCAGGTGGGCACCAAAGCCGCCCGGATCCTGGCCGGTGACGCCCCCTCGGCCGTCGCAGTCATTCGCACCGAGGCCGACCGCACGGGCCTGTCCCCAGAGCAGCAGGCCGCGGCGGACAAAGCCTGCCGCTACCTGGAGAACAATGCCGCCTTCGTCCACTACGACCAGGCCCTCTACTCCGGTTGGCCGATCGCGGCGGCATCGTCGAAGGAACGGCCCGCCACCTGATCGCCGACCGCCTCGACATCACCGGCAGCCGATGCAGCGTCTGCGGAGCCGGCCGTCCTCACCCTCCGCGCCGTCATCAGCAACGCGACTTCCCCGCCTACTGGACCTTCCACACCCAGAGGGAAAGCGAACGCATCTATCCCTCACCCGATAAGCACACACGACGAACTCCGGCCCTGACCGACGATCTCACCGCAGAAGAGCCGTACCTCTGCCCAACCAGCTGCCCAACCAGCTGCACAACACTGGAACTTGCAGCCACTTTGGTCAATCCCAGCGGGGCTCGTGGGAAAATAACGCCCATGGAGGGCCTATGAGTTACTCGATGTTCGTCTTCCGCGCCAACGCGGCGTACGCCCACGACATACAGCAGGACACCTTCATGGCGCTCGCCGCGATGTACGTCGAGGCCAGTCCGGTCTACCGGGAGGTCGCCTGGCTGCGGGACTGGCAGGCTTTCTGGATCGAGGCAGCGGGAAACCAGGGGAACGGCTGCAGTGATCTCGATCCTCAGAAGTATCTGACCGATGACGATCGCATTGGGCTGTTCCGGGAGTTCCTTAGCGACTACAGGTCCTGGGTGAGCGCCACCGCCGCATCCCTGAAGTTGATCACCGGGTACGACGCGGACAAGCTCGTCGACTTCACCGAGACGATGGAAGCCGTGGTCACCGGCGACAGAACCAACCCCAGAGTCATTCCGAGTCACGCCGTGCCTTTCGAGAACTGGATGAACGAACCCTTCGCGGGCCCTTCGCAGACTCTTACCTGACAGCCTGGCAGGACACTGATTTCCGCCGACGTTCACAACCCTGTAGGAGCTCAGAGCACGATCATGCGCGGGACTCTTCGCCATCCCGGTGGCTACACGCCGCGACGGGCCTGGCATCGTCGTGCAGATGAGCCACGTGAACAACGCTGAGAGTTCCTCCGGAGGCTTCTGGGTCTTTGGTCTGGAGGAGATCCCCGCCGCTGGCAGGGGCAGCGACGGCACAGTGCAACAGGTCGCCCCCGCCTTCGGTATGGCTCTGATCAGGGCCCCCAAGGACACGCCCCAGGCTTTGCGATGGGCGGCGGAGGAAGTCGTTGCCCAGTGCGGGCCCGACTGGGCAGTCTCGTCTGTCCTCCTGCAATGGCTCAGGATCGAGGCCGGCGACGAGCTACGACTGGGCGTGGAAAGCTGCCTCCTGGAGCGCGTCTCTGACGATCAAATTCGCCTTCACGCTAACTACGGTCAATGGGACGATCTGGTCGTCCCTGTCTCGGCTGTTCGGCGCATGTTGATCGACATGATGCACTTCCTCGTCACGGAGGCCCACCACCCGCTGCCTGCCTGGCGAATCAGGCGACTGGGCGAGCGGGACTGGAGTCGCAGGCGCAACGCTGAGTAGCTCGACATACGCAACCGCGGTCCATGCTTTCCATCGTGGTGATCACACAGTTGCCTTCTTGAGCCGTCGCCAGCAGATGAGGCTGCAGGCGAGGGAGATGAAGGCGTCGTGCAGTTCCGTGCGTCGTTCCCAGCGGACGGCCAGGCGTCTGAACTGGTGGAGCAGAGCGAAAGTCTGCTCCACGACGTAACGGAGCTTGCCCAGGCCCTTGATGTTCGGGGCGCCCTTGCGGGAGATCACCGGCAGGATCTGGCGCTTGCGCAGTTCCTCGCGGTTGGCCGTTGGAGTCGTATCCCTTGTCGCCGAGCAGCGAATCGGGCCGACGCCGGGGCCGGCCTGGGCGGCCCGCAACCGGCGGGATGCCGTCGACCAGGGCGAGGGTCCGGGTGACGTCATTGACGTTGGCCGCGGTAGCGATGACCTTGAGCGGGGTGCCGTGACCGTCGCAGATCAAGTGGTGTTTGCTGCCTGTCTTCCGCCGGTCGACCGGCGACGGACCGGTGTCGGCGCCCCCTTTTTCGCGCGGATGTGAGAACCGTCCACGCAGGCCCTGGACCAGTCGAGCTCGCCGGCCGCGTTCAGCTCCGCGAGCAGGACCCGGTGCAACTGATCGAAGACCCCTGCCTTCTGCCACCTGTTCAGGCGGCGCCAGCAGGTCTGCCCCGAGCCGAACCCCAATTCCAACGGCAGGAGTTGCCAGGCTATGTCGTTGTAGAGGACGTACAGGATGCCCTGTAGGCAGACCCGATCCGACACCGGCTTCGGCCCCGGCGACCCCTCCGGCCATGGAGGCAGCAGCGGCTCGATCAACGCCCACAACTCGTCATCTACGCTCCATGGCCTGACACTCACACGCTCTCAAACAGCCGAACCATCACACCGGTCACGCTCAACCGAGGCACCTTAACTAGATCGTGTTACGAGCTCTAACCTCGCGCTTTCACGAGGTGGGCTGTCCGATGCTTGATCAAAAAAAGCGAGGAGTGCCTCTGAGCTGGGACGATGGGACTTGTCTAAGGGTTGTCCCGTAACTGCTGGTCACGGGTGAGATGATCTTGATGTGGCTGGTGTGATCACGGCGTCGGAGCCGTCCTGGACAGCCCCGTTTACGGGGCTGAGTCCGCGTCAGTTCGGCAAGCTGATCACAGCGTTGCGGCGCGAGGGCGCGGACCCGGTGCGCAAGGGCCGGCCCTGGAGCCTGCCGCTGGAGGACCGGGTCCTGCTGGTCGCCGCGTACTGGCGGACCAATCTCACGCTGCGGCAGTTGGCGCCGTTGTTCGGGGTGTCCAAGTCCGCCGCCGACCGCATCATCGACCACCTCGGGCCACAGCTCGCCCTCCAGCAGCGCAAGCGGTTCCGCAAGGACACCGTCCTGATCGTGGACGGCACTCTGGTCCCCACCCGCGACCACACCATCGCCGAGCAGTCGAAGAACTACCGCTACTCCACCAACCACCAGGTCGTCATCGACGCCGACACCCGGCTTGTCGTCGCCGTCGGCCGCCCGCTGCCCGGCAATCGCAACGACTGCAAGGCGTGGGAACTGTCCGGCGCGAAAGCCACCGTCGGCAAGACCACGGCGATCGCGGACGGCGGCTACCGGGGCACCGGCCTCGCCATCCCGCACCGCCGCGAACCCGGCCAGACAAAACTCCCGGCCTGGAAAGAGGAACACAACACCTCCCACCGCAAGGTCCGCGCCCGCGTCGAGCACGCCTTCGCCCGCATGAAGACCTGGAAGATCCTCCGCGACTGCCGCCTGAAGGGCGACGGCGTCCACCACGCCATGCTCGGCATCGCCCGCCTGCACAACCTCACTCTCGCCGGGTGACGAAGAAACGAGCAGGTCATCCAGCACGTCGGAGATCATTTACGGGACAGCCCTTAGGGTCCTGTTCGTCGTCAGGGAAGCTGCACTCCTCAGGTGAAGAAGAGTATCGGGTCGTACCCGTGTGTCGGCGTTGAGGGCTGTGGCCGCGGGGTGGTTGCGCAGGCTGGGTCCGTGCTGTTGGTCGAGACCGTCCTCAAGTCCGGTCTGGATCAGGCGATATCGACGGTGTTGGCGCCGTGGCGCAAGGCCCGTGCGATGCATGATCCGGGCAAGACCCTGCTGGATATGGCGCTCGCGGACGCGCTGGGCGGGGACTGTCTGGCCGATGTCGCAATGCTTCGGGCCGAGCCGAGCGTGTTCGGCCCGGTAAGTCGGAGCCGGAGACTCGGTCTGGGCGCCAACCTGCCCACCCGCAGAAAACCCCAACCCGAACAAGCAGAAAAGGGTCCGTCAGCAAGCTGACGGACCCTCATTGCAAGATCGAGGCTAGAGCGACTTCAGGAAGTCGATCAGCTGTCCGAGCATCCTCTCGAACTCACGGGCACTCATCCGACAGTCCTCGAACTGCCCGTACATGTCCCCGAGTTCGATCTCGCCCGGCCCCACACGTCTGACCTGCGCGCTCGTGGTCGCCAGGGCGTAGTCGTCGCCGAGCTCCTCCGCCATCCTCCGCCATTCGCGCAGATAGCTCTCCACGGAGTCGGGAGAGTCGCCGAAGGGAATCAACACGGTCTCGACGGCGAGCCGCACGTTCTCCGGCACACCGGAGGGTGCGACGACGAAGACCATGCCATCCTCGTCCACCGTGAAGGACCACTCGTCGGTGTCCGTCATCATCGCCTTCTTAGCCTCGCGCCTTCACGGAGCGGGCCGTCCCGATAGGTGCTCAAGTAAGCAGAAAGTTTCTCTGACCAGCGAGAATGAGGATTGTCTAGGCCCTTGTTCCCGCGCCAGTCGGAGGAACTTCCCACGTGAGTAAGCGTATCGGGTCGTACCCGCGTGTCCGTGTCGCGGGCAATGGTCGCGGGGTGGTCGCGCAGGCCGGTGGGTTGCTGCTGGTGGAGACGGCCCGCCAGAGCGGACTGGATACGGCGATATCAGCGGCACTAGCCCCGTGGCGCAAGCCCAGGACGGTGCACGATCCGGGCAAGATCCTGCCGGATGTTGCGCTGACAGTCGCGCTGGGCGGCGACTGCCTGGCGGACGTGGCGATGCTGCCGGCCGAGCCCACCGCGTTCGGGCCCGTGGCGTCCGACCCGACCGTCTCACGCTTGATCGACACCCTCGCCGGTGCCGGGCCCCGGGCGCTTGCAGCCATCCGGCGCGCCCGGGCCGAAGTCCGCCAGCAGGTCTGGCGGTTGGCCGGGCACAACGCCCCGGACAAGTCAGGCGAGATGGTCGTGGACATCGACGGGGTACTGGTCCTGGCGCACTCCGACAAGCAGGACGCCACCGCGACCTGGAAGCAGACCTTCGGCCACCACCCGCTGTTCGCGTTCGTGGACCACGGCCACGAGGGCTCCGGGGAACCGGTCGCCGGCCTGCTGCGGCCCGGCAACGCGGGCAGCAACACCGCCGCCGACCACATCGAAGCCGCCCGCCTGGCCTTGGCTCAGCTGCCGAAGACCTACCGGTGCGGGCGCCGCACCCTGATCCGCACCGACTCCGGCGGCGGCACCCACGAGTTCCTCAACTGGCTCACCGCACGAGGACGATGGCTGTCCTACTCGGTCGGCATGGTCGTCACCGACGCCATTCACCAGGCCGTGCTGAAGCTGCCGGTCTCGGCCTGGACCCCGGCTGTTGAACCCGACGGCGAGATCCGCGACGGCGCCTGGGTCGCCGAACTCGCCGGAGACTGCCTCAAAGACCGGCCCAAGGGGATACGGCTGATCGTCCGCAAGAAACGGCCCCACCCCGGCGCCTAGTTGCGGATCACCGACGCGGACGGGATGCGGATCACCTGCTTCGCCACCAACACCGCCGACCGTCCGATCGCGGAGCTGGAGCTGCGGCACCGCCAGCGCGCCAGGGCAGAGGACCGCATCCGCGCCGCCCGCGACACCGGCCTACGCAACCTACCCCTCCACCAGACCGCGCAGAACCGGATCTGGCTGGAGATCGTTCAGATCGCACTCGACCTCCTGGCCTGGATGCCCATGCTCGCCCTGACCGGCCAGGCCCGGCGCTGGGAGCCCAAACGTCTGCGGCTACGACTGTTCTCCGCCGCCGCCCAGCTCGTGACGACCGGCCGCCGCCGCATCCTCCGCCTGGCAAGCCACTGGCCCTGGACCGACATGATCACCAGCGCTTTCGAACGACTGCGAGCCCTGCCGAACCCCGACTGACCAGCGTCAACGACCCGTCCCGACGAGCACCCACCACGCCGGAACCGTGGAACCCGGCGCCTACCCGGCGCGACAGCCGGGCCGTCAACCTGCCCACCCGCAGAAGTCTCCGCCCCGAACAAGCTGAAAGGGTCCGCCAGCAAGCTGACGGACCCTCATGCAAGATCGAGGCTAAGGGCGTAATGGCCTTCCAAAGGAGGACAAGGGCAAGGGGGGCTCTTGATAAAGGTCGTCGTGTTGAGCGGTTGTGTGCTCGGATACATCGGGCTCATGAGCATCGCCTGGTGGATCGACGGACGGGTGTACCGGAAGGCGGTCTCCGCGGCCTGGGACCGCGATGTGGCCACTGTGCCGGAGCCTGCCGACCTTGCCCCGGACACCGTCGTGAAGATGGGGCCCGCGGCCCATGCTCGGTGATTCGACACCAGCGAGCTGTTCAGGAGGCCCTCCTCGCATGCGCCGAGCACCCGACGACCACCCAATCGAGACGGCCGTTCGAGCACCAAGTCCCCAGAGCATTACGACAAAAGCTACTTACGCGTCGGGGTGCTCCGGCAGGGCGAGCCAGTCCGACCAGGAGATCTCGCGGCCGAGGAAGCGCGGCTGCTCGAATGGCCAGTCGGCGGCGATCCACTGCGGCACCAACTCGTCGAGGGCCTGCTCGACCTTGCTGCCCACCAGCTCGTCCACCACCCACCAGGAGATCTCACCGTCCGCGCCGGCCCTCTCCGGTGGATCGATGTAGACGCAGCCGAGCAGAGCTGTCTCCGCCGCGTCGAACAGCGCGTAGTTGAAAGACTGGTGTGCGGCGATCTCCTTCTCGTGCCGCAACAGGTCGGTCTGGTCGGCCTCGTAGGTCATGGTGGCCGCGGGCCAGCCCCAGGCTGGGCCGAAGATGGTCCACAGCCGCTCGCGCGAACCCATCACAGCCGGATAGTCGAGCGGGGTGTCCGCCTCCCGGATCGGCCGCAGGTGATGACCACTGCCCGGCAGCGGTACCAGGACGGGATGGACGAAGTCATCGGGGAGCCAGCTCATAGCGCCCGACCGTAGCAGCGCGCGGCCGTCCGCTCCCCTGGATTTTCCACGTATACCGCCAGGCCCTGCTCTCATGCCGGGCAGTGCCCGCGATCACCCGATCGAGACTCCCGTTCGATCGACAGACTCCATGATCGGTATGGCAACGGCTTCTGAGATCCAACAGGCCAAACGCAGTGACGGGTCAGCGCGCAGGAGCGCCTGCAGGACGGCGAGGCAGCTCTTTGTGCTGCGAAGTCGGCTGTCAGTGGACCTCGCCCGTGTCCCGCCGGTGATGCCAGGACGCCAGGGTACGGCTTGCGGCCAGCCGATCGAGGAGTTCTCCGGTCTGCCGGCATGAGTGTCCCGCGCAGGTGGGCGACGACGGCCACTGCCAGGGTTGCCGCCCTGCTCCTTCTGGAGCCGCTCTGCGCCGCTCCCGCCGGAATGCTGCCCGCACAGCTTGCTGAGGCCGGAGCAGGTCTGCTGCGCCGTTTCCCGCGCTGGGCCAAGGCGTATCAGTCCGAGGACGGCGCGGTCCGGCTTTCCGGCGACGACGCCGTGCGCGTCCTGCGCTATGTCGGCCTTGTCCGCAGGGCCGGGAGGCGTGTCGTCGCCCGCCCGGCCGCGTACCGCTATCGCATGGCGGAGGCGGCGAGTCCGGATCCGGATGGCGAGCCCGGACCGGAGTGGGACGCGGGCCCGCGCGAGACGGCAGCCGCCATGGTTTCCGGTGGTGTTGAGGAAGAAGGGGATCAGCAGTGAGCGTGACAGAGCTTCCCGTCCCGCGGCGGCCGGAGCCCGCCGAGCGCTCGGAACGCAGCATGCACTGGAACCTGCTCGGCGAAGGCATCTCCGGCAAGACCCGCGTCGGGTATGTGTGGATGGAGTTCCGCCGCGTCGGCGACGACGGAGCCGAGCGGTGGTTCGCCTGCGGTGCGCACCTGCAGCCGAGCGTGCACGCCAGCGGGATACACGTCGAGTACTTCACCGCCGGCCCAGGAGATCACCCACCCCGCCGGCGTGCTCCTCGTCAAAGAGGCGGGACAGCCGCTGACTCGCGCAGCGCTTGCCGAGGCCCTGCGCGACCGCGGAGACGTCCATGCCTCGGTCACCGACTACCGCACGGCCGTACGACGTGAACTGTTCGCCGGCTCACCCACAAGCACACCGGCCTCAAGGACCTGTTCTTTACTCCCGGGCGGTCAGGCATCGCGCCAGTTTGGTGTGGCTTCGCTGGTGAGGCGGCGGGTCATGAGGTCAATCATGGCGAGCTGGATCATGGCTTCGGAGCGGTGGGGGTGGGTCTCGTAGTCGCGGGCGAGGCGACGGTGATGCATGAGCCATCCAGTGCTGCGCTCGATGGTCCAGCGTCTGTGGACGATCGTGAATCCTTCGGTGCCCCGGCGGGCGTTGGACGGGCTGGACGTAGATAGTCGGGCACCCATGCCCGGCTTGACTCGACTCGGCGCGGAACTCTGGTTGCAGCCCAGATCGCTCGGTAGCAGACTGGGGAGTGGGAATTTCCGAAAGCTACCCATACGCACGTGGAGACCGGAACCTCCGTGCGGGAATGGATTGCCCGCTTTCCGCCTCGATCGCTTCGCCGCTTGCCCGCTCATGTCGCATTATCAAGGGGTCCAGGCATCATGGCGACTATTCGCGATTCCAGTGGTATCTCGTTCGAGGTGCCCTCACCTGTTCATACGGAAGCCGAGAGCACAGGGATTGATTCGGCAGTCACAGCATGGACTGCGAATGGATACCAAATAACGATCGACAGGGGTCCGTTCGCCGATCCGCTTACCCAGTACGGCTCCCGGCCGGGGCACGCTGCTGCCGATGAATCGGTGAACGGCAGGAATGTCCGAGTCGTGGAATTTACAGACGATGACGGTACCAGGGTCGTGGGTGCACACTTCCCGCGTCGACCTGATGACACCGGTGCGGATGGCATCTCCGTTCCCATGACAGTGATTGTCAGATTGGACCCCGGAACTCCGAAAGACGTGGCTCTGAAAATCATAGGGAGCATCCGATTCCCGACCTCGATCAGAAAAAAGGGAGAATGACATGGCACAGGCAGCCTTCATCGCCTTTCCCGAGGTTGCAAAACTGCCCACCGTCGAGGTCGGCGAAAGGGCGGACGGGTTGGAAGCAGTCCAGGGATATCTTTCCCGCTTCGGCTATCTGCCCGACGGTCGCACGACAAACGCGGTCGACGCGACCACGTCTCGCGCACTGAAGAAGTATCAGGAATTCAACGGGATCCCCGCCACGGGAGCGTTCGACGAACACACGCGTACGTTGATGACGCAGTCCAGGTGCGGCATGGCCGACCTGCGCGACGGCGTGGAGTTCGCGACCACATGCGGTTGGACGCGCCGTGTCCTCACCTTCGCCTTCGACACCGGTACTGACGACGTCGCAGGAAGCCAGGAGTTCGACGCTGTCCGCAACGCCTTCAGATCGTGGGCGAGCGTTGCCGGGTTCACCTTCAATGAGGTCGCGCCGAATCAGAACCCTGACATCCTGATCGGATGGCGGCCGGCGAACGACCCCGATCACAGCATGGTCGGCGGAATCCTCGCGCACGCCGACTTCCCGCCTGGCTGCGGAGTCGTCACAAATGGCAGTCTGCCGAAGCCCCTTCACTTCGACGACACCGAGCACATGTGGAGTATTGGGGCCGCAGCCGGAGCCTTCGATGTGGAGACGGTCGCTCTGCACGAACTCGGCCATATCCTGGGCCTGGGGCACTCAAGTGTGGCCGGCGCGGTCATGGCGCCGTCGGTCGGGTCGAACTCGACCAAGACAACCCTGACTCAGGACGACATCGACGGTGTCCGCAACCTGTATGCCCCAAGCGCTTGGTCGGGGTGGGAGTCTCTCGGCGGGGTGATCACCAGTAACATCGCGACTTCTGTGAATGCCGATGGGCGGATGGAGTTCTTCGCTCGCGGGACGGATGGCGCGGTGTGGCATCAGTGGCAGACGGCTCCGAGCAATGGCTGGTCGGG
>NZ_JBEYIL010000010.1:345291-465881 GCF_040635845.1 Streptomyces sp. NPDC006872
CAGTAACATCGCGACCTGTGTGAATGCCGATGGGCGGATGGAGTTCTTCGCTCGCGGGACGGATGGCGCGGTGTGGCATCAGTGGCAGACGGCTCCCAGTAATGGCTGGTCGGGGTGGGAGTCTCTCGGCGGCGTGATCACCAGCGACATCGCGGTAAGCCGGAACCGGGACGGGCGGATGGAGTTCTTCGCTCGCGGGACGGATGGCGCGGTGTGGCATCAGTGGCAGACGGCTCCGAGTAATGGCTGGTCGGGCTGGGAGTCCCTGGGTGGTGTCATCACCAGCAACATCGCGGTGAACGTGAACTCGGACGGGCGGATGGAGTTCTTCGCCCGCGGCACCGACAACGCGGTCTGGCACCAGTGGCGGACCCAGGCGTAGTTGACCGGCAGTCAGGACAGACCACACGGCGGGAACGGGTGTCTGATATGACAAGAGCGAACGGAAGCTATTCCACGACCGACGGCGCGGCGAGTGCGCAGCAGCACGGCATGCCGCAGGGTGCGATGGAGCCTCGGGCCGCAGGTGCAGCAGGTGCAGCAGGTGCGGCGAGTGTCGGGGAGCACGGGATGCCGCTGGGCGGTATGGAGCCTCGCGCCGCGAGCGCGGCGACTGTGCAGCAGCACGGCATGCCGCAGGGTGCGATGGAGCCTCGGGCCGCAGGTGCAGCAGGTGCGGCGAGTGTCGGGGAGCACGGGATGCCGCTGGGCGGTATGGAGCCTCGCGCCCCGCAGGGTGCGATGGAGCCTCGGGCCGCAGGTGCAGCAGGTGCAGCAGGTGCAGCAGGTGCGGCGAGTGTCGGGGAGCACGGGATGCCGCAGGGTGTGATGGAGCCTCGCGCAGCAAAGAGTTGATACGGCATCGGCCCACGTGTCGTGGCCGCGCCCGGACCCGCTGCCTGATCGGCGGCGGGTTCCCGGGCTGCTGCTCAGTCAACTCGTCGGTCAGCGCGTCCAGTTCGCCAGCGCGTCCAGTTCGCTATGGCGAGCCGTGATCTGCTGCACGGTCCGTTGTTCGTCCGGCGGCCCCTCCCCGTCTCACCCCGTCTCACCCCGCCGCACCCGCGATCATGCGCGGGTGCGAAGAGGGAAGGAATTCCGCATGCCCAATCCATGGATGCCCCAAGCCCTCAAGGCGGACATCGGTGACCATGCGCCGTGTGACCCCGAATTCCCGGCAAGGGCGATAGCGCACATCACGGGGGACAGGGAAGCCACCGCCGAAACCCCCCTGGATCTGGTCCCGTTCGTGAACCTCCAGGGCTTCTTCACCGGCAGCGGCAAAGGCCAGGCTCCGCACATCCTCTGGGATCCCTTCACCGGAGCGTTCGCCCAGTTCTTCCCCGCCACTTCCCGCAGCAAAGCCCTGTTCGACACGGCCGGTGGCACTCGCACCAACCGGGCCGGCGAAGTCGTCATCCAGATCGAGTCCCTGTTCTTCCCGCACTGCCGCGTCAACGGCGAGGTGTTCGCAAGGCTGGTCGACACTCCGTGCAAGGGTTGGGGCGATCTCCACGCATGGATCAGCTCGTGGGGCATACCGGACGTCTGGCCCATGGGCCGCCCGACCTCCCTGTCCCGCAATACGTGTCCGGCCGACAAGTGGAGGGCGCAAGGCGGCTGGTACGCCCATGCGCATGTCCCGGAGAACGACCACGTCGACCCCGGTTCCTGGCCGGCGCTGGTGTCCCAGCCGACTGGACCGATCCCTGCTGAGCCCCGGTTCGAGCCGTTCCCCGGTGCGTCGTTCTTCCAGGCGGGGCGCAAGTCGCCCGTCATCGAGGGAATGCACGGTCGGCTCGTCGCCGAAGACTGCGACCGCTACACATTCAGCGCCGCTCTCGACGTGTGGGGAGCGGGCGATGTGAGGTCGTACACCGCCTGGCAGGAGAAGCTGGGTTTCGAGGGAAGCGCTGCCGACGGCGTCCCCGGCCGGTTCAGCTGGGACAGGCTCGAGGTCCCCAACGTCTGAGGTTTTCCGAGCAAGGCCGGCGGATTTTCTGGGGCTTTGATGACCTGATCGTCAGAGAACTCGCTTGCCGGCACCCTTCCGGGTTTGCGTGCGACTCACATCGGTCGCATTCTGGAAATAAGGCAACCCTGACCGACCGGCAGGCGCACTCCTTGACCGGCGGCCTCCATCCTCTCCCGAGGGGGCGCAATGGTTGCTCTGTCCAACGTGCGCTTCGGCAAGGTCAACGATGAGGTCAAGGCCACTCAGGCGGCGCTCATCGCAGTGGGAATAAGCATCCCCGCCGGCGCCACCGGGTTCTTCGGTGAGCAGACGAGAACGGCCTACGCGGAATGGCAGCGCATGCTGGGATTCACCGGCTCGGCTGCCGATGGATTTCCCGGATGCTCCTCACTGGCCAAACTCGGAGCCAGAGCCGGATTCGTTGTGGACTGCCGCCATCCCGGTGCCATCACCAAGAGTTCCGTACAGTTCTCGAAGAACTCGGGTGTGGCCGTCGACGAGCCCACGGCCCGCGCGTTCGCCGAGCAGGCATGCGACCTGACCGGCGCACCGAGGAGTTGGGCCACGGGGGTCGGCAACGGAGCGAACCTGCTGACCCTCATGTTCCGCGAGTCGTCCTTCAAGCCGAACGCGGTGAACCCGGCTGACGTGAACGCGACAGGCGCAGTCCAGTCGGACGGTGCAAAGCTCAACTGCTCACGCGGCTACGCGCAGGTGATTCCCGGGACGTTCGCCGAGAACCACCAGGCGGGTACGTCCCACCGGATCTACGACCCGGTGGCGAACATCGCGGCAGCGATCAACTACATCTGGCGGCGGTACGGCGACATCTCGCGCGTTCAACAGGCCAATCCGCATCGTGATCCGGCTCCTTACTGAAGGGATAAGGACATGCCTGCTTTGGCGCCATTCCCAGGATCGACCTTCTTCCACAAGGGGCAACGCAGTCCGCTGATCGCCGCGATGGGCAAACGCCTGGTGACGGAAGGGTGCGGCAAGTACCGGACGGGTCCCGGACCCGAGTGGACGGACGTGGACCAACAGTCGTACGCCGCCTGGCAACGCAAGATCGGATTCAAGGGGGCCGAAGCCAACGGCCTGCCGGGCAAGACTTCCTGGGACCGGCTCCAGGTCCCGACGGCGTCACCTGTTCCTGGTGGCCGCGTCGCATCTCCTGTACCGCGACACGGCGTCACGACCGCCCACGGAGTGAAGGGGCCTCACTGGAGCCTGGGCCGCCACACAGGCGCGGACTACGCGGCTCCGAAAGGCACACCCTGTGTCGCGGTGCTCAGCGGCTCCATCGTCCGCGAAGGATTCGACCGCAGCTTCGGCGACTTCCTCGTGCTGCGCGCCAACGGATTCGACTACTGGTACTGCCATCTCTCCGAACAGACCGTCAAAGGGGGTTCGGTCAAGGCCGGCCAGAAGATCGGGGAAGTCGGCTCGACCGGGAATTCCACCGGCCCTCACCTCCACTTCGAGAAGCGCCCGGCCCATGGCGGCTTCGGATCCGACGTGACACCCACCTGGTAGCCGTCGGACGAGTCGCCCCGTTCTGGATGCATACGAGGAGAAAACGCCGCGCCGCGCCGTTTCGACCTCGTCGTCGGCGCGGACGGGCTGCACTCCAACGTGTGCTGTCTCGTCTTTGACGAGGAGTCCCGCTTGGACGCCTTCATCGGCGCCTACCTCGGGGTGCTGACCCTGCCGAACGTCTCCGACCTCGACGGCGAACTCCTCATCCACGTCGGAGTCGGTCGCACCGTCGGCATATGGCGCGCGCGGCACCCCGGCGACGCGCGGGCCCTGTTCCTGTTCCGGAGCGAGCTCGGCTACCACCACCATGGCGTGCCCCGGCAGAAGGAGCTCCTGCGCGGTGCGTTCGCCGGCATGCACGCCCACGCGCACCGCTGGGTGTACGAGCTCGACCGCACTCCGGCGTTCTACTTCGACTCGATCACCCAGCTCCGCATGGACAGGACTTCTCTCGGGTAGAGGCTGTGGCGCGAAAGTGGGTCGGTTTGGCTTGTGCAGCTGAGTGCCGGTTTGGCCGACGCCAGCAGGCGCAACAGGTGTGGCGGTATCGCCGGTTCAGATGAAGCCCCGTCGGCAGTTCCGCCGCCAGGGCTCGCTGCTGCCAGATCAGCCGCAGCAGAAAGGTGGCTGCCTCGCCTCGGCAGAGGCGATCGCAGCAGGCGCTGCGCCCAACTCTCTGGGGCGTACGCGCGCGACATGCTCCCCTGGGGTCAGTCGGTGGTCAGGATGAGCTTGCCTCGTGTTCCGGATTCGAGGATCTTGCGGTGGGCTGCTGCCGCTTCACGTAGGGGCAATTCGTCTCCGACGACCGGTTGGATGACTCCGTTGTCGAGTCCCGCCGCCACGGCCGTGAGGGCGTCGGCGGCTTCCTGTGCGGTGGCGTACCAGAGTGCGGTGCCCTGGATGGTGGCTTCTTTGAGCATGGCGAGCCGGGGGGTGAAGTCCAGGCTGCCGCGGCTGCCGACGATGACCACCCGGCCGTAGGTGGCGAGGGCTTGGAGGTCGTGCTCCAGGTTGATGTCGGCCTGCATCTCGATGATCACCGAGACGCCGTGTCCGTCGGTGATCTGCGCCAGTTCGTCGAGGTAGCCGGGGGTGCTGTGGTCGAGGACATGCTGGGCTCCTGCGGCACGGACGAGATCTGCTCCCGTGCTGGAGCCCGCGGTGCCGATGACGATGGCTCCGGCATCGTGGGCCAGCTGCGTGGCGTGGATGCCGACCCCGCCGCTCGCGCCGTGGATGAGAACCGTCTCACCGGCCTTCAGCCGGGCCTTTTGGAACAGGGCGCGCCAGGCGGTCAGACAAGGGACGCCGACCGCCGCGCCCTGGCCGAAGGACAGGGCGGCCGGCAGCGGGTGGACCGCGCGGGCGTCGACGACCGCCAGTTCGGCGTAGGTTCCAGAGCATCCCGCCGTGCCGAGCGCCGCCACGAAGACCCTCTCGCCCGTCAGAGCCGTGTCGACGCCGGGGCCGACCCCGTCGACGATGCCGGCACCGTCGAAGCCCGGGGTGTAGGGCAGCTGCGGGGTGTAGAACGCATAGGTGCCAGAGCGGATGTAGGTGTCGGCGGGATTGACGCCGACGGCGTGCATCCGCACGCGGACCTGCCCGGGACCCGGCTCGGGGGCGGGCAGCTCGGTGTACGTCAGGACGTCCTCGGTGCCGAACTGCGAAACCTGGATGCCGTACATGGATCTCTCCCTGCTTCGGTCGTGGGCCTGGCCAAGAGGCTGCTTGCCCGGGGCGCCCCGTCTTGTGCCGGGCAGTTGGGCAGCTGCTGGCCGGCCTTCATCGTCGCTTTCCCGGGTTCGCCGCCTACGGTGGCGACGATCTGCCCGCGTGTCGGCCTCGCCCGATGGAGGGCCGCGGCGCTGGATGCCGCGACGGACGCCCGGGGTGGCGGCATTCGCGGCCGGCCTGGTGAGGTCAGTGGGGGGTGAGGGTGCTGGCGAGGGCCACATGGACGGCGGTGCCGCCGAAGATGCTCAGCACGGCGTTGTGCCGCCAGTGGTGCAGGCCGAGGGTGGCGGCCAGGGCGATCGCGGGCGCCACCAGCTGGCGCGGGGCGGTCAGGGAAAGGCCGCGCAGCGTGTACACGGTGAGGATCAGCATCACGCCGACCGGCATGCGGGCGTTGAGGTAGTGCACCACTGCGCTGGTGCGCAGCGGCGTCAGGACGGCGAAGGGCAGAGCCCGCAGGGCGAAGGTGATGGCGACGCACACGGCGACGGCGGCGACGACGTAGGGCCTGTCAGGCACGGGCGGCCTTCTTGGTCAGGGTGTAGCGGGCCAGGAGGGCGGTGGTGAACAGGGCGAAGGCGGCGAGGAGCATCTGGCTGGGGAAGGCGAACCGTGCGACGAGCGCGCAGATCAGGGCCAGTACCGGCGTGGGCAGCTCGCGCCGCGCCCGTACGGCGTCGACGGTCAGTACCGCGAACAAGGCGGTCAGGGCGAAGTCCAGACCCACCACTTGCGGGGGGATCACCGCCCCGAGCAGGGCGCCCGCGGTCGCTCCCGACACCCAGTAGGTCTGCAGGAATGCCTGCAGCCACAGGATGCGCCGGCCGGACCAGGACCGGGCCGCGCCGCCGGAGGTCAGCGCGTATGCCTCGTCGGTCATCCCGAAGACGGCGTACGCCTTCCCGGCCGGGCTTTCGACCCGGTGCAAAGGGAAGGACAGTGCGTAGAACACATGCCGGAAGTTGATCAGGAAGGCCGACAGGGCGATCTGCGCCAGCGGAGCGAGCGCGACGATCATCCCCACGAGCAGGAACTCCAGCGAGCCGGCGTAGACGAGACCGGAGATGACCGGTGCCCACCACCAGCTCAGCCCGGAGTGGACGACCAGCACCCCGAAAGCCACGCCCAGAGGGAACATGCCCAGGCCGACGGCCCCGGAGTCCTTCAGCGCCGCCGCGGCCTCGGACGAGGACTTGGACGCAGGCTGGGGTGCGTGCTCGGGAGAGTCGACGGACACGGCAGGCGATGGGGTGTGCATAGAGAGATTCTTGGTAGCGGTGGAGAGGTCTTCGGCGGCGCTGCTCAGTTTGTGCCGGTGTCGTCGCGCCAGGCCACGCAGGTGATCTCAAGGTTCGCGCCGAGGGGCAGGCCCACAACGGCGACCGCGGCGCGAGCGGGCACGTCCTTGGCGAAGTAGCCGCTGTAGATCTCGTTGAGGAGCGGCCAGTGGTCCATGTCGCGCAGGTAGCAGGTGGTCGAGACGACGTCTTCGAGGCGGAAGCCGGCCTGGAGGATCGTCGCTTCGAGGTTCTTCAGGGTCTGCCGGAACTCCGCCTCCAGCCCGCCCTCCGCGATGTCGGGCGTGCCGGGAAGGAATCCACAGTGACCCGCCACGTAGAGGTGGTTGCCGGCCACCACGGCGGACGAGTACGGACCGAGAGACGATCCGGTGTCGATGATCTTCTTAGGCATGGTGCACGTGCCCTTTCTCAGATTCGGCCGCAGGCGGTTTGCAGTCACCCGCAGGGCCTCGGAACGCCGTCGCGTGCCCGCAGCCGGGGCGGGCCTCGCAGACGGCCAACCCTCAGCCGGGCTGGAGACCAGCACAACAGAGCGCACCCGTTGACGCAAGTTGTTGCGACACTCAACCTTGTACGTGCAAACTTTTTGCACACAGAGCCCGATAGCATCTGTTTTATTGCGTTGAGAAGGAGACCAAGAGATGCCGCTGAATGAGATCGACGACGTCGATCGCAAGCTGCTCGACCTGCTGCGGGAGGACGGCCGCCGTTCCTTTTCCGAGATGGCCCCGGAAGTCGGGCTGTCCGTGGCTGCGGTCAAACGCCGCGTGGACAGGCTCCGGGACATCGGTGTCATCACCGGCTTCACCGTGCAGATCGATCACACGAAACTCGGCTGGGGAATCGAAGCCTTCGTCGAGCTCAGTTACACCGGCAACACGGCCGTCGGCGAGATCCTGGGAACCACCCACAAAGTGCCCGAGGTGCAGGCGGCCTTCACGACCGCCGGAGACCCTGACGCTCTCGTCCATGTACGGGTGCGGGACATCGCGCACTTGCAGAAGGTCATCGACGGGCTCCGTCGGGAGAGGGGCGTCACCGGCACCAAAACGTTGATGGTGCTCGGCTCCTGGACGCGCAGTACGTGACGCGCAGCGCGAAAAGGCTGGTCGCGGCAGGCATGAACTCAGTCAGGTTCCTGCTGGGGGCCCAGCGGTTTACTCAATACCCCGTCTGAGCTACCGGCCGACGGATTCGCGCTGGTTGAGGGCCCGGGTCAGTTCCCGGTTGGCAGCGCGAGCCGCCTCCAGCTCCGCGTCTCTCTCCTCCAGTTGGGCGGTCAGGTCGGTGTTCATCTGTTCCAGGCGCGTGACCTGACGCTGTAGTTCTTCATGATCGGCGGGTGCACCCAGCCCCGATTCACGCCACGCCTGCTTCCCCATGAGCTCCGACAGGCGCCGCTCCAGGCGCCGGATCTGTGTGACGAGCCGGGTGTTGCGGGCGTGGGAGTTGGCGAGATCGGTTTGAAGCGAGGCCAGGCTGACAGGCGGGCTGGCCGAGGACGGAAATCCGTGCGGCTCTCGTTCGGCCGCGTGGATCAGCGCGAGCAGGTCGCGGTGGCGGTAGAGGAAGGTGCGGTCGACGCCGGCTTGCCGGGCGATGCCGCTCACGCTGACCGTGCTCCCGCTGGCAACAGCCTTCTGAAGGGCGGCCTTTACCCGCTGGCGGCGGCGCTCGCTGTCGGCGCGGTGGCCGTCGGCCATGTGTGTGCTCATACGGACTCCGAGCTGTGGGCGTCGGACATGGGCGGCCTGATGCGCGGCATGCCGAGCATCGTTGTCCGGCTGCGCCGGACGACGGCGACGGCTTCGCTGATCTGTGCCTGCGCCTCCGGCGTGAGGTCGCCGAGATCGGCCTTGACGCGGTCGATCAGCCGACGCACCCGGCGGATCTCCTCCTGCGAGGGCATCGCCTCGCTGCGCGCCCAGTCGTCTGCGGCGAACGCCGACATCAGCCTCTCCCGGCTGCGCAGCAGGTCGGCCAGGTATGCCTGCAGGTCGGGCAGGTAGGAGACGTCCGTGCGGAAGTGGTCGCAGCCCACGCACCTAAACCGGATGGGGCAGCTCTGGCCGCCGGCCGCCACGTTCGAGGGCTCCTGGCAGACCCCGTAGGGGACGCTGACCTCTCCGATGGCCCGCCGGACGTGCTCGGAGTCCAGCGACTGGGCTTTGTGCCAGATGCGGGTGCCGTTGCGGTCGAACTGCAAGGCGATCACCCGGTCCACGGCCTCCCGCCGCCTCTCCTGGCCGACCCGGGGCGTAGCTGTGCCGGTAGGCGTAGGGGAAGATCCTGGTCTTGTCGAACGGCAGCATGCGGGTGACGGGCTGCCCGTTCTCCTCCACGGTGGTGGGGACCAGGACATCGGGCAGCGCGTCCACCCAGGTGCGGTGCCCTTCGCCGATGGAGTGGATCGCCTTGGTGCCGTGCGGGTTGGCCCGCGTGCTCGGCAGCAATTTCAGCTCGCCGAGCGGGGTGCCGGGGAAGAGGTCGCGCACGCGCTGCTGCTGGGTGGTGATCACGGCAGCGGTGGCCTCGCCGATCGGCAGCCGCCGTCCCATGCGGTAGGACTTGTAGTTGTCGTAGACCAGGACGAGGGAGCCGTCGGGGTCCTGCCCGAGGCAGTCGTGGGGCAGCTCGCGGATCTCCTCGGGGCGCCGACCGGTGTCCATCAGCAGTTCGGTCCCCACGCGGACCTCCCGGCTGATCAGTTGCTCCAGCTCGTCGAGGTGCTCGCACAACTGTCGCATGACCGCGTCGGGAAGGTTCTTGCCGGCCTCGGTGTCCTCGGGTTCGTCGGGGGTGTCTTCGCGCTGGAGCCGGAAGCCGGTGGGCAGGCCCGCCATCGGCCCTCCCGGATGCGTCAGCCCCAGAGTGCGGATACGGGTCAACACGAGCGCTGTGTTGCGGACGGTGTGGCTGCGGGTGCGAGCGGAGATCCGACCCGTCTCGGTCAGGAACGCCAGCCGGTTGCAGAAGGCGACGATGTCCCCGCGGCGCAGCTCGGCAGGATGCATGCCGCCGTCCTCGCGCTGCAGGCGCAGGCTCTCCGACAGCAGGTTCATGGCCGTCACGTACGGCTGCACCGAGCCCCCAGGCCGCTGGCCCCGCCGGCGCGGCAAGTCGTCGTAGGCCCAATGTTTCACCGCTTCCCGCAGGGCCGGCTGCGAAATCCGGGTGAAGTCCAGAGTGCCGTTCTGCCCTGTGAAGATCTTCAGGTCCCACACGTCCTTGCGGCGCTCCGACTCCGCCGTCGCTCCGAGCCGTCCCAGCCACGTCAGCATCATCCGGACCACGCCGCGCGTCGACTTCACGTGCGCGAGCGTCTCGAAGACCTCCGGATCGTTCATGACCTCCAGGGTCGGCGCCTGCATCTCCCTGAGCCGGTCACACAACGGCCGCAGGAAGTGATCCCACGTCTTGACGCCCGACTCAGTACGGGCCTGCAGACCGTAAAGAACCTCTGCGACGACCCGATCCGGCAGGCCCCGCAGACACAGTTCCCGGTCGGCGTGGACGGCCGGCGCCATGCGCCGCCACGTCTCCTCGTCCGTCACCTCGCCGCGCCTGTCGGCGTACTTCAGCCGCGGCGAGTGTGCCTTGCAGTAACGGGAGTTCTCGTAGTCGCGAAGCCGGTAGCAGACCTCCACCTCGCACTGCCCGGTGCTTGCGCGAGGAGTGACCGCGGGGTGGTGCAGGAAGTCCTCCATCGGCAGCTTCAGGGTATCCGCCCGCTGTCGGTGGTGCGGGTCGCACAGTGCGCTCCGCGCAGACTTGGCCGGCCTGCCGCAGCGCTGCACCCGGCACATCTCCTGCCGCATGCCCAGCATCCGGGGCTTGGCCCTATTGGCGAAGTCCTCCAGAGACAGCCCCGACTCCTTCCAGGCCCGCTCGCAGCCCGTACACATCTTCCGGTCGAACCTCACCCCCCTGCTGCACCCGTTCACGCAGCAGTCCGGCATGCCCAGCACGGGATGATCTACGGGGTAGAAGATCACCCGCAGCACCCAGTCCCACCGCACGATCCGCAGAAAGTCCGGGTCCAGGGCCTCCACGATCTGCCGGGTCCGCGGATCGTCCTCACCGAGGAACGGCCCGACCGTGACCGGCTGCGGCGCCGTCATCGCTCACCTCGCCCGGACAGTTCCCGCGGCGAGGGAACCCGCTCGACAGCCTCGCGCACCCGGCTGCGGTCCGGGATCACGTACGGTGCGACCGATTCGGGATGCTCCTGCCCCAGCAGCATCTGCACTTCGTCCCAACTGCCCCCGGCATTCGCGACGTTGCTGCCGAACGCACGCCGGGCCATTGGCGGGCCGACCTTGCGCCCCAGCTTCGCACGCGCCGACAGCCGCTCGAACAGCTCGCCCATCGCCGCCGGGGACATCGGCGCGCCCAGCGGCTTGCGTGAGAGGTTCACCAGCAGAGAGTCGCTGCCACCCGCACCCAGCCGCTCGTCGACGTACTGGTCGAACGCCTGCACCACGAGGAAGTCCAGCGGCTGCACCCACGCCGTCTTCGACTTCGACCACGCCCGATTCGAGTTCGCGCGGCGCCGCACATGCACGTGCGCGCCCTCCTCGTCGCAGTCCAGAGCACGGGAATCGGGCAGCAGATGGCAGTCATTGCGGCGCAGCCCCGCAACCTGGCCCCGCGGCAGACCCACCCGGCCGTGCAGCAACACGATCAGCCGGTCCCGGGCACTACGGCACGCCAGAAACATCGCCACAAGCTCGTCGTCCCGGGCCCGGTCGACGTTTGCCTTCGGCTCCTGCAGCCGGTGCCGCGCCCGCAACCGGTAATACAGGCCCGTCTCCTCCCCCTTCGCCTCCTCCGGAAGATCCCGGCTGTCAGCCAGCTCATACAGCTGCCCCAACACCGACCGGTGCACCGCGCCCACCGACACGGCGTACGACAGCAGGCCGCGCACCGCGGCCAGCACCCCGTTCACCCGCCGCTCGCCCCGCAAGGGCCGAGTACCCGGACCCCACACGACCGTCGAGGTCTCGGCGTCCAACCGGGCCGGCGAATAGCGCAGCCACACCATGAACAAGCCCAGGTCCCGCGCCGCCTCTTCCCACCGCCGCCCCGTCGCCCGGCACCAGCGGAAGTAGAAGACGGCCCCGCCGGCGTACGACCGCGTCGTCAGCTCCGTCCGGCTACGCCCGAACCGCAGGAACCGAAGCCACTGATCGGAGACCGGCACCACACACAGATCTTCATC
Organism: Streptomyces sp. NPDC006872; assembly: GCF_040635845.1. Classification (NCBI taxonomy): domain Bacteria; kingdom Bacillati; phylum Actinomycetota; class Actinomycetes; order Kitasatosporales; family Streptomycetaceae; genus Streptomyces; species Streptomyces sp. NPDC006872. The sequence goes on from NZ_JBEYIL010000010.1 coordinate 357,068, forward strand.
GATCACTGTCCAGTACCGCGCACCGGACGGCAGATCCACGGGAAACGCCCGCACGTGCAACTCCTTCGTCGTGACGGTCCATACATCAACCCGCCACAGAGCCACACCCCCCGAGAACGAGCCTCAGAAGATCAACGAGGCCCGTCCACGCCACGTCACACCACAGGTGCGCTCGCCCTAGAAAACACATGGTCGTGGGGGAGGGTGACGCTTGTCGGCGACGCGGGCTACCGCCCCGGTCCAGCCGTCGGAGGCAGCACCAGCCTGGCCGTCGTCGATCGCAAGGTCACTCGCGCTCCATAACTCCTTCAACTGTCCAAAGTTGAACGGCATTCGCCTACATTCCGGGATGCGAGCACGCAACCGAAGGCGGACGATGGGATGGGTGGGGAGCCCATTCCCGGAGTGGAATGTGTGGAGTGGTCGGCCGGCGCGAGCCGTCTCGCGAATACCACGAATACCACGAATACCCTCTCGCGCCGCGCCCACCGCTCTCGCGGTTTCTCTCGCTCCTCGAACGGCTGTTGCCGCCCGGGACGTACAACCGGTCACGTGCCGATTCCGGACCGGTTCACTTCGTGGAGGCACCGACATGCCCGTGCTCTTCTTCGACATAGGAGCGACCCTTGCGGATGCCCGGGAGGAGGCGGACGGTTCGCTGACGCTGCTGCCCCGACCGCGCGTCCTCGCAGTTCTTGACGCCTTCCTCGACGTGCGCAAGGGCGTCATCTCCAACCCGGGCCCGAGCGAAGGCGCCGCGGAGCGGCTCGCGTCGGCCCTGCGGGCGGCGTTCCCCGGCCGGTTCACGGACGACACGCTCATCCATTGGGGCCCCAAGAACAGCCGTCAGATCTTCGACGAGGCGGTCGCCGGCACGGGGAGCGAGGGGATCCCGGCCGCCGCAGCCGGCGAGTGCGTCTTCGTGGGCGAGGACCACGAGGAGCGCGCATTCGCCGGACAAGCCGGGCTGCGTACGGCGGCCCACCCTGTGTTCACCGGCGCCGCTCTGGAGAACCGTCCTGTCTTTTGGGCGCGGATCGAGCTGCCCGAGGACCGGGGGCTGCCTGCACTGGAGACGGTCGCGAACCAGACCGAGGTCGTTCCCGTGCACATCGCCTCCGCGCGGCTCGTGCTGGCCATGGCGAGCATGCGCGGCGCCGCGGCACTCGAACAGGCCGGTTTCACGGTCGACCTGCGGGGACCGGTGGAGGACACAGCGGCCTTCCTGATCCGCGACGACCGCACCCACACCCCTGCCGACGGCGTCGCGGACGGCCCGGACAGGGCGATCACACGCGCCACGTCCGCTTTCGGCGTCGTCGCAGACGAACTCGCCGGCCTCACGGCCCCGCCGCTCCTCCCGCTGGGTCCCGCACCGGGCGGTGTCTACGTCGCCGCACCCGCCGGCGCTCCGATCGAGGACGTCCACCTGCCGGGCGCGAAGCCCGGCCACACCGAGCGACTGCTTCCGGACCCGGCACTCCTGTCCCGCCCCGGCGAGGCATGGGCACAAGGACTCGCCGCAGGCCTTGCGGGAGGCCCGGCGGCGCCGGGCCCGCCCGCGTCGGCAGCCGGAGACGGCCGCCCCTCCGCGGAGACGATCGCCGCGGTACGCGCGGCCGTGACCCCCGAGGTACTCCGCGGCCATGTCGCGCGCATCTCTGGTGTCGCACCGCTCAGAGACGGCGAGGCGCTGCTGGTGAGCAGCCGTGACGCCTCCGCCGCGGACAACCCCCGAGTCGTCGAAGCGCTCGCGGACCGCTTCCAGGACCTCGGCCTGAGGGTACGACTGCACCGGTTCCGGTGGCGCGGACGCCGGTTGTTCAACGTGGAGGCCGAGCACCAGGTAGCCGGGGCGGACTCCACGGTCCTCATCACCGCTCATCTGGACTCCACTGCCTCCAGCGGTGAATTCGTCGACGAGAACGGTGACCCGCGCCCCTACGATCCTGCCGTGGACCCCGCACCGGGCGCCGACGACGACGGCAGCGGAACGGCCGCCGTCATGGCCGCGGCAGAATGCCTGCACGACTTGCTCGACGAGGGCAGGACACCGACCCGGAACGTGCGCTTCGTGCTCTTCAACGCTGAGGAACAGGGTCTGGTCGGCAGCAAGTTCTATGCGCGGGCCGCCGCAGCGGCGGAAGACCGCATCGCCGCTGTCTTCCAGATGGACATGATCGCGGGTCGCCAACAGGGCAGCCCACCCACCGTCGAGATCCACGCCGGTTCCGCGGTGACGGGTCCGGTCGTCGGCGCATCCGACGCGCTGGGCGCTCTCGTGGCGGACACCGTTCCCGCCGTCGACCCCGCGGTGACGGTCCAACAGCTCACGGGCCCTTCCGATCCGGCGATCGGCCGGAGCGACCACGCCAGCTTCCACGAGCGGGGGTGGGCGGCCATCGCCGTCTCCGAGGACATTTTCGCTCTGGACGGTGGGCCCGGCACGGGCACCAGGCAGTACCACACCCCTGGAGACACCCTCACCGACCAGGATCACAGTCCGGAGTTCGCGGCCACGATCGCCCGCTCGGTCACGGCGAGCGCCCTCACCCTCGCGGGCCTGTAACCGACAAGACAGCCGAAGCCGGGCCTCGCGTCTGGTGACAGGAGCAACCGTCATGACACAGCTGATCGACAAGCGGGATCTGGAGTACGACCGGCTCGCCCGGGTCCAGGGCGCCGAGGCGTTCCTCGCCGAGACCGATCGCGTGGCGGAGTCGGTGCGTCACACCCTCATCGCCGACGACAGCAAGGTGAATCGCTTCACCGGGCATCTGACCGAGCTGCGGGTGGACGGCGCACCGGCCGGCCTCGCCGACCGGGCGGGTGCCGCCACCGACGGCGACTACATCGCCCGCGCCAAGGAATACCTCTCGTCGGTCTCGGGGGCGATCGGCTTCGCCGCCGGAGAGCCCGTCGAGTTCGAGGCCGATCCGAAGGTGACGACCACGAGCGGCGGCATGCACGTGGTCAGTCTCCAGCAGACACTCAACGGCATCGACGTGTGGGGCATGGCCCCCAAGGTGTGGCTGCACGAGGACGGCACGGTCGACAGGGTCGTCGGCGACACGGCGAGCGTGCCGAGCAACGTGCCCACGATGCCGGCGGTGCCGGTCGAGACGGCCCTGGCCGCCGGCGCCGCGAAGGCCGCCGAACCGATCAGGACCGAAGGCCCGTTCGGCACCGACGAGCTGCCGGCCCTGGACATCTCGGACGGCTTTGGGCGGCTCAGTTCGCAGGCGCGCAACGACCAGCCGATGACGTTCGAGGCAGGGGCCTTCGACGCGGCGATCCCCGGGCGGCTGGTGTACTTCTACATGGGCGACGACGTTCGTCTCGCCTGGTCGTTCAGGTTCTCTCGCGCGAACGGCGCCGTGCAGTACCACGCGCTCGTAGAGGCCGACGAGAGGACGGCGGACGCGGCGGCACCCCAGGTTCTGTATCTCCAGGACCTGACCAATCACGTCGTCGGAGGGCTGGTGGTCCGGCAGAACCCGGCCGAGACCGAGCCCGCCCTGGCCTCCTTCCCGCTGCCGCTGACCGACTATCCGGTCAAACTTCCGCCGGCGCCGTTGCCCGGGTTCCCCGGACCCTGGGCCACGCAGCGCAACGGGCACGTGGCGACCGTCGGGAACAATGTGCGGGCCGTCGACGCGGACACCGGCAAGAGCTTCCAGGTCGACGTCGATGCGGCGGGCAACGGGGTGTTCGCCCCGAACCCCGACACGGCGGAACAACGCGTCACCAACATCTTCTTCGTGTGCAACTACATGCACGACTTCTTCATGATGCTCGACTTCACGGAGGAGCACGGCAACTTCCAGACCGTCAATTTCTCGGGCCTGGGCAGAGGGGCCGACCCCGTCGTCGCACTCGCCCACCCCAGGCCCGTCTTCGGCACGGCCAATATGCTCACGCGCGCCGACGGTCTGGCAGCGGAGATGAACATGGGTCTGGTCGCCAGAACCAACAGGCACACGGCCATGGACGTGGACGTCCTCCGCCACGAGTTCACACACGGTGTGACCAACCGGCTCGTCGGCGGCCTGCACGATGCCAACGGTCTGCGCGAAGAGCAGTCCGAGGCGATGGGCGAGGGCTGGTCGGACTACTTCGCACTCACCATCCGCAACTTCTTCCGGGAGCGGGAGCACACCGTTGTCGGCGACTGGGTGGTCGACCGGCCGGGTGGCTTCCGCCAGCGGCCGTACGACGACAGTTACCCCGGTGACTTCGGGGACATCGGGAAGGCCACGGGCGGACTCGACTACACGAAGATCCACAACGTCGGCGAGATCTGGTGCGCCGCGCTCCTGGAGATGACCCGCAGGATCAGCGCGGAACTCGGCAGCAAGGAGCGCGGCTACCGGGTCGCCTGGCAGGCCGTCGTCGACGGGCTGAAACTCACCCCGAAGAACCCCTCGTTCCTCACCGCCCGCGGCGCGATCCTGCGAGCCCTGAGGGATCTCAAGGGCACGGCGTTCACCGAGGCCGAGTACCCCCAGGTCCGTAAGGCGGCCTGGGGATCCTTCGCCCGCTACGGCATGGGCTTCGACGCCTTCTGCCCGAACGCGTCCTTCACCGGCTGCCGGGCCGGCAGCAAGCTGCCCCCGGCCGGACACGAGGACTGAAGCGGTTCACCTGTCCCGCTCGCTCCACCATGCACAACGGCAGGTCGAGAAGGAAGTGCTTGTCCTCGGAGCCAGGATTGTCGTCGAACGCCTTGAGCGCCTCCGCATGAGCCTCGTACGGGCGAGGGGCCTCGCCGTCGCCCGTACGTTCTCGACGCAGCGTCGATCAGGGCCTGGAACTCGGAGGGCGGGTCCGTGTCCGTCCAGGCCTGCCACCAGCGGTTGAGGGTGATGGCGGGGGTGAGCCAGGAACGGATGGCCCGTAAGGCCTGGGTCAGCAGGGCGGTTGGGGCCGATGGGTTCGGCTGGGACCCCCAAAGGGTCTCGACGGGGTCCACTATCCGACAGGCCGCATTCGGGCGCTCTCTCGGAGCCGCGGGCAGGCCCATCGGCAGTGGCGGACGGCCCGCAGCACCCACGAACCGGCCGCCGGGGAGCAGAGGCGGCGGTGCCGACACGAATGGGCCTTACCGATTGCGAGCTGCCGTGATGCTGCGTCTCATGGATCCCATGCAGCAACGTGTCTCTCCGTCAGACGATGCCATTCCTCCGATGGAGCGCTCGCACTGGGTGGCCTTCGCGGGAATCCTGCTGTTCGTCAGTGCTCTCTTCAATCTGCTCAACGGATTCGTGGCGATCTTCAATCATGGCTACTACTCGACCGTCTACTCCCAGGGCAACCGGCTGCTCATCCTCAACTACACGGCCTGGGGCTGGATCTGGGTTGCCATCGGCATCGTGATGGCCCTGGCGGGCATCGGCGTGCTCGTGGGCTCCCGGGGGGCACGACTGACGGGCATCTGCCTGGCGGCATTCTGCCTGGTCGGGCAGATGATCTTCCTTCCGGTCTACCCGTTCTGGTCTCTGGCCACCATGCTGCTGTCCGTGCTGGTCCTCTACGGACTCCTGGCCGAGCCGCGGCATGTGCACGGGGCGCGCGTGTAGGAGACGTGGAAGATCCTCCGAGACTCCGGCGACGGCGGCCCGGAGGCAGGGGAGCAACCGGCGGGGGAGACCGAGGACGCCATCGAGCGCGCCGAACAGGAAACCGAGCGCTGTTTCGTCTTGGTGTGTCCCTCGCTCGCGGCAGGCTCTGGTGCTGTTTGAATCGCTGCATGACCAAGCGTGATGATGCGGCTCTTTTTGGTAACCGGTTCTTGACTGTGGCTGCTCCTTCGGAGACCTTTCCCGAGGAAGGCATGGCCGCGACGGACGCAATGAGGCTCGTCGATGTGGATCTCGCCATGGAGGGCGACCCGCAGCGCAACCTCGCCACGTTTGTCACCACTTGGATGGAGCCGGAGGCGCAACGGCTGATCGCCGAGAATCTCCACCGCAATTTCATCGACCATGCGGAATACCCCATTTCCGCGGAGATCGAGCAGCGTTGCGTGCGTATGCTCGCCGACCTCTTCCACGCGCCGGGCAGGACGACCGGATGCCGGACCCAGGGCTCGTCCGAGGCGATCATGCTCGGCGGGCTGTCGCTGAAGTGGAAGTGGCGCGAGCGCCGCCAGGCAGCCGGTCTGTCGGTCGACCGGCCCAACTTGATTTTCGGCGGAGACGTCCACGTCGTGTGGGAGAAGTTCTGCCGCTACTTCGACGTCGAGCCGCGGATCGTTCCGCTTGCCGAGGGCAAGTACACGATCGGCCCGAATGACGTGGAGACCCACCTCGATGAGAACACGATCGGCGTCGTCGCCGTCCTCGGCACCACGTTCACCGGCCACAAGGACGATGTCGGCGGGATCGACAAGCTCCTGCGGGACGTCCGCAAAGAGCGGGACCTCGACATCCCGATCCACGTCGACGGCGCCAGCGGCGCATTCGTGTGGCCCTTCCTGTACCCGGACTCGAAATGGGACTTCCGGCTCGAGCAGGTCCGTTCGATCAACGTCTCGGGACACAAATACGGCCTGGTCTACCCCGGCATCGGATGGCTGGTCTTCCGTGAGGAGTCCGACCTGGCCAAGGACCTCGTGTTCTACGAGAACTACCTGGGCAAGACCGACGCGACCTTCACGCTGAACTTCTCCACCGGTGCGTCGATGGTGCTCGCGCAGTACTACAACTTCGTGAGGCTCGGTCGCCAGGGCTACACCTACGTCATGAAAATGATGCAGGAGAACGCCCGCGCATTGGCGGACAACCTGCGCAGCAGCGGCCGCTTCGAAGTAATCGGGAGCGACCTCGAGCAGCTGCCGCTGGTCGCCTTCCGTCTCGCCGGCAAGCACGCCTACGACGAGTCCGACATCGCCTGGCAGCTCTCTGCGGAGCGGGGCTGGATGGTGCCGGCATACACGCTCCCGCCCAACGCGGAGCGGGTGAAGATCCTGCGCGCCTTGGTCAAGGAGACTCTGAGCCGCGAACAGATCGATCGCCTCAGTCAAGACATCGCCGACGCGTGTCGCACCTTGGACGACAAGGGCGCCACCCACGGGATCGAGCGGTCCCAGGTCAAGCGCGGCACCGGCTACTGACGCACTCTCACGCAGCAGCAGTTTCGGGTGGCCGCGCACCGGCGCCCCCAGCCGGCTCCAGCGCCTCGCGGCGCACATGTGGATCGGCCCTGCCCGCACCGCCGTCCTCGTGACGCAGGACTCGACGCAGAGCGCTCGGTGTGACTGAGCGCCAGAGTTGGCGGCGCTCGCCAACTGAGCTGCTCAGCTCGGCGTGGGTCCACTCCCACTGGACCTACGTTGCTCAAGCAGCGCCTTCGCGCGAGTCGCGCCATCTGTCGCCCGTAGCCCGGTCGGGCCGGGTACCGCGATCAGGACACTGGAAAATCCGAGCTCGGCGAGCAGGCCACGGACCCGGCGCACGAGCTTGTCGCGGACCGGGCGTACGGTGTCGATGCCCTGGCCGGCGGGGTCGTCGAGCGTCCAGTCCAGGTAGGGCTTCCCGGGGAAGTCCGGACAAGTCCTAGGAGCCGAGGGAGGCGGCGCTGCGTCGGGTCTCCGCAAGGTGGGTGTCGACGTACCGGGCGAGGATCAGCGCGTCCTGGGGGTCGCTGGCCTGGAAGGTGATGCGACGGAGCAGACCGACCCCGTTGAGCGCGACGCCCTCGCGGGCGAGGACGAAGAGGAGGGTGAGGAAGGCGGACCGGGCGTTGCCGTCGTCGAAGGGATGGAAGAAGCAGACGTCGAGATAGGCGCGTGCGGCACGGGCGGTCAGGGGGAGGGTCCGCCCTCCGTCCGTTGCGCTTTCGGCCAGGCAGGCATCGAGGCGGGCGCGGGTGTTTGGGCCGATGCCGTAACGTTCCCGGCCCCTCTTGGCGAAGGCGGGCAAGCTGCGGAACGCCGGCGGCTGCGGTGTGTGAAGGACGTGCTGGTGCCAGCTGCGGAGCAGTTCGAAATCGAGCCGGGCGCCGCGCTCCGCGTCGGCCCGCAGCAGCTTCAAGGCAGCGAGCAGTCCCTCCGCGCGGGCGGGATTTACGGCACCGTCGAACAAGCGGATGTCCTCCGCCGCGCCGTCGCGCGAGGGGGTCACCGGCCCGTCCGCGCTGCCGTCCGGGCCCTCCTGCCACGGCACGGCCTCGCGCACCGCGAGCCAGCGCTCCAGATGGTCCGCTACGGGCTCGGCGGACCGTGTGCCGCTGTCCGGCCGCAGCGACAGCGCGAGCCGCTCCGCGACGTTGTCGACCAGCACTGTGCCGGGGCTGGTCCAGCTCAGGAACCGCCCGCCGATCGCCTCGCCGACCAGCTCCTCCGCGACGTCGGGTGCGATGTGCCAGCGGCTGAGGAACCAGGTGAGCACTTGATGGCAGTGCCCGTGCCAGCCGCTGCCGCACCCGGTGCGGTCGATCACCTGCAGGATCAGGTTCCGGGCGGCGCGCTCCCACAAGATCCGCTGATCCTCGACGGCCGCCAGCTCCAGCGGGTACGCCTCGAACCATCCGGCCAGAGTCTCCAGCCACCCGCGCCACTCGCACAGCGCCGCGACGACACGGGCGAGGGTCTCGTCCGGGGCGGTGATCGAGTCCCGCGGGCAACACCAGTTTCCGACCGGCCCTCCGTCGAAGTCCCCTTCATCGTGCGCCCAGCGCCAGCCCACGGCCCAGCGGCCGTAGCGTTGGACGAGGGCATGCGACATGGCGTCGGCCCAGAGCTTGCCCTCGCCCCAGCTCCAGGCACTCATCGCCGGGTCGGCCAAAGGGACATCGGGGCGGCGTGGCACTCGCCGGGCCGGCCCGAGCGAGTGCACCACCTGCGTTGCAGACGCCTTGTCGAAGGGATGACGGTCGGGGTCCGCCTCGTCCCAGCTCAGATAGCCAGGGGCCAACTCGGGAATCACCGCCACAGCCTGCATGCCTACCCGACACCAGTTCAAGTGGATTACCGCGGGCGCTGGGCCTGCCAACCCTGACGCACATCCCCGCCAACTCAAGCGCTCATCCGCCAAACGAAGCGCTACCCGACCACACTCGGGCATGGTCCGGTGGTCGAAGGTGATGCACACCGGGAGCCCGTGCCGGCTCATGGACAGGACCAACCTGCGGCGTGACGCGCCGCCGCTGCCGTCACCCTGACGGCCAAAACGGTCGGCCGACCGAAGCGCATCCAGGAGATACTCCGGGATGTCAGACCACTACCAAAGACGCGTGTAGGACGCCGCCGCCGGAGCCGTTCCTGTCAGGCGACCAGTTCGGCGATGCTCCGGGCCGCCAGCCACAGGCCGAGCAGCAGGGAGAGCGTGACGATCAGCTGCTCCTGATGCTGCTCCAGCGAGCTCCGCATGGCGTTCAGCCGGGCGTTCGCGACAGCGGGCGCCCACACCACGTACATCTCCATGACGACAAGGCTGAGCGTGGCCAGCAGACAGTAGCCGGTCAGCGCGAGCCAGCCGGCAAGGTCGGAGAGGTTCGCCTCGACAGCGGTCGCGGCGCCGGCACCGACCAGTGCCCAGGGCTGCAGCAGCCAAGCCAGACCGGCTGCCGTGGCCGGAGAGGCGTTGTCGATCCGGGCGGTCCAGCGTGGCGGGCCGTGCGGGCGGGGCGGTCGGCGGTACCGGTGTGCGCTGTACAGCACCAGTGCCAGGCCGATGGCGAGTTTCGCATCGATCACGGCAGTCGAGGGCACGCTGTGACGGGCCGGAGGCTGACCGCCGGTCAGCAGCACCACACAGGCGATCACCGCAAGCAGGTTGGCCAGCCACGACAACAGGAACGCCAGGCCCTGGCGAACGCCGCGCCGCGAGGAGAGCAGCAGGACGAAGGCGCTGTTGTGCAAAGGCCCCAGAGTGATGGCCGTACCGATCACAACCAGGTCGAGGACCATCGATCAGCCGCTCCTGGGTGTCAGGACCGTCGGGCCGCCTGGCGGACGGGTGGACCGATCGGCAGAGTGAGGCGGCGCTGCTGCGGTGCCGCATCCCGACTCTGCAAGTGACGGCCCGGCTGGTCAAGCAGGCCACGCCCGCATGGCGGCACCGACTGTCCGGCAGGCTCCCGGACGAGCGTGGCCTGGGCTTCTGCTTCGAGGTTGACGCGTCGCGGTGCCGCCGGGTCCCCGACCCGACAGGGACTCGGCGGCTTGTGCCTCCTGCCTTCAAGGGCGTGTCAGATTCCGTGGGTCGTGGGGCGATGGGTGGGCAGGGTCTGCGTTGGCTGAGCCCGGGTCTGCGTTCGCAGCGAAGGCACCATCTGGCTCCGACGGGCGCCGGGTGAAAACGCACAGGCGAGCCATATATGGCCGGGCCTCGTTCGAACTCCTCCGGACCCGCGTCCTCACCCAGCCATGACCTCACGACGCTCAAATGCGTCACAGCACTACCGAGACAGGAAGGCAGAGGCTGCACCTGCCAAGAGCGGGCCGACGACGACCACGTTGGTCTGGAAGTCGCTGAAGGCAGTCCGATCCACGCCCAGAGCCGTCTCAAGGCGGGACCGTTTTACCAACGCTTCCGCCAGCTCATCGGGAGCCGGCTTCCCCAACGGGTGGCACAGGTCGACCAGCTCGCGTCCGCGCTGGCGCAGTTTCGCCGCCACCGGGGCGTACACGATTGCGACGAGTGCGGAACTGCCGGCTCCGAAGACCAAGGTGGTCTCGATGTCGGTGTGTCCGGTCATGCGCTGGCTAGTAGCCTCGGCAATGACCAACAGGGCGATGATTCCACCCATGACGGTCAGCAGAGCCTGCAGCAATCGGCGGGCTGTGACCAAGGCTGCGAACTGAAGGCCGAGTGGAATGGGAGAGACCCGCCAGCAAGATCAGTACCAGTGCCCGCCAGGCGCCGGCGAGGTTCCCGCGTAGTGCCACGGCCAGCACCGCACCACTGGTCACGTACAGCACCGCCAGCGGCCAGACCACCGCCGACAGCGGCACGCCGCCGAGCGCAGCAAGCTCTGTCCATCGCCGGAGTCCATGAACGAGGGCAGCTCCGCTGGCGGCGGTCAATGCAACAGCAGCACAGCTCCACATCACCCACTCATCGGAGCCGCGGTATGCGGACGTCAGCGCCACGGTCAGCCCGGCGGCAGCGCCCACGGGAACCGTCAGGCCGGCGAGGTACGGATACGGGGTACGAATCCGAACGCTCATGCACCGGCTCCCGTCACCGCCCTGCGAGTTGCATCCTCCCCCCTGCACTGACCGCTCCCACCCCGCACCCGCCAGCACAGCCGCTCGCTCGCGGCCGCGGCCAGCACCCCGCCGGCCTTCTCATACGCCTCGGCGAACCGCAGACCCCACACCGGGCCGTGCAGCAGCGCGAGATTGGTGGAGCAGTGCGCCACATCGAGATCCGTCGGGCCGCAGGAGACAGCCGCCCAGTGGACGACGCCGGCGATCCGGGCGCCTGCCGACCTTGGGGGCGGCACGTCGAACGGCACGTTGCCGGGGTGGAAGTCCCGGTGCAGGAATCACCCTTCATGGGGCGGCGCGGGCTTGCGGATCACGTCGATCGCCACGAGTTGACGGGCCGGCAGAGGACGCGCGTCTCCAATCCCTCGTCGTCGTGCTTGAGCCTGAGCATGGTGCGCCTGCCGAAGGTGGCAGAAGCGAGGAGTCCACACCGGCGCGGTGGTGTTCGCGTCCCGCGGTGAGCAGGGCGCCGATCGGGTCGGCCTGCGCCGGGGCGGGGCGCGTGGAGGCGGCAGAGGAGGAGCGCGAGCGCTGCATCCGGCCGCCCGCAGGGCGGTGGTCGATGGTCGGCGCCGACGACCGGGGGAGCGTCACTGCTGACCTTGGAACGCCGAACTCCGTACAGTGAAGGGGAGACTTCGGGGAAGCCTGGGACATGAGGTTCGGGTCGGGAAGGGCAGGAACAGGGAAGCTCTGGGGCACAAGGGCGAGTGCCGGGCGGGGTGCGGGTGGCGCGCACGCGTTCTGCCGAGCCGGCGTCACCCGGAATCCGGTGCCCGGAACAGGGCGGTGGCTGTCCGCCGTTCTCCCGTTGCCGCGCGGGTATCTGCCGGTTTCGCAATGTCTGACGGGTTTTCGCGGCCAGGCCTGGCGGTGCCGGGAATTCCCCGTTCGGCACAACTTCCGTTCGATGTCGATGAGTTGGGAAGCAACGCGAAGGGACAACCCGTCCCGCATACTTGCGGGCGCGGACCACCGTGCCCAGGAGCACGCAAGCCAAGACTCAGCGCGTGATTCGTGCGCTGACGCACACCCCGGGGAACAGTCGTCATGAAAAACCTTCAGCCGTCGGACCCGGCGTCCATAGGCGGTTATCCGTTGCTCGGCCGACTCGGCGCGGGCGGCATGGGGCAGGTGTTCCTGTCCCGTACGGGTTCGGGCCGGCTGCTCGCGCTGAAGACGATCCGCGACGATCTCAGCTCCGAGCCGGGGTTCGAGGAGCGGTTCGCCCGCGAGATACGCAACAGCGACCGCGTCCGTTCGCCGTGGACCGTGACGGTCGTGGACTACAGTGCGCCGGGCCAGTCCCCGCAGTGGCTGGCCACCGAATACGTGCCCGCGCCCTCGCTTGCCGAATGGGTCACGGCCCATGGCCCGCTGCTGCGGACCGCGCTGCTCTCGCTCGCCGCCGAACTGTGCGCCGCCGTGCAGGCCGTGCACCAGGCCGGTCTCGCGCACCGGGACGTCAAGCCCGGGAACGTCCTGCTGGCACGCGACCGGCCACGGCTGATCGACTTCGGTGTGGCACGGGCCGCCGACGACAGCCGGCACACCCGTCTCGGCGTCTCCGTGGGCTCCCCCGGCTTTCTCGCACCGGACCAGGCCGTCGGCGCTGTCGCCGCCGAACCCGCCGACGTGTTCTCGCTGGCCGCCGTGCTGGTGTACGCGGCAACCGGACGCGGCCCCTTCTCCCGCGCCGGGGAACAGGTCCCCGCGGCCACCCTGCTGTACCGGGTGGTCCACGAGGAACCCGACCTCACCGGCGTCCCCCCGGAGTTGACGCCGCTGCTCACCGCGTGTCTGGCAAAGGACCCGGCCGCGCGCCCGACGGCGGCCCGGCTGAGCGGATGGCTGGAGGAGAGGGGCGGCCGGACCGGGCGCTGGCCCGAGGAATGCCCCGGAGACCTCTCCGGACAACTGACCGAGGCCGAGCAGGCGACGCGCACCCTGGTCGACCTCGCCCAGCACTCCACCGCGGCCGCCGCCGGTCCGGGATCGGCCACGCAGACGACGAGGTCCGACGCCGCCCCGGCCGAGTCCGGCCGACGCCGTCGGCTCGCCTGGCTGCTGACCACGGCCGGTGCGGCGGTCGCGGTCGTGGTGGCCGTGGTGGCCGCCGTGCACTTCGGAACGCAGCGCTCCTCGGCCGAGTCCGCCCCCTCCGCGAAGGAACGGCCGTCCGGCTCGGCGACCGCCGGGAAGACGCCGTCCGCCTCGGCCCAGGAGACTCAGGAGCCCCAGCAGAGTCAGGAGCCCGACGCGGCGCTCAAGGTCGTACAGGCCACGTTCGAGCTGGCCACCGGAGAGTCCGTGGGGACCAGCGCTCGGAGTCTGATCATGCAGGAGGACGGCAACCTTGTGGTCTACGACCAGGACCACAAGGCGCGCTGGGCTGCGATGACCGGTGGCGAGGGCAACTCCGCCCGCTTCCAGGCGGACGGCAACCTGGTCGTCTACAACAGCGGCGGGCAGCCCTTGTGGGCCTCACAGACCAATGGCCACCAAGGAGCGGTCCTCGTGTTCCAGGCGGACGGAAATGTTGTGATCAAGTCCGGCGACACCGTGCTCTGGGCGGCGGGAACAGAGGGCTGAGCGCTCCGGTGCCGAAGTCCTGACGTGCGCCTGTCCGCTCGGAATTCCTCCCGGCCGGGGCCCGCCGCACATCGACCGAAACGCCGCCGACCTGCCGTTCCGCGCAGGCCTGTCCGGGCGGCGGTATGGCCCGTGGCAACCGTCTACGAACGCTTCGCCCTCTGGAAGGCCGACGCGGCCTCGGCGAAGCAGGTGGTGGAACGTGCCCAGGTCGAAGACGACGCGAGGTGGAGGTCTCGGTGGGCGAGGCCGTGTGGCTCCCTTCGGGTAGCGGCGGCGCAGGTTGGCGGCGAGGATGCGATCGAGCACGCGGTCGGACAGGATCGGGCCCAGGCACATGATCGGGGCGGCGTCCCTGCCTGCGGTGTAGCGGGTGCGCGGTCTGCGGGCGATCACGGCCCGCGATCACCCGGGGGGCGGCGTCTGCGGTCAGGCGCAAACTGCATGGCTATTGCCGACGCGGAGTGACCGTTCTCGGCTCAGGGGCTGCTTTCGTCCTCGGGCCGCCCCTCGAGCTTCCGTAGCAGTCCCAGCAGTGCCTCTCGCTCCGTCTCCGCCAGATTCTCGAAGCACTCCGCGAGCACCGAGTTCGCCACCTCGTTGCCGGCCTTCAGCACCCGCTCCCCCTCGGGGGTGAGGTGATGTTCGAGCCGCCGGCCGCGCCCGGGGCGCCGGTCCACCAGTCCCTGCGCCAGCAGTCGTCCGGCGAGCGTGCCGAACGCCTGCTCGCTCTGGAACGTCGCCGCCGCCAACTCCCGTGCGCTGACGCCGGGCGTGCGGCCGATCGCCCGTAGCGCGTCCCACTGCGCGAGCGTGCTGCCGACGGACGCGAGGCGGCTGTCGAGTGCTCGGTGCTGGCGGTACTGGACGGCCTTCACGGCCCTTCCGAGGATCTGCAGTTGAACGACCATGCCGATCAGGCTAGCACTCTGACTAAGCTTGCTTATATAAACATCTTTAGTTACTGTCCTGGTCATGACTTCGACTCCGGAACTGACGCTCACCGAATCCGGCCCCGCCGCCGGCCGCCCCGTCCTCGTCCTGCACGGCGGCGGTGGTCCCGCCACCGTCGCCCCGATCGCCGAGCACTTCGCCGCCACCGCCCATGCTCTGCTGCCCACCCACCCGGGCTGGAACGGCACCCCCCGACCCGACAGCCTCACCACCGTGGCCGACCTCGCCGCCGCCTACCTCCGGCTCCTCCGAGACCGTCGACTGTCCGACGTCCTGGTCATCGGCTCCTCGCTCGGAGGCTGGATCGCCGCCGAGCTGGCCGCGGCCGACACGCAGGGCCTGATCAGCGGGATCGTTCTGATGAACTCGGTCGGCATCGAGGTCGACGGCGAACCGATCCGAGACTTCTTCACCCTCGACGCGCGAGGCGTCGCCGAGTACGCGTACCACGACTCCGCCCGCTTCTACGTCGACCCGGCGACCCTCCCGGCCGAGCGACTTGCCGTCCTCCAGGCAAACATGGCAGCCCTGCGCGTCTTCTCCGGCGGCCCCGCCATGAGCGACCCCACCCTCCGCCCCCGCCTGGCGGCCGTCACCGCCCCCACCCTCGTCCTGTGGGGCGAGAGCGACCGCATCGCGACCCCGGCATACGGCAAGGAGTACGCCGCGTCGTTCGGAAATTCCTGCTTCGAAGTCGTGCCGGAAGCGGGCCACTTGCCCCACCTCGAACAGCCTGCGCGCACCTTCTCCCTGCTCGACGGCTTCGCCGCGGAGACCAGGTGCCGCTGAGAAGCGTCGGGCGGCTCACGAGCCAAGCCGAAGCCGGCCGCACCGGGCACTCGCGCCGGCCCGCTTCGCCCACCCGGAGCGCCCGCGCCGCCGCCCCGCCCCGACTGACATCCGCCTTCCTCGCCCGCTGATTCCCGGAGGGTCAACCGATCGGTGGTTGATCGGATGGGGGTTCGCGCTCAGCTCTTCGAACGCGGTGGCGGGTGGACGGTGCGGTATGAAGTCCTTGATCTGTTGGGCGCATTCGGCCGGGCTGCCGGTAGCGGCACCGGCATCAGGCCTCGACCGGCCGGTCCGCAGTTCGGCCCGTCGTGCGTGGTGCCAACTGAGTTGGGTTTGACTTGCACCTCGGGCTGAAGCCCGAGGATTCCGGCCTTCTCGATCGTTGCTGTGCCGCTACGCGGCACGGGGTTCGGTCGGGAATCCATGGCTTCCTGTTCCTCGCGCTGTGCCAGAACGAGTTCTGGTCTTACCGGCGCTCCGCAGGCCGATACCGCCAGTCCGGCGGCCGTCTTCACGTTGATCGCAGCGTTGATGTCCCGGTCGTGGACGGTGCCGCAGGCGGCGCAGGTCCATTCCCTACATCGAGGGGTTTGGGCCCGTCTTTGACGCCGCAGGTGGAGCAGACCTGACTCGTCGGCTCGAACCGGCCGATCTTGATCAGAGTCCGTCCGTACCGTTGTGCTTTGTACTCCAGCATGTTCACGAATGAGGCCCAGCCGGCGTCATGGACGGACTTGGCCGGCCGGGTGCGTGCCAGTCCCGTCACGGACAGGTCCTCCACGGCGATCCCTTGGTTCTCGGAGATCAGCTGTGTGGAGAGCTGGTGGTGGAACTCATGGCGGGCATCGGTGACCTCGACGTGGGCGCGAGCGACCTTGAGCCGGGCCCTTTCGCGGTTCTTCGAGCCTTTCTGCTTGCAGGATCAGGAACGGGATGCCACAGAAGTGGTCGCCGTGAAGATGGGACGCCACCACCGCGTCCACCTCGGCCGGGTCCAGGCCCTGCTGTCGCATGGCGACCAGGCTCGTCGCCCCGCAGTCCACCAGCAGCGTCATGCCGGCGCCACGCACCTGCACGTATGCCTGGAACAGCCCGCCACTGCCGAAAGCACCCCGCTACCCACGAACCGCACCTGCATGTCCACCCCGCAGCCGCTCGCATCGTCGACGCCAGCGCGACGGGTGGCTCATCATGTCGGGCCTCGTCGCTACGATCAGCCACCTGATCGGAGTCACGCCGTAGCCGTCACGTCCGAGGGAGTCGGCCAAGGTGCAGATCACACCATCCGCGCGGATTCTTCGCATGCTCGGTGAGATTGAGATTGAGATCGAGGAGTGGAAGTGTCTCCGGAATTGATCGAGAATGCCTTTGACGACTTCAACGAGATCATGATTTTCATCATCCTGGAAGCGGCCGCGCGACGATGTCGATTCTCACTGTGCGCCAACATCGCCTCCGTTTGAAACGGCATCGCCTCCAAGCTGCCACATTTCATAGTTCCCACATTCTGCCGTGATCTCGGCCGCCGCCTGAGCCGCGGTGAAGAAGTCATCGACCACTGGCGAGGTGCGCGATGCCGCCACCGCGAGGCACACCTGGTCGGGCGCCAGCTCCGGGACGGGCACATAGATGACGTCCGGATGTGAGTAGAACACGGTCGCCGAACGGGCCAGGAACGAGATGCCCCGGCCGGCCGCGACATGCTCGAGCGTCTCGTCCACCCCGCGCACCAGGTACCCGGCGTTAGGGTGCGGGCGCCTGGTGGGCTGCGTGCTCGGGTCGGCATGCCAGACCAGCGGTTCGCCGGCCAGGTCGGTCTCGGTGACCTCCTCCTTGCCGGCCAACCGGTGGCCGGCGGGCAGCACCGCCACCCGCGGCTCGGTGTACAGCGGGGCGACGCGCAGGCCGGCCTCGTCGATGGGCAGCCGTACATAGCCGACGTCGATGCGGCCGTCGAGCAGCATCGGTGCCTGGTCGTCCCATTCGATCCGCTGCACGTCCACCAGAACGTCTGGGTGCCGGTCGGCGAACAGCCGTACCGCTGGGGCAACCGCGATGCCTGCCCGGAAGCCGACCATTATCCGCCGGCTGCCGCGGGCGGCCACGGACACCCGGCGGCGGACCGCGTGGGCGGAGGCGAGCCGGGAACGCTCACGGCGGGCAGGCCCAGACGGCTGCCGATGGCCTCGGCGATCTCGCGGAGCGGGATAACGCAGAACTCGTTGCCGTCCGGATCCGCCAGGATGTGCCATGTCCTGCCGTTCTCGCGGACCGGACGCCCGTGAGCGCGGCCGCTCCCAAGTCGGTGACCCGGCGGACCTCGGCGGTCAGGTCCCGGGTATGCAAGTCCAGGTGAAGACGGTTCTCCGCGACCTTTCATGTCGGCGGTGCGCTGCAGGAGGATCCCGATGCCCTGCCCGTCATGCGGGCGCAGCCTCCGGTACATGCCGCCGCTCGTCTTCCCCGCGGCCTCGCCTTTCACGGCCTCGCCCTCGGCGACGGAGCCGAGCGCGGCGGTCCAGAACCGGGCGGCCGGCGACCCAGGCTTCGGCGTCGGAGGTGCCGGACGGGTGGAAGGCCTGCGACGCGGTCCACAGGTACTCGCCGACATGCACGATGTCGAGCAGAACGTGCACGGGGATGCGGCGGCGGTCGACATCGGCGTGGACGAGGTCGAGCAGCATCGGTGTTGCGGACGGTGTCCGCGGTCACCCGCAGATCCCGGGCGACCGCGACGATCGATGGCGCCTCCGGCCCCGCACACGCCAGCAGGAGAAGTCACACAACTGCAGCGAGCATCACCTGTGCAGGACACTGGCAGGGGCAGCTCCCCCGGGGTGGGTGGTACCGGGGGCAGGCGGCGTTGAGCATCTCCTGGACGCTGCGCTTGAAGCCGGTGTCGACCAGGGCGAACTGCGATCCCGACCGGTCCAGGTAGCGGTTGCTGTCCTCGGCGTACCTGACCAGGTCGTTCCAGCTGTCGGACGGCTCGTCGCGCTGCGGCCGGTTGCGGAAGCCGTCCGCCCCCGGGGCGCCCCCACGGCGCCGCCTTGTCAAGGGCATCCCGCGCATGCGCGGGATGTGGAGCTCGCCGCAGTAGGCGGAGAGTGATCCCTGGCAGCGGTGCGGCACGACTGCCCTGGTGATCCAGCAGCCGCCGCGGCTGGTCCTGGAGCCGGCGCTGATGGGAGTCGCGGGATGTCAGCTGCCGCCGGCGTCTGCTGAGCCTGATTCACTGCGCGTTGCGTAGGCCGTCGACAGTAGTTCTTCCTCGGCACTGACGACGGTCTCCTGGCCTTCGGATCGCGGGCCCGGCTCGTCCGCGGCCGCCGTCACAGGCTGAGCAGGAGGTCCCGGACTGCGGCGGGCCGGGACAGGAACGGGTGGTGTCCGGCGTCGAGTTCGACGACACTGCCGGCCCGGCGGGCGAACTCGTGCTGCAGCCGCGGCGGGGTGCCCCGGTCCTGGGTGCAGACGAGGTATGTCGATGGCGCCTGCTGCCATGCGGCCGCCCCGACGGGCTGCCCGGTCACCTGCACGCTCTGTCGGGCGAGGTGGTCCGCCGCCTGTGCTTGGACCTCGGGGTCGCAGTCCTGCAGGAATGTGTCCACGAGCAGTTCGGGGCGAACCCCGAAGGTGCCGGCGGCGGGGTCGACGTCGAGGAACGGGGCGGGGCTGCCGTCTGCGAACTCCGACAGGCTCTGCCCGACCTCGGGCAGGTAGCTGGAGATCAGCAGCAGGTGGCGTACCGACCCGACGCCCGCGGCGGCTTCCGCGGTGATGATGCCGCCGTAGCTGTGGGCGACCACAACGGTCGGCTCGTCGCTGTTCAGCAGCGCCTGCCGCACCGCCGCGACGTCCTCGGGCAGCCCCGGACCGCCGGCTCCTGCGGGCGGGCCCGCCTCGCCGCAGCTCGGCAGCGCCGGGGCCAGGCTCGGCACGCCTCGCTCCTGTAGCAGCTCGGCGGTGCGGTGCCACCACCACGACCCGTCCCGCACGCACGCCCCATGTACGAACACGACCCTCATCGCTACCTCCACGTCTGCCTCGACCGCCTTTCGATCAACGGTAGACGTAGTAGCTGTTACGTGAAAAAGTTGGGCGGTGGGCAGACGACCGCAACCGCACATCAAGGAGAGGCTGCTTGACGCCTGCGCTGATCACGCCCTCGCGCACGGCCTCCCCGACCGGCTCGAGCCGCTGGCCACCGCCACCGGAACCTCGGCCCGAATGCTGATCTATCACTTCGGCACCCGCGACGCCCTGTTGCGGGCCGTCCTCGGGCACGCGCGGCAACGTCAGCTCGACACATTCGGCGACCTCCTGCGGGCGCGACCCGACGAGCCGTACACGGCCACCCTGGGTCGCGCCTGGACCTCGATCACCGGCCCGGACGGGCAGCCGTACCTGCGGATGTTCGGTCAACTGCGCGAGAGTGCGGAGCAACGGTTGTGGCCCAACTTCCGGCGCACCGCGACGACCGACTGGCTCGGGCCGCTCGAGGACGGCCTGCGCAGCATCGGCCGGCCGGATCTCGCGACGCTCGTCCTCGCTGTCATCCGCGGTCTCCTCATGGACCTCGACGCCACCGGCGACACCACCCGCACCGACCGGGCCTTCCGCGACTTCCTCGGCGCAGTCGAGCACCTGTCCAGCGGCTACCGCTCAAGCGCTGACCGCTCCCAGGAGGGCGCTAGCAGCAGCACGACCGGTACCGACACGTCGTCGGGCGCATAGTGCTGCGTCGCCGCCTATCGCCGAAGGTCACAGGCTCGACGCTTGGCTCGCAGTCGAGGAGCAGGGCGTTCCCGCAGCGGGATCGCCTTGCGGAGTGGGGGTGCGCCGACTGGGGTGGGGCGTCTGCGTCGATCAGTCGACCAGGGGCTGCCGGGGTCGAGGACCACGCGCTGCGCTCGACTTTGCGTACCACCCTTGTCCAGAGGACGCGGCCCCGGGGGCCGCGCCTTCGACATCGCGGGGGCTCCGCCCGGCGCACGCCAGGACTCGGGGCTGAGCCCATCGCGAGACTGGTGGGGTCGCACTGTTTCCACACCCAGATCTGCTACCACCTTGCTACCATGTGGGATGTGACTTCCACGAAGAAGCAGACACAGGTCCGGCTGGAAGAGGACGTGCTCGCGGCCGGCAAGGCCGCCGCGGCCGCCCGACGGCTGGACTTCAACAAGTACGTGGAGCGGCTCATCATCGAGGACACGACCGGTGCCCGCGCCGCCGGCATGACCGCCGCGCAGCGGCTCATCGATGAGCACGGCGCCTTCCTCGATGACCTGGAGCGGCAACTCGACGCTCCGTACGCCGAGCCTCATCCGGGCGCGGCCGCGTGATCCTGCACGTCGACGACTCCTGGATCCTCGAAGTGGCAGAACGGGCGGGCCATCGCGACCCGGCCGCCGACGATTACGGCGTCCCCATCGCAGCAGTCGCCCGCCACCGCGGCGAACTCCTCGACACACCCGTCTACGACGGCGCCTACGCCCGTGCCGCTGCCCTGGTACACACTCTGGGCCGCTGTCGCTGGCTGGAGCGATCCAACCTGACCGTGGCCTGCGCGGTCGCCGTCATGTATCTCGAGGCCAGCAACATCCCGGTCAGCCCCACGCGAGAACAGCTCACCGCGCTCGCCCATGAGCTGAACAACCCGCGCTGCACCGCCCCCCGGATCGCCTCTTTCCTGCGCACCTGGAAACCCTGACCCCGGTCGGGCGGAGGCCCTTGAGCTCCGTCCGGTGCAGACGTTGCCGATCATCTCGGCCGCAGCCCTGTGGGGCTGCGCGCGGGCGTGTCCGTATCCCCCCTCCCGCGTACGGGTTCTCCGTGCCGCCCGAGGAACCGTGGCGGTCGGCGTGCCCGGTCGGTCATCCCCTCACCGGAACGGGCGGCGGCTGGCTGGGGCGTACTCGCTGCGCCGGCGGGCACTCCTTCGGGCCGAGCACTCTCGCGGTCGCCGTCGCCACGGCCGTGGTCTGCGTTCTGCTGGCGGCCGTCAGCGGGGCCCGCCCCGAACCGGTGACCCGGCCGCTGATCGCCCCGGCCGGCGTACTGCTCGCCACCGTCGACTGCACGGCGCACCGGTTGCCCGACGTGCTCACCCTGCCGCTCGCCGCTGCCGAACGCGCCGCGGGGGATCCGCGGCGACCTCGACCACTTCGGAGCCCTCGGTTCCCTTCCAGGAGCACTTGTCATACTGCGCGACAGCCGAGAGGCCGGGAGTACCGCCCCGCCCTCGTGCGGGCCGCGGACCGCCGCCTACCCGGTGCGCCGCGTGCGGCATGGATCACCGATCAGGCCCGCCTCTCGACAGACTGCCGGACGGGGCTGACCCACCGCCATAAGCTGACGGGCGGCACAACAGATACCAGGGACAGGGCGGAAACCCATGGGCGGCCTCACCGAGGCGAACCTCAAAGCGCTGGCGGGCCCCCGCTCCTTCGAGCGTGGGCTCGGTTACCTGGACGCGGTGTCCGGGGTCGAGGTCGGTGACGGCTGGGTCACCGCGACCGTCCACGGCACGGAGCGGTACAAGGTGGAGTTGACGCTGGACGGGCCCGGAGGGCCGACCGGCGTGTGCGACTGCCCGTACGGCCTGGAAGGCAACTTCTGCAAGCACCTGGTCGCCCTCGGCCTGACCGTGCTCGCCCAGCGGGGGAGCCTGCCGCGGCAGCGCGAGGCGGCCCGGAGCCGGGCGCGGGATGTCGACGCCTGGCTGTCCGCCCTCTCCCACGGCGAGTTGCTCGCCTTGGTAGGGGAACTGGTCCGTGAGGACAGGCAGTTGCGGCGCCGCCTGGAGCTGCGGGCCGCCAGTGCCCGGGGGGATTTCGCCGAGGTCCGGGCGCGCGTGGGTGAGCTGCTCGACATCGGCCCGTTCACGCGGTACGGGTACGTCGAGTACGCCGATGTCCGCGCCTTCGCCGACCAGGCCGGGCAGGCGGTGTCGACGATCGGGGCGCTCATCGGCTCGGGCCGGGCCACCGAAGCGATCACTTTGGCTCGGGAGGCGATGCGGCTGCTGGCCGAGGCGGTGGAGAGCGTCGACGACTCCGACGGCCGGCTCGGGCAGGTCGGCGCCGGTCTCGCCGACGCCCATCTCGACGCGTGCTGTGCTGCGCGACCCGACCCGGAGGGGCTCGCGCGCTGGCTGGTCGGGCAGGTGCTCGGCAATTTCGACGGCATCATCGACATCGATCCGCTCGACTACGAGGACGTCCTCGGTGAGCGCGGGATGACCGTTCTGCGCGAGTCGGCGACCGAAGCGTGGCGGGGGAGGCGCACCGGCTGGGCCGAGAAGCATCTGATGGAGCACTTGGCCAAGGCGGGAGGCGACGTCGACGCAGTGGTCGCCGTCCACGCCGCGGACCTCGCTGCGAACGGCCACACCCACCTTGTCATCGCCCGCGAGCTGGACACCGCCGGGCGCCACGACGAGGCCCTGCGCTGGGCGGAACGCGGTATGCGGGAAGCCCAGGACCTCGCCGCCGTCGACACCGCCCTCGTCGACCACCTCTGCGAACGCTACGTGCAAGCGGACCGGTTGGCCGACGCCGTTGTCCTGCGGCGTGACCACTTCGGCGCTCGCCGCTCCCTGCTCGCGTACCAGCGACTGCGCGCCGCCGCGCGCGCCGCCGACCGCTGGCCGGCGGAGCGCGAGGGAGCACTGGCCCTGCTGCGCGCCGACGCGGTACGGCGGCAACAGGGCCGGTACAACGGCCCTGTCCTGGTCGACGCCCTGCTCGACGACAAGGACGTCGAAGCCGCCTGGCAAGCCGCCGCCGGCAGCGGCGCCGACGACCGTCAGTGGCTCACCCTCGCCGACCAGGCCCGTGCCAACCGTCCCGCCGACGCGCTCGGCGTCTATCAGCGCTTCGTCGAGCCGCTCACCAAGCAGACCGGCAACACGGTCTACGAACAACTCGTCAGCCTGCTGCTGAGCATCCGCGACTGCCATCGGAGCCTCGGCAGACCTGATGAGTTCACCGCCTACGTGACCGCGCTGCGCACCACCCAGAAACGCAAGCGGAACCTGATGCGCCTGATGGACGAACGCGGTCTGTGAGGCGGGACGGCACCACACCACGTGGGTCGCTGTAGCCGAGAATCGGCTTGGGGTCGGCAGTGCTCGCCTCGACGTGGATCAGGTCGAGGTAACCGAGCACCGTCTGGCGAGGCGGGCGGCTGAGCACGCCACCCGCCCACGCAGATGAGACGGCGGCGCGCCGGCCCGCAACGGCCTGGTGCGGCGCCGGCGTGAGGTGTGCGGGTCCAGTTTCAACGAGCTGGTTCGTGCCTGGTATCGGCACGGACCATGGGGTCCGCC
This sequence comes from Streptomyces sp. NPDC006872, assembly GCF_040635845.1. Lineage (NCBI taxonomy): Bacteria > Bacillati > Actinomycetota > Actinomycetes > Kitasatosporales > Streptomycetaceae > Streptomyces > Streptomyces sp. NPDC006872. Next base: position 380,953 of record NZ_JBEYIL010000010.1, read on the forward strand.
CTGGTGTCCCGTCCCGCCCTGCAGCACTTACCGGGCCGCTTTTTGCGGAGGGTGTTGAACCGTCTGATCGGGTGGGGTGACGCTGCAGAGTCATGGTCGTTGGCAGTATGTGATCACACCACTCAAGCGGGGCCTGACTCCGATCGCCTTGCTGCCCCACGCTGCCGCCCAGGCCGCCGCACCACGGCCCCAGCTGCCAGGGACTGCCCGCCCAACGGCTCCGCGACAGCTGCGCACGGGCCGCTGCCTGTGCGCCGGCCGCCTGCCTGGAGCGTCGCTGTGATCCCAGCGCAGAGGGCGCGGACCGGCAGGGACGTACATACCGTGGTCGTCGGAGCGGGGTTCTCCGGGATCGGCGCCGCCGTCCGGCTTCGGGAGGCAGGGTTCGACGACGTCCTCGTCCTGGAGAAAGCGACGCACCTGGGCGGCACCTGGAGGGAGAACACCTACCCCGGCTGCGCCTGTGATGTGCCCTCGACGCTCTACAGCTACTCCTTCACCCCGGATGCTGCATGGAGCAGGGTCTTCGCCGGGCAGCAGGAGATCCTCGCCTATCTTCGGGCGACGGCCGAGAGCTACCGGCTCGGAGACGTGCTGCGTTGCGGTGTGCAGGTGCTGGGCGCTCGGTGGGACGGGGCAGCCGGCCGCTGGCTGCTGGAGACCAGCGATGGACCGTACAGCGCGGCGGTACTGGTCCTGGCCACCGGAGCGTGGCATGTCCCGCGCCGCCTGGAGGTTCCCGGCATCGAGGACTTCGACGGCCCCGTCTTCCACACCGCCCGGTGGGACCACAGCGTCGACCTGACCGGGCGACGGGTGACCGTGGTGGGCGGCGGTGCCTCTGCCGTCCAGATCGTCCCGGCCATCGAAGCACAGGCCGCGACCGTCAACCTCTTCCAGCGCACACCCCAATGGGTGCTGCCCAAGCCCGACCTGCCGGTACCCACAGCGCTCAACCGGCTCGTGGACTGCTTACCCGGCGCGCGCAATGCCCTGCGAGCCGGCCAGTACGCCCTGCAGGAGGGCTTCGGCTACGCCTTCCGCCACCCTCACGCCGTCCGGCTCGTCGAGGCCGGCGCCCGCGCACACCTGCGCCTCGCGGTCCGCGACGGACAGTTACGTCGGCAACTGACACCGGATTACCGGCTGGGCTGCAAGCGCCTACTGACGTCGAGCACCTTCTACCAGGCCCTGTCCCAGCCGCACGTGCGCCTGCATCCCACCGCCGTGACCGCCGTACGCGGCAACGAGGTCGTCGGTGCCGACGGCACCACCGTCCACACCGACGTGCTCATCGAGGCCATGGGCTTCCGCGTCGGCGAGGTGCCGCTGGCCACGACCCTGTACGGCACCGGCGGCCAGACACTCGACGAAGCCTGGGGCGGTGTACCGCAGGCGTACCTGGGCACCGCCGTGAGCGGCTTCCCCAACCTCTTCCTGCTCCTGGGGCCCAACCTGCTCGGCGGCTCCACTTCCGCGATCACCGTTCTGGAAGCCCAGCTGACATACGTCATGGCCGCCCTCACCCACCTCGAGCAGGGTGGTCACCGCGCCTTGGACGTCCGGCCGGCCTCCCAGGCCGCGCACAACACAGCCGTCCAGGAGGCGCTCGCCACCACGGTCTACAACACAGGCGGCTGCACCAGCTACTACTTCACTCCCAGCGGGCGCAATGTCTTCGCCTGGCCGTGGTCCACCGGGCGGCTCGTGCGCCGGCTGAGCCGATTCGATGCCGACGCCTACACCTTTGACGCACCGGCCCGGCCCCTGCCCGCCCAGGCAAGGCCACAGCACGAGGACCGCACGGCAGCCGCCAAGGAGTCATGACACAGCGCCTGAAACCGCACATTGACGACTGGGAGATCCTTGACCGCTTGCGTCCCGGCGCCGGCCCGTTCGCTTTCGTTCTTCTCCCGCGCGTTGTCAATGGCGACGCGTGGAGAACTCCGCACCCAGGCCGCCGGCATCCGGCGCGACCGCGCAGCCGTCCTCGCCGCCCTCCCCAATTGACGGTCACGCTGCGAGCGCCTGAAGCGCGTACCATCCACCCGACTGCCCGCGCCCGGGTGCCGGCACTACCGAAGCGGCGACGGAAGGATTCGGGCCCGGACTCGTGCCGTCAGGGGGTGCCGGTGCGGATCGACTCGCAGCCGATGATGCTGAAGGAGGCTCCTGGCGCCATCGCGGTGAGCCCCTCCGGGGACCGCGTCTACCTGGCCAGTCCGGGCATCGTCGGATCATTGCGGAGTCTTCGTAGGCCCCGCGGCACTGTGACGGTCGTCGACCCGCACGCGCGCTCGGAAGTCGCGCGCATCCTGGTCGGCAGGAATCCGTCGGGTATCGCCGTCGACCCCAACGGTGAGCGGATCTACGTGGCGAACTCCCGTTCCGACGACGTGTCGATCGTTGACGTGCGCGCGGCTGCCGAGACCTCGCGTCAAGGTCGGCAAGCAACCATCGGCGCTGGCGTGCAGCGGTGATCGTCTGTACGTCGCGAACGCGCATGACGACACCATGTCGGTGGTCGACACCGATGCGCGGCGAGTGCTGGACACGGTCCGGACCGGTGGGCGACCGAGGTCTCTGGTGACGAGACCGTCCGGTGATCGCGTGTACGTCTGCAACAACGATGCGACGGTATCCGCGATCGACACGCGGACCTTGGGCACCGTTGCGACCATCGAAGTGGGTCGCAATCCCGTCGACACTGCGCTGAATCCATCCGGCACGCGGCTCTACGTCGCAAACCGGCTGTCGCAGAGCCTCACGGTCATCGATACGACTGTGCTCGAGGCAATTCAGACCATCCAGCTGTCAACGCTGTCCAATCGGCCGGGGGGCGGGCTCTTCGGCGTGGCCCTCGGAGATCCGGTGTTGCCGGAGCCCGCCGCGTTCAGAGGCCGGCCTGGGCGATGATGCGGTCCATCGACGCCCGTGGCAGCACGGGGTTGGCCGCAGCGTGGTCGGCGACCTTGGGATCCGGGTCGGCCAGCAGTCGTTCCAGGAGGTCCGCGCCGACGTTGGGATGCCTGGCCACTCCCGCGCGCAGGATCGACTCCTCGCAGGCCCCCAACCGGCGCAGCTCCGCGACGGGCAACTCGGGGTCCTCCAGGGCGAGGAGGCGCACCCTCGGGTCCGGCTCGTCCACCAAGCCGCGCAGTTCCGGGCGCGGGAAGTTGGGGTGCTCCACCAGCAAGGGCCGGAAGGCGGAGGGATCACCGTGGGCCCGGACCAGTCGCAGCAGAGTCTCTGACGGAACGTCAGATCGGAGGGCGGCGGCGTAGCGGACCGAGACGTCGGGGTCTTCGTCCAGTCGCTGCCATGCCTCGTCGGGAAGGTCCGTGCTCTCTGCCAGGCTTCGCCGGAACACCGCGTGCGGGCAGTCCAGGTAGGTCAGCCGCTCGGCGAGCGGCGCTTCCCGCAGCCAGTCGGGCCGGTAGGACGACCAGCGGAGGGCGACCTTGGCGTCGATGCTGCCGGTCGCCTCCTCGGCCTCCACCAGCGAGAGCAGGCGGTCCCGGATCTCGGGTGGGACGTGGCGGCTGTAGGCCACCGCGACGCGCACGGACGGGTCCTCGCTGTCCTGCAAGCGGGCCACCATGCCGGCGGTCAGGCACGGGTTGCCGGCCACGGCGCGCAGCACCGACTTGTCCCATGCCGCCAGCAGCCGCTCGAACTGCGCGGGCGTCAGTGGGAGATGGCGCGCGAGGTTGGAGCGGACGGCCGGATCGGCGAGGCAGCGCTCGCGGAGTTCCGGCGGGACGCCCGGGTGTTCGGCTCGCGTTGCTGCGGCCCGCACCTCGGGATCCGGATCGGTGAGCAGCGCCGACTGCACGGCGGCAGGCCGGTCGTGCCAGTCCTGCGCGATCGCCGCGCGCACCCTGGGGTCGGGGTCGGCTGCGAGTTCCGCCGGCGGTCGGCCGTATGCCTCGACCAGGGATTCGATGCCCAGCCCGGACCCGCACTCCACCAAGGTGCGAACGAGGTCCGCACGCGCGTCGCGGATCGCGGGGTCGGGATGTCCGGCGATCCGGCTGCGCATCGCCGGGGAGACCCGGCGCCCGTGCAATTGCGCCGCCGAATCGCTGCCGCCGTGGGTCAGCAGGGCCTCGGCGACCGAGTCCGGCAACTGCCCCTTGCGCATCAACAGCCCGTGACGGCCCGCATCGTGCGCGGCCAGGCGCATCAGGACCCCCGCTGGGGCAGCCGGGTTCCGCCCGAGCCCGGACAACTGCGGCTGCTTGAGATGCACCATGCGCCCACGCTAGCCGAGTTGCACCAGCCGCCCTCGCCCGGCTGCCCTACGCCGTCGGCTCCCGACGATCCCATGCGGTCTGCGGATGCCCTCGGCTCTCGCCGACATCTGCCGGCATCTCGATCAAGAGCTGATGCCGGAACGCGCCGACACCTGCTCTCCGTCTTCAGGCTCTGGTGCACTTCGTGTGGTCGCGTGCTCAGGGTGACTGTTGATCTTCGCCTAATGGTGGTTCTAGTGGTCGTAGGCGGTCAGCGCGCGCATGACCGGCTGGCCGCGCATGAAGTCGGCTCCCCTCATCAGCCCCTTGGAATCGACCTTCTAGGCTGGCGCGGTGACTGATGAGCAGGAGTGGGTGCAGCCGTCGGGAGTGTGGGCCACGGCGGTGGGGGTGGCCAGGGTGCGGGCGCTGGAGACCGAGCGGGAGAACGCGCTGTTCCGCGACCCACTGGCACAGGCCTTCGCCACCGCCGGCGGCCTGTGGCCCTCCTCGCCGCCGCTGCCCGATGACGAGGCCGCACGACGCCGTCGGCTGGCCGTGTCGTTCTCCATCGTCATCAGGACGAAGTTCCTCGACGACCTGTTGCAGCAGGCCTCCGCGTCCGGGGTCCGGCAGATCGTGCTGCTCGGCGCCGGCATGGACAGTCGGGCCTTCCGGATGGACTGGCCCGAGGGCACCCGGCTGTTCGAGGTCGACACCGCCGCGCCACTGGACTTCAAGGCTTCGGTGCTGCGCCAGGAACGGGCCGTCGCACGCTGCGAGCGGATCACCGTCGCGGTGGATCTGCGTGAGGACTGGCCAGGCGCGCTGGCCGCCGCAGGGCACGACCCGGCCGTGTCGACCGCGTGGATCGCCGAAGGGCTGCTGATCTATCTGCCCGAGGATGCGGTGGAGCTGCTGCTGGCCCGGATCAGCGCGCAGTCGGCGGCAGGCAGTCGGATGGGGCTGACGTTGGGCTCGCGCGGCGTGATCGAGCGCTTCGGCGCGGACGCCGCGCCGGGATCGGCGGCGTCCATGTGGGTCTCGGAGATGCCCGACGACCCGGTGGGCTGGCTGGCCGGGCACGGCTGGGAGGCCGACAGCCACACCCTGCGCGAGCGCGCTGCCGCCTACGGCCGCCCGATCAGCACTCCGCCGCAGCGCGAGGACCGGCCCGGCGGACTGATCTCGGCGGTCCGCCGGTAGAGCGCGTTCCGGTTCCCTGGATGATCGATTCCAAGGGCGCGTTTCGGCCGGGCGATTTTCGGGCGTCCGGACACCTTCCGCTTCGTCGTACCGCCCCGCCGGTGGGTTGTCGAACGCAGACTTGCGCGGATGATGCACGCATGCGGCCACGCAAGGGACTACGGACGTCTCATCCAGCGCTCCGAGACCCTGATCACCTGGGCTGCCACCTCCCTCATGACCTGACGCCTCGCCCGGGAGGCGCCACCTCCAGCCGGCCGAGGCAACCAGCGCCGGCCGACGGCTGACAGGCCCGTCAAGGACCTGCCCTCCGAGTTTTGGGGCGCGCGACGCGCCGATCCGCCTGAAGGCAGATCCCAGCCCTTCGTGGAACCGGTCCGCGCCGGTCGCCGTCCTCCAGGAGCCAGCAAGATCGACTCCCATGGAGGACCTGCCCATGACCGGCACAGCCGCCCGCTACCTCTACCTCACCCGGCACGGCGAGGCGTCGTCGGACGAGAGTCGGCTGACGGACGCAGGCCGCCACCAGGCCGCCCTGCTCGGGGAACGGCTCCGTGGGGTTCCGCTGACGGCGATCCATCACGGACCGTTGGCCCGCGCCGAAGAGACTGCCCGGCTGGTCGGCGAACGGCTCGACGGCATCCCCCTGCGGCGATCCGACGCGGCCGGCGACTACATTCCGTACCTGCCGCCGCGAGAGGAGCTGCCGCCGGAGACGGCCGACGCCATGCTCGGGTTCCTGGGCCAGTTTCCGGCCGAGGAACGCGAGCAGGGGCCCGGGCTCGCGGCAGCGGCGCTCGCGGAGTTCACCGGACCCGTCGTCGGCGACGAGCCCTGCCACGAACTCGTCATCACCCACAACTTTCTTGTCGGCTGGCTCGTCCGAGCCGCCCTCGACGCCCCCAAGTGGCGCTGGATGGGCATCAACCACGCCAACGCGGCACTGACTGTCATCCGCTACGCGCCCGGTCGCCCCCCGGCGGTGCTCCTCTTCAACGACACCGGCCACCTCCCCGCCGAGCTCCGCTGGACCGGCTTCCCTCAGGAGCTCCACGTCTGAGGCTCGGACCGCTTCCCCCGGATCACCTTGCGGACCTGCTTCGGACAGGAGATCGTCGTGCTGGTGCTGAATTGGGCGAGCCGTGTACGGGCGCTTCCTACCGCGTTCAGTGGTCCTCGGGCCGGCCGAGTACGCGATGCAGGCCCGGCTCGATGTGCGGGGCGCTGATCGAGCCGTACCCGAAGACGAAGCCTGGGCGCGCGGAGCGATTCGCGGCGACCTCCGCCAGCGTGTAGACCGCCACGCCGGATGACCTGGCCCGGCTGGCTCGGTCCGCGAGGGCGTCGGGGTCGGCGAGGTGGCCTCGGGTGAATGCGGTCACGTGCAGGCCCGCGGCGGACGGCACCAGCTCGGCCAGGTCCGCGAAGTGGTCGGTGAGCACGCGGGCGATGGCCAGGTGCCGGGTCGCGTAGGTGTGCTGCATCCGGCGGATGTGCCGGGCGAGCAACCCGTCGTCGACGAAGCGGGCGAGCGCCGCCTGCGTGGGGACCGCCGTGTGCCAGTCTGCGGTGTACTTGGCGGTGCGCAGTGCTGTGCGCAGCGGGGCGGGCGCCACCAGGAAGCCGACGCGCAGGGAGGGCAGCATCACCTTGGAGAACGACCCCACATAGATGACGTGTCCGTCCCGGTCCAGACTCTTCAGCGTCTCGACCGGCCGCCCGCCGAACCGGAATTCGCTGTCGTAGTCGTCCTCGATCACCGCCGCACCGTGCCGCCGAGCCCACCGCAGCAGCGCCGTTCTGCGCCGCAGCGACATCGGCATGCCGAGCGGGAACTGGTGGGCGGGGGTGACGTACACGGCGCGGGTGTTCGGCGGGATGGCGTCCACCAGCAGGCCCTCGGCGTCCACCGGTACGCCCGTGACTTCGGCGCCCTGCGCCAGGAACGGCAGCCGGGCCGGTGGGTAACCGGGCTCTTCGACGGCCACCCGGTCGCCCGGTTCGAGCAGCACCCGCCCGATGAGGTCCAGGGCCTGCTGCGTGCTGGTGGTCACCAGCACGTCGTCCGGGCCGGTCCGCACGCCGCGGGAGAGTCCGATGTGCCGGGCAAGTGCGGCCCGGAGCCCGGCGTGGCCGGCCGGATCGCCGTATCCGACCGCCCCGGCCGCCGAGAGGCGCAGTTCCCGGGCGATCAGGGGACGCCAGGCCTCGTACGGGAAGAGCCGGGCGTCCGGCAGACCGACCCGGAAGTCGTGGTCCGCCGTGGTCGGTCCCGTGGTCTCCGGGGCCGCCCATGGGGACAAGCGCGCCCACAGGGCGCGGGGGCGCAGTCCCGGGCCGGTGGTGTCGGTGGCGGGCGCGGCCTCGCCCGTGGGCAGGCCCGTCGTACGCACATAGGTCCCGGAGCCGACCCTGCTGTCCGCGTAGCCCTCGGCGACGAGCCGTTCGTAGGCGACGCCGACGGTGTTGCGGGCCACCGCGAGTCGGCGGCTCAACTCCCGGGTCGGGGGCAGCGGATCGCCGGGCCGTAACAGCCCGTCGTGGATCGCGGTGCGCAGCTGGCGGTAGATCTGGCCGGACAGGTCGCGCTGACCGTCGAGCCTGACGTGCACGTCCATCTCGGTTTTCCGTTTCCGGCTCGGCTGTTGTCGGCTTCGGCCCGGCAATTGGCTCAATCGATCAGCAGCTTATTGGCTCTGGAGTTGGACCGAAGTGCGGTTTTACGCTCCGGCCATGGACATACGACGACTGGACAGCCAGGCGCTGTTGCTGACCGGGGAGGTGGTCTCCCGGGTGAAGACCGACCACTTGAGGTTGGCGACACCGTGCGCGGACTGGACCCTGTACGGCCTGCTTCGCCATCTGGTCAGCCAGAACGAGGGGTTCGCCGCCTCCGCCCGCGGCGCGGGTGAGCCGTGGGCCGTATGGCGCGACGGCGACCTCGGCGACGACCCGGCCGGAGCGTACGAGGCGTCGGCGGGCGAGGTCACCGCGGCGTTCGCGGACGACGAAGTGCTGGAGCGGCGGTTCGCGCTGCCGGAGGTGGGGGAGGGCTTCGCTGTCCCCGGGCGGATCGCGATCGGCTTCCACCTGCTCGACTACGTGGCGCACGCTTGGGACGTCGCGGTGACGATCGGCGCCCCGTGGGAGCCCGCCGCCGAACTCACCGCCGCCGCCCTGCGCGTCGCCGCCCTGGTCCCGGACGAGGGCCGCGGGCCCGGTGCTGCGTTCCGCCCACGGACCGCCGTCCCCGACGACGCCCCGCCGGGCGACCGGTTGCTCGCCCTGCTCGGCCGCGACCCGTCCTGGACGCCGGCGCCATGCTGAGGAGCCGCTGGTGCCAGGGCACGGCCGGGGACTCCCTTGGCGACCGCGCCGCGGTGAATGGCGTCGACAGCGGCGTGCGCGGTCGCCGGAGCGGGCCGCTGATCGTCAGCGTCACCGACTTCACCAGCGACGTATACCGCGCCCTCCCCGGCATCGCGCGTCGAGGCTTCGCGCTGCGGCGCCGCTGGCCGCATCTCGACGGGGCGGTCGGCATGTGGCTGTGGGTCATGCCCTCGGCCCGGCGCTGCGGAGCGGTCTCGGTGTGGACCGGGCGGCGGGCCCTGGCGGAGTTCGTACGCCTGCCGGAGCATGTTGCGATCATGGACGAGTACCGCGAGCGAGGCACGACCAGGTCGGTGATCCTGGAGTACGAGAACTTCGACGCGGCGCGGATCCGGCGGGACGCGGAGGCATGGCTGATGTCGGACGATCGCTGCCGTGCCGCGCGGGGGGCGCCACGGCAGAGCGGCTGACAACGCCTGCTCAGCTCAAGGGCCAGGATCATGAGGCAGAGTCTGACTGGTCCACGAGTGAGACGAACCTAAGGTCCAAGGTCAGGCCACCGATGGAGGCCAGCAGAAACGCGAACCTGCAACCCTGGATACTGTCCGCCTTCACCGGCGCGTCATGGCGGCCGGGGCACCTGACACGCTCTCGATGACGACCGAGGTGTGTGAGGAGTTGGGACTGGCGTCCATGCCCCGGCAGGCGACACCGGGCCTGCGCCCGGCGGTGGCGGGCGATCACGGCCCGCCCGGCGGTGGCGATGTCGGGGTGGCCGTCACCGAGCCGGTGCCAGACCTTGACCGGCTCTGCCCGCAGTTTCGTGAACTCCCAGGCCAGCGAAGTGAGCGAGGGTCGTTTCGGCCGCGAGTGTCCCACTCGCGGCCGTCACGCTCATGACCCGTCGGCTCACCCGCCGACCTGTCCGCCCAACGCCGCGCCCCCACGGCCTGCGGCCGCTGTCAAGGCTGCGTGATCAGTGCTCTCTGGGAGCGCGGCACACAGGAGACACCTGTACGGCATTCGGTCTGCTGACCGAATGGGCGGGGGCGGTTGTAGGCATCATCGTTTGATGCGGCTGCGCATGGCGAGGATGGCCAGCGCGAGCAGGACGGGTTCGGTGAAGCGACTGCCCATCTCCGTGTAGGTGCCCCAGGTGGTGAGGTCTTGGCCGCTGGAACGGAATACGACCGAGTTCAGCACCACTTGCAGTGACTGGTCGAAGCGTTCTGCGGTGAACCGGTCGTCGGCGGGCAGTGTCAGCTGGGGGTCTTGCTTGTCCACGGTCAAAGCCACTCGCCCGCCGCCGGCCGGGACGGTACCGGTGGCTATCTGCCGGGGAGAAGAATCGGGCAGGCCGAGCCCCAACATGAGCAGGATGGTGGCCGCCACGGCGACCAGCAGCCAACCCATAGCGCGTGAGGCGCGTAGCCCGTAGCCGGAGAGCAGCCAGTACGCCCACAGCAGGCCTCGCTCGCTTGACGGGGTGCCGGTGCGGTCGTGGCGGCGCATTTCCATCTCGCCGTAGTAGAAGTCCGCAGCACCGGGTTCGTTCTTGCCGTCTTCGTAGGCCTTGCGCAGCTGCCGGTAAAGCGTGGCCACTTCCTCAGGGGCCGGTGTCAGGCGGCGATTGGGATGGTGCTGTCCCCTGCGCCAATCGCGGGGTGAACGTTCCTCAGAAGGAGTGGCGGGTGGACCGGCTGCCAGTGCGCGCCAGTGGTGTTCCTCGGCCAAGGTACGCCGACGGGTCCACCAGTACGGCCATACGGAGCGGCGGTGGTGGAGGCCGGTTGGGGTGGGGGCGAAGGTGCATTTGCCTGCGAGGCGGAGTTGGTCAAGATGAAAGGCACCAGAGAACAGACAGTCGCTCAGGTCGATGTCGGCCAGGACCAGGTGCACGGCATCCACTCCGCGTACCGAGACCACCCGCACCCTGCTGTCAGAGTCTGCAAGCAGGCTTTCGTCCAGCGCCCCGTTGGCCGTGGTGGTGAAGGGGCCCGGATGGGTGGTGACCGCCACGGGAAAGGACAGCACCGCGTGATCGAGGTCCGTGGTGGCGTAGCGCAGGCGCACGGTCGCCGTCGACTCCCACCGGGTCCTCTCACAGCGCACGGTACGCGCCGCGATCTCCAGCGTCACAGGCGTCTCGAACACCGCACCGGATAGATCAACCAACCCCGCACCCACCATTGGCCCGAACCACGACGGCACCGCAAACCGCGCTTGATTGAACTGGGCGTCGCCGGAGAACCGCGCCTCGTCGAACCGGGCGGTACCGGAGAACTGCGCCCGCTGGAACCGAGCGGGACCGGAGAACCGCGTTAGGTGGAACTCAGCAGTGCTGGAGAACTGCGCCTCCATGAACCAGGCGGTGCGGGAGAAGTGTGCACTGCTGAACCGGACGTCGGCGGAGAACTGTGCCCTGTTGAAGTGGGCGTTTCCGGAGAACTGCGCCCCGCCGAATCCGGCGCCGTGGGAGAACTGTGCCTCGCTGAACTGCGCCGCGCCGAAGTCCGTGTCGCCGGCGAACTGTGCCCCGGTGAATCCGGCGTGGCCGTCGAATTGCGCATGGATGAACCAAGCGGTGTGGGAGAACTGTGCACTGTCGAACCGGACATTGCCGGAGAACAGAGCCTGGCTGAACTGGGTGTCGTCGGAGAACTGCGCATCCACGAACCGGACGTCGGCCGAAAACTGTGCCAAGCCAAACCAAGTGGCGCTCGAGAACTGCGCTCTGTCGAACCGGGTGTCGCCGGAGAACTGCGCCCTGTCGAATCCGGCGACGCCGGAGAACTGGGCTTCGAACCGGGCGTCTCCGGAGAATTGGGCCAAGCTGAACTGGGCGTCGCCGGAGAACTGCGCCCCCCTGAACCAGGCGGTGCCAGCGAACTGCACCTCCCTGAACCAGGCGGTGCCGGAGAAGCGTGCCCCCCTGAACCAGGCGTCGGCGGAGAAGCGCGCCTTGTCGAATCCGGCCTCGCCGGAGAACTGGGCCTCGCCGAACCGGGCGCCGGCCGAGAACTGCGCCAAGCTGAACCAGACGTTGGTGGAGAACTGCACCCTGTCGTACCTGGCATCGCTGGAGAACTGTGCCTCGACGAATTGGGCGGTGCTGGAGAACTGCGCCTCGGCGAACCAGGCGGGACGGGTGAACTGTGCTTTGTCGAACCGGGCTTCGGCAGCGAACTCTGCTTTGTCGAACCGGGCCTCGGCAGCGAACTGCGCCCTATCGAACCGGGCGGGTCCGGAGAACTTCGCCTCGCCAAATCGGGCGGGTCCGGAGAACCGCGCATCCTGGAACCGGGCGGTGCCGAATTGGATTCTTCTGGAGGCGGGGTCCCGGAGGGCTCGGCGGAGGGCGTTGAAAAGACGCGCGTTGAAGCGGGTGCCTCGGTGGTCGACGTCGGCGCCGGGGGCCAAGCCGGCGAGGTAGGCGTCGCGGTCGGCGTCGCCCAGGTGGGCGAGACACACGGTGTGGCCCGGGACGTGGATGCCGGTGCAGCCGATGGGGTCGGTGGTCGGATTTGCACCCTGAGCGCAGTACGGCCACGGAGGCGCTGATAGCGCGGGAACCGGTGGAGTGCTCACGGCCTAGGAATTCCGAACAATCCCCAGACGCATTCCCGCTCTGTGGGCTCCAGCCACCACACTGCTGGCTGTGTCCCCGCTGGTTGCTCCTGGCAATTCATTCCCACTTGCTCAGCCGTCACCAACGACACTCTGCCACTGCGCAGCAAGCCCTCGCCGGATGTTCACGAAAACGCCGTGCCGGCAATCCCGATGGTGTATTGCCGGGTGGTGTAGTCACTGGCCGAGCTGATTCGGTTTCGGCTGTGGTGGAAGCTGGTGGTCGTCCTCGTTCGGTTCGACGATGAGGAGTTCGGCCATGGAGGCTTCGGAGAGGTGGCGGTGGTCGAAGACCTGCCATTCGTCATGGAATTCGGCCAGGACCGCGGCGGCGAGCCGGTCGAGGGCTGCGGGGTTGGGGAAGGCCTGGACGACGCCTAGGTCTCGGCCTGCTGACCAACCGCCGGCACCTCGGTGCGGCGCGGGCGTTCCTGCCGGGCCCGGCGCAGGGCGGCCTCGCGCGTGGCGTCGGACTGGCGGCACCGGTGCCTCGACTCCGGCTACCCCTCCGCCGACCTGATCACCACCGCCCCGGAACAGGGCATCCGTATGGTCGCCCCGGTCCTGCAGGACCACTCCGCCCAGGCCAAGGCCGCCGAAGGCTTCGACGAGAACGCCTTGGCCGACTGGACCTGGACGTGTGCCACCACATGACGGCCGGACGGTGGCTGTCGTGTGGTGAGGTCAGGTGGCGAGGAGGCCGCCGTCGATGTGGAGGTCGTGGGCGTTGATGCCGGTGTTGCGGAGCAGGAAGTCGGTGGCGTCGGCGATTTCGGCCATGCTGACCAGCCGTCCGATCGGTGTCTGGGCGGAGTGGGGTGGGTTGGGGACGTCGCGCCATTTGGGGCTGTCGCCGATCAGGCCTGGGTGCAGGGCGTTGACGCGGTGCGGGGCGATTTCCACCGCGAGCGTCCTGACCAGGCCGGTGATGCCGGCGTTGAACGTGGAGACGATGGTCGAGCCGGGGTAGGGGCGCTCCTTGGCGAGTCCGCCGAACAGGACGACGGAGGCATCCGGGGTGAACCGGTCGTGCAGCACGCGGACGGTTTCCGCGTAGCCGACGAGTTTCATGGTCACGGCGGAGACGGCGTCCGTGATGCTGAACTGCGCCAAGGTGTTGGCCGCTTGGCCGACCGCGGTGATCACGAGGTGGTCGACTTGGGTCATGTCCGCAAGCGAGGCGCTGATCGTCTCGGGTCGGGCGAGGTCGAGGGCCAGCCCTCGGGTGCGGCCGCCGATCCGCGCGGCTACGGTCTCGGCTCGTGCCTTGTCCCTGCTGGTGACGATGACGTCGTCGCCGCGGCTCGCAAAGTGCTCGGCGATGACGCTGCCCAGCCCGCCGCTGCCGCCGATGATGAGTGTGCTGGTCATGCAGTGACCGTCCTTCGGTGCTCGGTGGCCTTCAGGCTGCTGAGAGTGGCTCGGGCCTGCTCGCGCATGGCCAGGGCGAGGTGGAGGGCGGCATGCGGCAAGTTCGCCGTGACGGCCGCGAGTTCGGCGGGGGTGCCGACCTGCTCGAAGAAGCCGATGTTGAGGTGTGCGCCGACAGGCGGGGCCGAGGCGATCAGTACCGCCCGATCGTCGACGTCCCGCACAGGAACTGCGGCCAGAGCACATCGTCTTCGCTCTCGTGCCAGTGCCTCGGCGCCGCGACGAGGAAGTCACGCAACTCCTCCAGCGCGGCAGCGGGGGCGGCACTGCTCTGCGCGGCTTCCGTCAGCAGGGACGTCGCAGCCCTGTGCATCTTGTGCAGGAGCCGGGTCTCGACGACCGCCGCGCCTTCGGGCGTATCAACGCTCACTACAGGCTCCATCGCTAGTTAATATCCACATGGATACTAACGTAGCAGCGGCGGTCGGCACCGCGCTGCCGGGCCGTAGGGTGATCACATGAAGGAGGTGCCGTGAACGACGCAGAGCCGGCTGACGAGCCGCCGCGCAGGCGCCGTCGGGATCCCGAGGGACACCGGGCGGCCATCATCGAGGCGGCCCGCCACACCTTCGCCGAGCGCGGCTACGCTCGTACGACGTTGCGTGAGATCGCGCGCCGGGCCGGTGTCACGCATGGCCTGATCACGCGTCACTTCGCGTCCAAGGAAAGGCTCTTCCTCGCGGCGGTGCCGGGCAATCGCGACCTCGAACGCGTCGCGGCCGGCGACCCGAAGACGCTGCCCGACCGGATCGCCCACGCTTTCGTACGGCGATTGGAGACCGACGCCGTCAACGACCCGCTGATCATCCTCATGCGCAGTGCCGCATCCGACGAACGCGCCGCCGCCCACCTCCTGGTCGCGATGCAGGAGCACAGCGCCGCCGTATACCGGTCCGTCCTCGCACCCGGTGCAACCGGTGCACCCACGACGCCCGACGACGACCTGGACGCGCGCGTGGCGCTGGTAGGGGCGCAGATGATCGGGGTGGCGTTCAGCCGGTACATCGCGCGGACCGAACCCCTCGCCTCGATGCCGCCCGACCAACTCGCCGAACACCTCACCCGGATACTGCGGCAGATCCTCTTCGGCTGACCGTCGCAATGACGGCGCCACCGGCGCCTGACCGCACATGGGGTGCAGGAGTGCCAGACGGTCTTGCCGTCGCGGTGGGCGGTGGTGAGTGGGCGGCGCGGAGGGCCTTGGTGTGTTCGGACACGGAGGACTTTGCCAGGGCGAGTTGGCGGGCGAGGTCGGTGGTGGTGCGTAGTCGGGTGAGCTGTTCCAGGATGGTGGCGCGGGTGCGGCCCGCGGTCTGGCGCTCGCGCTCCGCCCGCTCCCGGGCAGCCACACAGGCCGCATCCCGCAGAGCATGCCACGCCGCCGCACAAAGTCTCCGCCTCGATGGCCGCCTGCTCGTGCAGCCGTTCCTCGAGGGCCTGGCGGCGCTCGCAGTCGGTCAGGCCGGGCAGCCCCCGGTCGACCTCCGCCGCGATCTCCGCTCGCCGGGCACGCCGGATCTGGACCACATTGCCGCAAGTCCGGCACTCGCCGCCGGTGTCCAGCCGGATCCCGTCGTCGCACCGCGGATCCGAGCACTCCTGACGCTGCACCAGTCCCACTCGGATCAGCCACGGGTACGGGCGGTCGACGAAGGCCTTGCCGTCGGTCTCCGCCACCCGGTCGGTGAACCGGTCGGCCAGCAGCTGCCGTGCCGTCCCCAGTCGCATCAGAGTGCCCGCCGGCGGGACGGCTCCGCCCTCACCGCCGCCTCGACCCGCTGCGGCCGGCCGGACAGCCGCTCTCACCACCCCGCGACCGGCCCCAGAGCCACCAGCAGAGGGGTCACAGGCCCGTACGAACGGGGCGGTGCCGAGGAAGGCGTTGTGCGCGGCCCGGGCGAGATCAAGGGCTTCGCCCACAGCGGTGCGCGCGTCCAGCGCGCCGTGTCTGGCCGCCGCCCGCGCCGTCTCGGACGGGCCGGCCTCCGCCAGGTGTGCCGGCTCATGAGACTGGTGCCAGGGAACCGCGATCGGCAAAGTCGCGACCCTCTTCGGGAAGGACGATGAAGACCCCGGATCCAGGAGGGTCTTCCACAGATGCGCTGCGCATGCGAGCCGCCCACTCAGGGGTGGGCCACCGTGTGCCGTTGTCCCAGCTGATCCCCGCGAGGTCGATCGCAGCAAGGCTCACGGTGGTGAGGTCGGTGCCGGCGAAGTTGCTTGCCGCGTCCATCAGATTGTCACGAGCTTCGATGACGTCGAGGTCATGGGTGAGGGTGAGAGCGAGGGTGAGGACACGGGCGAGATCGAGAGCGAGGGCGAGGGCGAGATCGAGATCGTGGGCGAGGTCGCGGGCGAGAGCGAGGGCGAAAGCGCGGTCGAGAGCACGGTCGAGATCGACGGCGAGAGCGCGTTCAAGGGTGTGCGCAAGGTTGAGGGCGTGGGCGAGGTCGCGGGCGGGATCGAGGTCGAGATCGACGGCGAGATCGACGGCCAGGCCGAGGGCGCGGTGGACGGCGAGAGTGAGAGCGGGGGCGCGGTCGAGGGCGTCGTATGCGGCAGCGGCCTCCAGAAGTTCTGCGACTTCCACAAGGCCTTTGCGACGTCGGAGCCGCTCCTGTGGAGACACGGACTTCCAGCGAGTCGTCACATCGGCCAGACTCAGGACCGTCATGTCGTCCTGGGGCGGAGCGGTCTGAGGAGTCTCCAGCAGGCCAGAAGGTTTCCTGGGAGGTCGGAGGCCAGGAGAACGACGCGAGAGCACGGCCAGGACACGGCCCGCGAAGGACTCGGCAGGAATCGTCACGCCGCACCTCCTCCGCCCGTCGGGTCCGGTTGTGCGGCAACGCCCGTGTGCGGCTGTGGATTCCCCGACGAAGGACTAGCCGTTCCGGGCCCCGCCAGAGCACCATTCGACTGCCCAGGACCAGTCGGCTGCCCGTTCTGTTGGAGGGCCTGCGCTTGTTGCTGCGCCTCCTCCACCACGCCGCCCAGAGCAGCGCGACCTGCGTTCTTGACCATCAGTGGCACCAGCGTGGTCACCTGCTGGACAGCGGACAGTGCGCCCAGCCCGATCAGAAAGGCCACCAACGGATTCGTGCTCTGCGGATAGCTGGCTGCCACGACACCGGTCAGGGATCCGCTGACGAACAGCCGCAGCACCCCGGCGAACCAGTACGCCTTCCAGCCGGGTGCGGGCAGGCACTCCTCGCCGGGCCGTACGTCAGCTCTGCGCTGGGGCGGATCGATCGTGTCCGACTGAACGTTCCACGGCATCTGACGGTGCCACTTGATGGCCTTGATGATATCGACGGCCTCCATGGAGGCGCCGCCGGCCGCTCCAACCACCGCCGCCAAGAACCAATCCATGGTCCGAGGCTAGAGGGAACCGTCCCGTGGGAAAGCAGTTCTGCGCAACCGACGTGCCGAGAGAACATTGCTAGGACGGAGCGCGCGTTCCGTAGGCGGCGCATCGCGGGGAGTCGCGCGCCCCGGTCCAGGCCGACGCCCGACAGCTCACCGCCGCACGCGGCCGCTCCCAGGTGGTGTAGCCGAGGTTCAGGTGCCCGGCGAACTCGGGGGCGAAGGCTCCCACCGCTCATGCGGCGTGCCACCACATCGTTGACCGGGGCATGAAGCCGTCCTCGAGAGTCGTACCCGGAATGGAGCACTACTGCGAGACAGCCGTCGAGAGCGCCTGCCACCTCGCCGACATGACGGGGTGGGCGGGGCTATGAATGCCATCAGATGCAATCGCGACGGGAAAATGACACGCAGCTGCGGCCAAGAGGTTGCAGGGTCTTGCGGTTGGCGTCGGAGACCGCCCCCGTGACCTGCTGCTTCTTCCGTTGCCTCACGGCGTGTCGGACCTCGGAGCCTCGGCTTCGTGCCGCTTGCTCGGCGGTCTGTCTTGATCGGAGCAGACCGCCGCGCTAGTGACCTGGGCTGTCGCGCACCTTGCGAGCCGGCAGCCCGCAGTTCTCCCACCTGTGCGGGGACTGGACGCGGGCTGCCGGAGCGGGACTCGCGCGGACAAGCTTCCGGGTGTGTGACGCGCGGGATCGCTCCGTGCGGTCGATGCGCTTTCCCGGCCGGTCGGACGGGCGGATCAGCGCAGTCCGGCGAAGAGATCGTTCTCGGGTACGGCTGCGCCGGTGGCGTCCTGGACACGTACGAAGGTCTCCACGCCCATCAACTCGCCGAACCTCTCCTCGCCCATCTTGAGGAAGAAGATGTTCTCGCCCTGACTGGCGTGCGCGGCCAACGCGTCGAACTTCTGACCGCTGAACGCGGTGGTGTCCACCCACGTGGTGATCTCATTGTCGGGGAGGCCGATCTTCGCCATCGCGGCGGCCTCGGCAGGATCCGGCTCCGGCATGTCCTCGCCGAACTCGCGCATGATCTCGCCGAACCGCTGCATCGCCGAGCGGGGCATGGTGGTCCAGTACACCTTCGGTGTCAGCGCGGTCATCTCCAGCGCCGCCATCGTGATGCGGTGGGCCTGGATGTGGTCGGGGTGGCCGTAGAAGCCGTTCTCGTCGTAGGTGACGACCACATCAGGTCGGTAGTGCCGCATGAGTTCCGCGAGGCGGGCCGCGCCTTCGTGCACGGGGGTCTGCCAGAAGGATCCGGGGGCGTCGTTGCTCGGCCAGCCCATCATCCCGGAGTCGGCATAGTCCAGCATCTCCAGATCGCTGACCTTCAGGACGTCACAGCTCGCCTCAAGTTCTTGACGGCGCATCAGGGTGACCGCCGCCGGATCGTGCCCGGGATCGCCCGGCTTGACACCCCCCGGTCCGTCACCGCAACCGCCGTCGGTACATGTGACGAGCACCGTGCGGATGCCTTCCGCCGCGTACCGCGCGAGGACCCCTCCGGTTCCGGTGGCCTCGTCGTCGGGGTGGGCGTGTACTGCCATGAGCGTCAAGGGCCGGTCAGTCATGAAACAGTCCTCCTGCAGAAATACGTCTTGGTCCGAATGCGCGGCAGGCGTACCACGATCCCGGGGCCCGGATCCTGGTGGGGCGGACGACCTGCGGCCTCCGTGTTCCCCGCCCGTGCGGCGCCGGTCCCTCGGTCGATGCAACCGTGCGGGCCGGGTCGGCTGTTCCCGGCCGGCCGCTTGGCCTTCCAGGCGTCGGCGTTTCAACGCGAACGAAGTAGAGGTTGTCCAGTCTCAGTGATGCCGGGACAGCCCGACTGGCGACCAGAGGCGGCGCCGTCTCGCGGACAGGGAACCGTGTCGGCGGTGTGATGTGCTGGGTGTCCGCCCTGTACCTGCCTGTCCAGGCGGTCTTCGGCGATCTCCACTGGGCCTTCTCGTTCTTCTCCCTGCTCCTTGGCCTTTTCGGTTTCCTCATGTGGTCCGCCGCCCCTCAGGCGAAAGAGCACACCACACGACTACGTCAGTCGGGGCGGCCTGGGGTGACGGAGATCATCGTTGCGGAACGGATCGATCCCGCGGACGGCTCGGCGGACAGCTTCGTGCGGACTCTGCGGATCAGCGGCGCGGACGTCCCGTCCTTCGAAGCGGCATACAGGGGCGATTACGAGGAGCGCTTCCAGGTCGGGGCCCGCTTCTCGGCAGTCGTGGACCCCTCCGAAACCTCTTTCACCCTGAGACGCCTGTGAGTGACAGCGGCCGCCGTGGCCCGGGTGGACTCGGTACCCGGTCCGGCCATGAAGAGCGAGACCCCGGGAGGCTGTTTCAGCGGCCTCCTCGCTCTCCTCGGGCTGTTGCTCGGCGTGGACGCCGTGCTCCTGTTGTTCCGCGCCGACCTGTTCGACTCCGACGAGGGTCAGAGCGGCGCCCCCAAGTCGTCCGGCTCCTCCTCGTCGTCCACGACCACCGTGACGTCGGCTCCGGATCGATCCCTTTCAACGCGGCGTCCCACTCGGGGTGTTCGGCCAGCGCGTCGGGTCGGCGGAGGTTGGACAGCAAGGCCAGGCCGAAGAGACTGAGCCGACGGGCACCCCGGAACAGGAACCGTGAAAAGCGAGGCCAGGCGATCACAGCCCCGGAACTGCGGCACCGCCACCGCGCCCGCCGCGAGGACCGCATCCGGGACGCCCCTCCACGGGCTCTGCCTCGCCGTCGACCGCGATCTCTTCAGCGTGACTGCACGTACCGGCCCGTGGGCGCCTCCTCGTTCCACTCAACGTACGAGGGCCGCCCAGGCCGCGCTGGAAGGCCTGCTGCGTCCTGTTCGGGCCCTTCGCGGCCCGCGTAGCCGGCGGGGAGGAGACGAAGCCCTTTGGCGCCTGTTCCTGATGTGGCCGTGCCATGACGGTATTGGTGGGATCCTTGGGTCGTTGCGCGCGCCCGTCAGCCGTGCTTGGCTCGCCCGATGAACTTTCTGTTGACGGCGAGTGGCCTGCGCAACGAGACGCTGCGGGATGCGCTGCGGGACATGCTGGGAAAGCCGTTCGGATCGGCGAACGTCGTGTTCGTTCCCACGGCGTCAGTCGCCGAGCCCGGGGACCACGGGTGGTTCGTCGCGGACATGAACCGACTGCACGGCCTCGGCTGGCGGGAGTTCGACGTCCTGGAGCTGAACGGCCTGCCCCGGCAGATGGTGCTCGACCGGCTGCTCCACGCCGACGTCATCTATGTCGAGGGCGGCAGCCACTACCACCTCGCGCGCAGCATCACCGGCAACGGCCTGGCCGACGGCTTCCTGGAGGCGCTGGAGAGCCGGGTCTATGTGGGGGTCAGCGCCGGATCAATGATCTTCAGCCGCAATCTCACCGGACACTCCGCCGACGTCATCGGGGACACCCCGGACCTCCACGTGCTCGGCGCGACGACCGTGGAGCCGCCGTTCGGCCTCTTCGACTGGTATCTCAAGCCCCACCTGTACTCGCCGGATTTCCCCGAGCGGGACGACGCCTGGGCTGATCGCATCGCCGCGCGGGCGGACTTCCCGATCTACTTCATCGACGACGAGACGGCCGTTCGCGTCAGGGACGGCAAGGTGGATGTCATTTCTGAAGGCCGGTGGCGGTTCCATCCGTGACTCGACGCGTGGTGGGGAGCCCCGGACAGGGCAGCGCGGCGCCCAGGGGCACGCTGATGCGGAGCTGCCGGGGTGAGCACCTGCGTCAGGCGGCTTGGACGTCTCAATCCACTCGACCTGCGCGGCCCGTCGGCCTGTCACGGCCGACCCCGCGCTCCCCGCGTATCGAGTCGTTAGGCTCAGAGGCATGACCATTCAGCGGATGGACAACGTCGCCATCGTCGTCGACGATCTGGACGCGGCTGTCGCCTTCTTCACCGAGCTCGGCATGGAGTTGGAAGGCAAGGCGCAGATCGAAGGCCTCTATGCGGACCGCACCGTCGGACTCGACGGCGTCCGGAGCGAAATCGCGATGATGCGGACCCCGGACGGCCACAGCAAGCTGGAGCTGACCAAATACCACACCCCCGCGGTGTCCGACGCCGAGCCGCGGAACCCTCCGCCCAACACGCTGGGCCTGCATCGCATCATGTTCGCCGTCGACGACATCGACGACACCATCGCCCGCCTGCGCGCCCACGGCGCCGAACTTCTCGGCGAGGTAGCGCAGTACGAGAACGTCTTCCGGCTCTGCAACCTCCGCGGCCCCGCAGGCATCATCGTCGCCCTGGCCGAACAGATCGGCTGACGCGGGCCTGCCGCGAGGAGCATGTCGACGGTCAGTCAGCACCGCAGACGCGGGGTGCCGCTCGTCTTGTCGTACGGGCTCGGGCGACGCGGCGTCGGCGGAATGAATCGTCGCTGGCCGGACGATGTAGCGAGGCAGGCAGATCGATACTTCGTAGCGCAGGGCTGTGCATGCTTCGAAGGTTTCCCACACGGCACGCGTGGGCTGGTGTGGATCTGGGTCCGGCTCTCGCACGGCGACGCGACAGGTGCGCCGGGTCTTTGCCAGGGCGGCCAGGTAGGGAGACGAGGAGGGAGCGCCGGGTGTCCCTGTGCTGGTCGCCGCGCTCCCTTCTCCAGTGGCGATGGTCCGGCGGCCGGCTGATGCTGTGGCGATGGCACTGCCCACTATGGTGCCGGCCAGCGAGATCCATTTCCTTGGCGTCCCCCGCGAGCTGAACCGTTCAGCGTCTCAGCGTGCTCCGGTTCGTGTGCGGCGTCGAGCCGGCCGGCATCGTGCTGTGCTGCTTGAGGGCCTGGTAGCGGTTCGCCAGGGCGTGGAACGCCTCCTTGGGTTCCCAGGGCATGTCCGGGTACGTACGCGCGTCCGCTGGGTAGCCGCTGTGCTCGTCGAGGACCTTGACGATGCCGTAGGAGGCGAGGTCGGGGTCCGGTCCGGACCGTCGGTGAGGGGTGCTGTAGCCGGCGAAGCTGAACCAGAAGACGGAGTCGACGCCTTCGTCCTCGAAGACGGGCATGAGCTCGTCGAGATAGCGGACCTGCTCGCTCTCGTCGCGCACCAGGTCGGGCTTGGGGGTGACACCGTCCGGCTCCATGGCCACGTACCACCCCGAGCCGCCGTAGTCGCCCGCCCCGTGGAAGGTGCAGCAGCCGACTTCCATGATGGCGACCGGCTTGCCGTGGGTGAACTCCTTGCGCAGGTCGTCGCGGTAGGTGGCGGCGTTGCGCAGGCCCCGGAAGGCATCCAGGCCGACGATGTCGAACGGGCTCCAGTCCACGCCGTCCAGCGGGCACGAGGCGTAGCTGACCGGGCCGGCGAAGAGGGGGCGGACGGCGCGGACGACGTCGCCGAGGAAGGCGTTGACCTTGTCGGGGATGGGCCGGAGCGCGGCTTCGCGATCGGGTCCGGCCAGGACCGGAATGCGCTCGTTGAAGGTGTCGCCGGGCAGGTATCCGCGGGCGAACAGGCTCAGTTCGCAGCCGGTGACAAGGACCACGGCGGCGCCGTCGCGGCGCAGGCGTTCGGCTCGCTCGGCGCAGTCGGCGAAGTACGGCAGCATCTGTTCGTCGGTCATCTCGCAGGGGAACGGCGAGAACCAGACCTCCAGCCCGGCCGCCGCCGCATGGCGCGCGGTGGTCTCGATCCGGTCCGGGTCGCCGCCCGTGATGCGGATCGCGGTGCAGTGCAGATCTTCGGCGATCACCCGCATGTCCCGCGCGACGACGTCGGCGTCGAAGACGGGGCGGGAAGTATCGCCGTTGGGGAAGGTGCCGGTGTCGTAGTGGATGCCTTTGCCTCGCATGCCTTGCGCCTCCGATAACAATCCGCGTGTGTCGTCTACAGCGCGATCTTCGAGTCTCCAGCGGCGTCAGAGTCAAGCTCACATGGTGATCGGCCATGTGAACCCGATCGCTGCTCAACTCCCGCCCCAGACAGGGCAACCCGGACCGATCCACCTCACTCACTGGGTCAGCCGATGTCATGCCGCCAGCGGACGGGCCGGCTCGGCCGACGGGACGCCGCGAGTCGAAAGGGGCGGGCTCTGCTGGGCAAGCACGCCCGCAGGCAACTGAACCCGAACGACCGGAACGAAGTCGAGCAGCACATCGGCACTGCTTTGCCCAGCGACTTCAAGACGTTCCTCGATGCCTACGGCAGTGGGTCCTCTCCGGCGAACTCGTTGTCTTCCACCCGCGTGGATCAAGCCCGTTGCTTGAGCGCATGCGCACGACGCACGAGATGTTCACTGACCGTCGAGACAGGGCCCTTCGTCGCGGAGACTCCCAACACACCCGCCCCACCCCTTCCACCCCGCCGCCGGTGGGCTGATCTCCTGGGGTTACGGGAAGTGTTGACCCGCTCACTGCTACCGCGAGGTGGGCAGGTGCGGGGAGCGGAGCACGAGCAGGGTGATCTCGCTGGGGGCGAAGACGCGGAACGGCGGGCCCCAGAAGCCGGTGCCGCGGCTGGTGTAGAGGAGGGTCCGGGCGCCGTGGCGGCTGAGGCCGGCGAGGGCGGGCTGGTCGACGCGGACCAGGTGGTGGAAGGGCCAGATCTGGCCGCCGTGGGTGTGGCCGGAGAGTTGGAGGTCGATGCCGTCGGCTGCCGCTCGGTCGACGAACTTGGGCTGGTGTGCCAGGAGCAGGACGGGCAGGTCGGGGTCGGCGCCGTTCAAGGCTCCGGCGAGGTGGGCGCGGTGGCCTGCCAGGCCCGAGGACTCGGCGGTGACGTCGTCCACGCCGGCGACCACGAGGGTGTCGCCTCCGCGCTCGAGCAGCAGATGGCGGTTGCGCAGCGGCTCCCAGCCCAGCTCGTCCATCAGGTCGACCCAGCCCTGGGCCTCGCTGTAGTACTCGTGGTTTCCGGTGACGTAGACCCGGGCCCGGGTGGCCTGCACGGTACCGAGTGGGACGGCCTGGGCGCGGCGGCGTTGGGCCGTGCCGTCCGCGATGTCGCCGGTGTGGCAGACCAGGTCGGCTTCCAGGGTGTTCACCGTCTCGCATACCCGTGCCGACCAGCGAGTGCGATCGAGGGGACCGTAGTGGGTGTCGGTGATGAGGACGACGCGGGTGCCGTCCAACCCGGCTCCCAGGCGCGGGAGTTGCACGTCGAGTTGGCGCACGCGTGGCACGCGGCGGGCTTCGACGTACCCCCAGGCGAGCAGTACGGCGGTCACGCCGAGGACGGTCCAAGTGACGATTCGTGCCCGGTCCTGGCTTTCGCCGACGCCGGCCACGCTCAGGGCGAACCGCAAGAGGACGCCGAGCAGAACGGACCAGGTGAACAGGACCCAGCTGGTGCCCAGCAGGGTGTCACCGACGATTGCTGCCCGGTCCTGTTGACGCCGGCCGTGGCCGCGCACCATCGCGAGCGGCATACCGATGAGGCCGAGGGCGAACAGGGCGGTGCCGACCAGCGTGACGGGCAGCGACCAGTGCTGGCCGGTGTGCAGGAGCACCCAGCACGGCACGGCCCACAGCAGGACGGGGGCGATCAGGGGGAGGTAGCGCATCAGGCGGTGCAGTCGGCTCTGCCGCGGCGCTTGCGCTTCACGGTCGGCGGGTCGGGTGTTGCTGGTGTCGGTCACGCTTCCCCTCTCTCACCAGGCTACCGTCTCCCGCACTGTATCCGGTCGTCCTCGGGCTGACCGGACGGGCGTTCATAGGGGAGGCCCCTTGGGGCGAAGGGTTCTCCGCGGGATGGCAAGACCTTGCCAGTCGGTCGGCCTCCGTCCCCAGGCCTCCGGTGGGGGTGCGGGCGAGGCTGGAGCCAGTCCTTGCGAACGTGCACCGATAACCTCTCGATCAGGGTGGCGTGGCCTGGGCGGCCGCGTGGGCCAGCGTGTGCATGCTGGGCCAGTTGCCGACCGTGAGGTGCGTGTATCCCAGAGCGGCGAACGTTGCAGTCGGGTGCCTGGGTGCCTGGGTGCCCGGGTGACTGCTTCGGACGTGCTTCCGTGCGCTGCTGCACGCCTCGCCTCGAGTGGCAACTCGTCTGCTGTGCAACGGATCTGACGGGGAAGAAGCCTTGGGTTCGCCGGTGCCTCAGGCTTCATGCGGAAGGGGGACCTGAGGCCGCGTGTGACGGGATTGTGTATCCGTCGACGTAGTGGCGCAGTGCGGCCGGGAGCGCCTGCCCTTTTCCGTCCGCCGTTCAGGGCCGCTTGGGCCGGCCCGCGCAGCCCGAGGACGCCTGCCGCTGCGCGGGCAAGGGTGCCGGCCTCGCCGCGGGCCTTCGTGGATCGGTGGGCCTGTGGCTGCTTGGCCTTCGGTGGCGCGCTGCCGCGGTGTGCCCGGTGGCGGGGAGATCGTGCGCGCTGTGAACCGGCAGGCGACCGGCCTGTGGGGGAGCGTCGTTGCGGATGGCCTGGATGGGCTCGGCGGCCTGCTCGCCTGCGCCCGCGAGCAGCGGCTCTGCTGCGCGGTGGAGTCTGAGGTGTTCCTCGGCCGCGGAGGTTCGCGGCTAGCCGCTCTGGCGGAGGAAGCGGTGGCGGGCTTCGGCAGCCCCGAGGCCCCGTGCTGGGCGTTCGGCTGCCTCGGGGGATCCACCGTGCGGCTTCGCGCTCGTCCGGCTGTCCAGGGCGGCGTGGAGGGCACAGCGGACGCCGTCCGCCCGGTGCTCGATCTGCCTGCCTGCCTGCCTGCCTGCCTCGCATCGCGACGACGGCGTCGTCGTCTCCGTCGTGCGCGTCGGGCACGCCCTGACCGCCGGCTCCACCCGGACGGCGGTCGCCGCGTGCGATCTCCGCGCGGGGATCGGAGTGTTCCCGGCCGGTCGGCCTGTGTTGCCGCGCGGGTAGAGTCCGGGGCATGCACCCGGTCACGCGTTTCAGTGCACGTCTGGGTCTGAGGGAACTCGCCGTCGCGGATGTGGAGGCGGTGCTCGCCGTGTACGGGAGCCCCGTAGCCGCCGAGCACCTCTCGTTCGAACCGCGAAACCGCGAGCAGGTCGAACAGTTCGTGGCCCGGTCCATCGCAGCGGCTGCGGCGACGCCTCGCACGGAGTACGCGCTCGCCGTCGTCGAGACGGAACGGGCCGAGCTGATCGGGTCCGGCCGCCTGGCCCTCGACCCTCACCAGCAGCGCGGGGCCACCCTGGGCTTCGCGCTGCGCCCGGACGTGTGGGGGCGGGGCTACGGCGTGGAGACGGTGCGGTTGCTGCTGGGCGTCGGCTTCAACGACCTGCGACTGCACCGCATCTGGGGTGCCCGGTCTCCTCTCAATGAGGCATCCGCCAAGACCATGAGCGCTGTCGGGATGGTCGAAGAGGGCACGATTCGCGAGCATGTGCTGAAGGCGGGGGAGTGGAGGGACTCCGTCGTGCACGCGATCCTCGACCGGGAGTTCTTCTTCGGTTCCTGAACCCGCAGGTTCAGGAACCGGCTTGTGAAGTCGGCCCGCCTCGGGTGGTGTTGCCCGGGCTTGTGCGACGGCGCCGCGGGCGGAGTTGCCGTGCAGTGTGACCGCGGTGAGGGGTCATGGAGTGCACCGGGTCGTGGGCCGGCCCGGCGGGCGCAGTGCTCGAGCCCAGCGTGACGGTGCGCAGTGTGCCCTTGGTCTGCGTACTGGGGTGCGGTGTCCGCCTCCGATTCGTAGGCGTCAGGCCGCAGTGATGTCTGCGATCTGCAGGCGGGGGATCGCTCGGCGCGCGGACTGCGTTGGCGGCGCTGCTGTGCGACGTGCGCTTGTGGCGGGGATCAGTCGGCAGGGCCAACTGCCAGGTCGCGGTCAGTGTCCACGCCGCCATCGACACTGCCTCCTGCCCGCTGCAATGGCGCCTGTTCCTCCCCGGGGAGTGGGCGTCGGGCACCGCGAGAAGTGGCGCCTCGCCCTGGACATGCTCGATACGCTCGCCGGCTGGGGCATGAGGCCGTCGGCCGTGGTGGCCGACACCGTGATCGGCGCTCGCGGCCGTCAAGGCGGGCTGCGCGCCCAATTGCCGTGGTGCATCCGGTCGCGCGACGCCGTGGTGGAAGGCTCCAGGAAGGCGGGGACGGAGCTCCGCGATGCGAGGAGATTCCCTCCCGACGGTGTTGACCGCGTGGGCGAAGCCCTGGTGGGGATGCCGACGGCCAATAGCGGTCAGGCAAGGAGCGGCACCACGTCGGCCGCGGTGAGCACGCAGGGATTGTTGGCGGCACGGCCGGATGCGAGAGCTGCCGTCATGGTGACGAGCCAACGGTCTGCGGGCAGGGCGAGTTGCTCGATCCTGGTCGGTCGGCCGGCCAAGGCTAGTAGTTGTCCAGTCAACTGCCCTATTCCGCGCCCGGTTTGGGCGTGAGCCATGTTCTCGATGTCGGCCACCGCGTCGCGCACGGCCGCGGAGCCCTGCGGATGTCGGCAGTCCGGATCGGTCACCTCGGCGTGGCGCTCCAGTAGCCAGGGCAGATGCAAGGCCACGGCCGTGCCGTGGGCGAGACCGAGGCGCACAGTCAGGTCGTACGACAAGGCATGTGCCGCCGTGGTGCGGCTGATGTCGATCGCGGCGCCCGCCAGAGAGGCGCCGTGGGCCAGTTCGGTGCGTACCCATGGATCCGTGAAGGCACCGGTGTCCGCCGCGCGGGCGAGCGCGGGCAGCAGCTTGCCCAGCGCTTCCAGCGCCAGCGCCTGCGAGACCGGCGTCGCCGAGACGGACCAGTACGACTCGATACTCTGGCTCAGCGCGTCCAGACCGGTCGAGACGGAGTCCCCGATCGGCAGTGATTCGGTGAGGTTCTGATCGACGAGGACCAGGTCGGCTCTGGCCTGGTCCACGTCGAGGGAGTGTTTGCGCCCTTCGATATATACGGTGGCGAACCGTGTCATCTCGCTTCCGGAGCCCGCGGTGGTGGGCATCAGCACGAGCGCGCACCGGCGCTCTTCGGTGATGACTTCGGGGTGCCGCAGGCAGTCTTCGGGGCTCCGCCGCTGCACTGCCAATACTGCGATCGCCTTGGCCACGTCGAGGCTGCTGCCGCCGCCGATGCCGATCACCGCCTGCGGTCCAAAGCGCCGCATGGTGGTAATCCCGGCTCTGATCTGCTCGATGCCCGGGTTGGGCTGTACGCCGTCGAAGTGTTCCACTTCGTGCCGCGCGGACAGGGCAGTGACGAACCGGTGGGCGCCCGAGCGTTCATAGGAGGTCCGGCCGTGAACCACCAGGACCCGCTCGACGCGTAGTTGGGCCAGCGCCTCACCCAGACATTCTGCCGCTCCGCGGCCCACATGGGCTGCCGGATGGCCAGGGATTCGCTTCAGGCCGGGCCAGGCGTTGGCGAAACCGGCCGGATTGTTCTCGACCGACCGAGTGCCTGACGCACGCTCGCCGAGTGAGCCGGTCATCGGGTCACCTCATCCGGTCGAGATGTGGACATGGCAGCCTTGGGAGTCGGCGATCACGGACGGACTGCGAGCGCGTCCACTTCGACGAGCGCGCCGGGGGCAAGGCCGACGGTGACGGTGGTACGCGCGGGGAATGGCTCGGCGAGGACATCGCGGTAGGCAGCGTCCATGGCCTCGAAGTCGTCGTTGTGGGCGAGATGGACGCGGACCATCAGGACGTTCTGCCATCCGGCCCCGTCGGCGACGACGCGGATGTTTCCTTGGTATCCGCCGAAATGGCCGGCTGCTCCCGCCCAGGATGTCAGCACCGTGGCGACGAAGTCTGGGCTGCGTCCCATCAGTCCGCCGCTGAGTTGTGCTGTTCGCGCGAAGGCCCGGCCCCGGTCGCGTACCGCCTGCCTAGAGTCCGCAAGGGAGAAGGCCCAGGGGCGTCCATCGGCCGCCACCAGTTCGCCGCCCGGGTGATGGGCGTCCAGCAGGTCCGCCAGGAAACCGGCCATGCCCTCCGTCGCCGGGTCGTGTGCCAGGTCTTCGACGAGGCGGCCCGCGAGATGCACCCGCCTGCCGTCCGCCAGGCCGGTTAAGTACGACTTGCCCGTCCGACTTGCCCGTCCGACTTCGGTCCGGCGATGCGATGCTCATGACCTCCCCCTTTCGTTCGATTGCCACTCATGTCGCTGGTAGCGGCCCCGGGCTCAGACAGCGCACCACTCGAAGGTGGCCGCGATCTCGACGTCCGCTGCCAGGACGTCGGGATCGGTGCTCCACAGCAGGGCCGAGACCCCGAGGGCGCCCGATGCGCCGGTGTGGACCTGTTGGGCGGCTTTTCGGACGTGGACGAGCCGCTCGCTGGTCGTCGGAGGTGTCCGCCGGTAACGCTCACCTGGCATGACCGGTACCCACACCCAGGCGGCCTCGACCCCGGTGGGCCGGGGGGCCGGGACCGGTAGACCGGCCTGGAGCGCGAAGTTGGCCTCTTCGAGATTCAACCCCGCGTGCAACCGCGCGAGTTCGGAGACCAGGGCGCCCGGGGCCCGGGCGGCGACTTCGACGACGACCAGTTCGTCGTCCCGTGTGACGGCGAACTCGGTGTGGACGACGAACCCGCCCTGATCGCCCAGAGCGGCGACCACGGCGCGGTTCAGCTCGTGGGCACGCCGGGCGAGCGAGCTGCCGTACGGGATGGTCCAGCCCCCCAGGCGTCGGCCGGAGGGAAGGTCGAGGAGCGGCCCGAGATAGGTGCCTGCCTGGACCGGAGTTGTCGTGCCGTCGGTCACCACATCGTTCACGTGGTGGAAGGTGCCGTCCAGGAACTCCTCGATCTGCCAGTCGAGTTCGCCCTGATGCTCCGTCACCCAACTGCGCATCTCGGCGTCGGAACGCAGGATGCTCACCCCTCGGGAGTTCGCCTCCCGTCGAGGCTTGACCACAGCGGGCAGGCCGATGTGCGACACGATCGACTCAAGAGCGGTCTCCGGGTTCGGAACGCCATCGGGGAACGGCAGGAACCGCGGCACGCGGACGCCGGCCGCCGCGAGGTGTTCCTTCATGAGGACCTTGTCGATGTAGTGCTCAGGACGGGCCGGATGCCGGGCGACCAGACCGAATTCGCCGCGCAGTTCGGCACAGGTGATGAGGCAGTACTCGTCGTTGGTGACGATCTCCAACGGGGAGATGCCTGCCAGGGATCTGATCGCTTTGCTCCACTCGCCACGCGGCGCGTGGTGGACCTTCGGGCGTTCCCCCGGCGCGTCCTCGCGCATCACCACGTCGGCGTCGGCGTCGGTGAGCACGATCGTGTTCCATCGGTCGACCGGGAACGTGGCCGTGGGATCCGTCGTGAGGGGTTGGCGCGAGTGCAGGATCACCACGAGCGGTCGCGCGGCTGCGGAAGCCGCCGGCAGGGGAGAGCCGATGCTTGTCATGATTCACCCGTCGTCAATGTGCCGCGGAAGGCGGCTCGTGCATGGATGGCCAGGGAGGGCGGGACAACTGGGACCGTGCCCGCGGACAACTCGTCTTGGCGCGCGGCCGTTTCGGCATCAAGCCGCTGTATTACCACCGTACCGACGAGCGCATCGTCCTGTCGTCCGAGATCAAGGGCCTCTTCGCCGATCCCGCTACGCCCCGCCGGTTCGCCTGGGACAAGGCTCTGACCGTAACCGCCCTCGCCGCAGCACCGCGGTTCAGCGCGGAACAGATGTGCACCTGGTTCGAAGGCGTGGAAAGCGTGCCGGCGGCCTCGGTGCTCCGCGTGGACCTCCGTGACGGCAGAACGACGGAGCATCGCTACTGTGAACTGCCCACCGAGGCGGACGAGTCCACCAGCGCCGAGGGTTTCGTAGAGCGTTACGGAGACCTGCTGGAGGCATCGATCCGGGACTGCGCGACCGCCGACAGCGAACCGGGTCTCTTCCTGTCCGGAGGGATCGACTCGTCGATCGTCCTGGCCCTGGCCAGGACGCAAGTGGAGGAGATCCACACGTTCACCGCCCTCAGCGGCGGCACACGCGCCAACGGGGACGTGGAGCAGGCCAGTTGGCTGTCCCGTCTGGGGGGGGGGGGCCACAACCACCAGGTGCTTTTCGAACCCGACCTCACGCCCACGCCCGAGGAGTGGCGGCGCCTGGTCTGGCTCACCGAGAGCCCCATGGTCGGCCCGGAGGTGTACTACAAGCACGAACTCCATCGGTTCGCCCGCCACGTGCGGCCTGAGTTGCGCGGCATGCTGCTCGGAGCCGCTAGCGACGAGTTCAACGGCGGCTACTCCCACGACATGGGCGACGACTGGACGTCCTTCCTCGCCGGGCTGACCGGGATGAACCGCATCACGCTCTTCGACCGGCTGTCGAAGCGCGCGTGCCGTTCCTCGACCACCGGATCGTGGAACTCACCTCGTCCATCCCGGATCACCTCCGTCCCCGACTGCTGTGGGACAAACGGATACTCCGCGACGCTGTGGGATCGCGTGTCCCGCAGCGCATAGCCGAACGACACAAGGTCCCCTTCTTCTACGGAAGCGGCACCCACCACGCCTACGGCATGCTGGTGAGGCTGATGAACGGCAACGGGCAGGAACTGGTCGAGCGTGCCGTGACGGCGCCGGGCGCCGACGCCTACCTGGACGCCGGGAAGATCCGACGGAGGCTCAGCGGCTTCGCGGACGGGATGAGCGACTCGCCCTCTGTGGAGCTCCTGACACGGATCATCAACATGGGTCTGCTCGCCGAGATGGCGACGTCGGCGCCGCGGCTGGAGTCGATGGACGCGGGCGCGGTGCGCTCCGAACTCCGTGTGAAGAGCGATCCGGTGGCCGATACCCAGCAGCTCTTCGCGCCGAGGCGGAGCCACGACCTGGACGGAGTGCCCGTCTCGGCCAAGGGACTCCTGCTCCTGTCCCACGCCAGTGGCGATTGGTACCTCGCGAACGACGGACAGATCGAGTTCGTGCTCTGGCGGCCCACTTCTGCTTCCACCGTTTCAGCTCACGCCGGCCTGCCGCCGCTGCCCGACTTCTTCAACGGCAGCGTGTCGGTCACCGCGAGCTGCCGAAGGGTGAGCGGTCCTGTCCCGGTGCCGTCAGCGGCAGGCGCGGGCCGCCGCGGCCGACTGAGGCCGACGGGGGGAGCGCTTGGCGGCCGTACCCGCGCCGGCCAGTGGCGTGGGGTCGCCGACCGCGGTGAGCGTGCTGGTCGCGCAGCCGAGTACGAGTTGGTACTCGGTCAGCTCCGACGAGCCGAGCACGAGATGGACGGAGGCGGTTCCGCCGCCCGCCGCGGCGATGTTGGACTCGGTGCTGAAGGGCAGCCGCGGCGCCGTGGGGTTGAGGCCGAACTCCAGCCCGGTGACGCGGGCGTGGCCGGGGTCGGCGGTGAAGAGCGCCGACAGGGCCGCGGCCGCGAGTGCGGACCCGGACTCCGCCGCTTTCATGCCGGTCACCGCCCCGTCCTCGACCGTGAGGACCAGCGGATAGTGGGAGAGCGCGGAGAGCTTCTCGTACCACTCCTGCCGCAGGCCGGGCACGGGTCGGTGCCCGTACACCACCGGACGTCCCTTGACGGCGACCCGGCCGTCCACCACGGCACCGGTCAACCGCTGGCGACCGACCGGCGAGGCCTGCGCGACTCCCGGCTGGAAGGTGCCGGTGGCCGGTCCCTCGCCGCCGAGGCCGGTGCCGGTCACCGTGGCCAGCGAGCGGGTGAGCGGGTCCGTCAGGACCAGACCGGTCGCCTCGGCCAGCGCGCCGGTCAGCGCCTCGGCGGTCCGCCGGATGGCCGCCGGGTCGCTCTCCTCGAGTGAGCGGAGCAGGGCGCGCAGCCGGTCGTGGGCGAGCGGCCCCGTGCAGGCGCGCAGCGCGGCGACCGTGCGTCCCGGTCCGACCTCCCGCGCGGGCGCCGACAGCAGGCGGTCGTCGCCGGCCACGACGAGGACATCGCTGCCGTCGGGCACCTCCGAGCGCAGGACGTCGGTCAGCGTGCTGCCCGGGCTCGCGGTCACCTTCCGCCAGTCCTGGTAGCGGTGCGGAGGGTCGATGCGAACGATGTCCGAAAACCTCTGTTCCGCTACGAGCATGAACCGGTTCCGGCCCGTCGGATACTGGCGGTAGGAATCAGGGCGGACGATAATCATCGTGAGACTCCCAGATGAATGATCAATGGCTTCGGCAGGGCAGGTCGGAGCAATTCCGCTTTTCCGTCGACAGTGAGTCGCGCGACCCTCTCAGGAGCGCATCCGAGGCGACTCGGGCATGTTGTCGGTGGGGGAGGACGGCGGCATGACAGCCGCCGCGGGCTGCTTATTACCGGCCGGTTCGATCTATGAATCACTCAATACCACGGTGATGGTCCGATGCAACGAGGTCATCGCATCTGGCCGGAAGCGATCGCATGGGGTGCGGGCGGCCCCGAGGTGGAATGGGGGATTCCGAACGCCGCCTCGACTGAGGAGTGTTGGCCGGGGCGGGCGGTACTCGGTGGCGCCGCGGAGGAGTTGGCGGCGACCGAGGCGCCCACTGTTCACATATACGCAACGAGTTGACTTGCATTTTCGGCCATCTGTCGCGTCCAGGCGAACTGTCGTCGAATCCGTCGGCGTCGCATAGCCCGCCGCGGGGTGAGAGATGGCCTACGTCACCGCGTTAAGGACTGATGATCTGCCACTCTTAGTGAAGTCGCATGCCGAACCAACCCAGCGATTCGGGAAGATGCCAGGGGGAATAATGTCCGATCAGCATCCTTACGTGCCCGTTCCCGAGGAATGTCGACGTGCGCTCGCCAGTCGCCTGCCCTATCTGACCGATTCGGTTCTGAACGAATTGCGGGCAACTGAACTCGCCTATCGGGACGGCACCATTCCGCCGGTCGAGCCGCCGATATGGATCAGCCGGTCGGTCGGCGCCGCGCTCGACGCCATGTCCCTCGAATCGGCGGACGAGATCGCCGACACCCTGTCCGTGGCCCGGACCACCGGGGCGCGCCGGGCTCGGCAGGGAGTGCCGATTGCGGCGCTCACCCGCGCGTACCACGTCGGCGGCCGCCTGCTCAACTCCACGGTCGCCCAGTGGGCCGCGGAGCAGGGACTGGCGGCGGAGCGGTCGGCAGCCTTCATGGACACCGTGCTGACCGTCGCGGAGCAGCACAGCCTCGCCGCCATCAACGCCTACCAGGAGCTGCGGCGTTCCCTGCCGGCCGCCTCGGCTGCGGAGGGTCTGCTGCACGCCCTGCTGAACGGTGAGACCAGCGCCGTCGTGGCGGGCGAGCTGGCGCGGGAGTTGGCGTTGCCGGAGCACGGTCGGTACGCGGTGATCGTGCTGCGCCCGGGTGCGCCGGGCGGTCCGACGCAGCCGCTGGCAGAGCTGCCCGCGTGGATAGCGGGCCTGCGCACCGTGTGGCAGGCGCACCACGATGCCGCGTTCGGCATCGTGGTACTGAAGGACGCCGTTCCGGGAGTGCTGGGCGACGACCTGCCGGCCGCCGGTGCGCGGGTCGGGATCAGCGCCGCCGTGCCCGGCCTCACCGAGCTGGGCCGGGCACGCCGCCAAGCCGAGCTGGCGGAGCGGACGCTCGGTCGCGGGACCGGTGTCGCGCACTTCGAGGAGCGTCTGACGCAGGCGATGCTCGCCATGGCGCCGGACGTCGCCCTGCAGATGCAGTCCCGGGTGCTCGCCCCGGTGCTGGAGCTGGACGAGGCGACGCGGGACGTGCTGCTGGAGACGCTGCGTGCCTGGCGTACCGCCGAGGGGTCGATGGCTGAGGCGGCCAAAGCGCTCTACTGCCACCGCAACACCATCCTGTACCGGCTGCGCAAGCTCGAGCGCTTGACCCGGCGCTCCCTCTCGTCGCCGCACGACATGATCGAAATCGTGCTGGCGGCAGAGGCGTTCGAGCTGGCGCACGGAGTGGGGGCTGCGCGCCGGGAAAGAGGTCGCAACCTTTTCCCTTAGGTAAGTTGGATATGACAACCTATCCCTATGGGAACACCTGACCTTCCGCAGAAGCGGCTTCCGACACGCGTCGACACCCCGGGCGCACCCGGCAGGCCGTGTTCGATCGCCGCGGCGTTGAAGATCGTCGGAGAGCGCTGGGCGCTGCTCGCGGTTCGCGAGATCGGATTCGGCAATCACCGCTTCGACCAGATCGTGATCAACACCGGCGCGTCCCGGGACGTCCTCACCGCGCGCCTGCGCTCGCTGGAGGCGGCCGGCGTGCTCTACCGGAGCCTGTACAACGAGCGCCCGCCGCGCTACCAGTACCACCTCACCGAGGCGGGCCGCGACCTGTTCCCGGTGTTGGCGGCGCTGCGCGACTGGGGCGATCGCTGGCTGGTCGAGGAGAAGCCGACCGTCGTCGAGCACACCTGCGGCCACGAGCTGCGTGTCGTGTCGGCCTGCGAGCACTGCGGCGGCCGGCTCGATCCCCGCGGCGGTCCGGCGGTGCCCCGCTTCCAGACCCCCGGCTGGACGAAGTCGGGCCCGGTGGAGGGCTGACCCGGCCGCGGCCGGACCTCGGGCGTCCGGCGCCGGCCGGCCTCTGAGTCCGGCCGCGGTCGCGAATGCCCTGTCCGCCCCCGAGCCGGGCCGCACCCGGGGGCGCATGGCGCCCGACCGGGCTACGGCCGCCGTCGGCCGGGCCGTTCAGTCGGCACGGCGCCGGAAGGTGCGGCCGACGCAGAGGCAGGCCAGCCCCGTCACCGCGGCGCACCCTCCGGTGAACCACCAGCCGCGGTCGAAGGCGCGCAGTGTCCCGGTCGACTCGGCATCCAGGATCGCCACCAGCAGCGCCACGCCGAGTACGGAGCCGAGCTGGCGGGCCATCGTCACCACTCCGGAGCCCGTGGAGAAGCTCTGCGGGGGGACTGCGGTGATGCCCGCGCCGATCAGCGTGGGCATCGTCAGGCCGACGCCGATACCGGTGAGCATCATGCCCGGCAGCATCCCGGTCGCGTAGTCGGAGTCCGCGTGCATCGCGCCGAGCCACCAGGCGATGCCGGCCACAAAGACCACGCAGCCGGCGAAGGAGACGAGCGCGGGTCCGAAGCGCCGGACGATCCCCGCCGCGCCGAGGGCGAGGACGGGCACCATCAGCGGTCCCGGTGCGAGCCCGAGGCCGGTGGCGAGGGGAGACCAGTGCCAGACGTTCTGCAGCCACAGCACGCACGACAGCAGCAGTGCGGCAAACGGGATGGCGAAGAGCAGGCTGGCGAACGAGGCGGTGGCGAAGGTCGGCAACCGCAGCAGCTCCAGCGGGAGCACCGGCGACGCGGCCCGCGCGGAGCGCAGCACGAAGAGGGCGAGCAGCAGCACGCCGCCGATCACCGAGCCGAGCACCTCGGCCGAAGTCCACCCCCACTCGGGGCTCTTGACCAGGCCGAGGGCGAGCACGCCGATGGCGGCGGTGAAGAGCGCCGCCCCGAGCAGGTCCGGCAGGTCGGCCTTGGTCCGGGGCGGGGTGCGGGGGAGCAGCCGGGGCCCGGCGAGCAGGACGACGAGGCCGATCGGGACGTTCACCAGGAAGACCCAGCGCCAGCTGATCTCGGTGAGCAGTCCGCCGGCGGCGGGTCCCAGCGTGGCGATGCCGCTGACCGCGGTCCACCCCCGGATGGCGCCCAGGCGCTTCTCCGGGGGCGCCGCCGCGAGGAGCAGGCCGAGAGAGGCCGGGATGAGGGCGGCCGCTCCCGCCGCCTGTAGCCCGCGCAGCGCCACCAGCGCCCAGATGTTCGGCGCGACGGCGCAGGCCAGCGAGGCGAGGGTGAACACGCCGGTGCCGGCCAGATAGGTGGCCCGCGCGCCGAACCGGTCGGCGAAGTTGCCCGCCGGCACCAGGAGCGCGGCGAAGACCACCGCATAGGCGTTGAGCACCCAGGAGACGGAGGAGAGGGGAGAGTCGTCTAAATCGCTGCCGATCTGCGGCAGGGCGACGTTGACGATGAAGAGGTCGAGATTGGCCATCAGGACCCCCGCCGCCACCACAGCGAACACGGGCCCGAATCTGTTCGGTTGGAGGGCCGCCGGCGCGGTGGCGGAGTCCTGGAGTTTCACGGTGCCTCGCAGTCGAATAGTGAGTTGGGATGTCCAACTGATTAAGTCGCCCATGATGCTAGCCAGGGTTCGTTGGACATGGCAACCAACCCTGCGGCGACTGGCAGCAGCCGTGAACTTCCCCACATCGCGCATGACTTGGCGGCCCGCCATTGCGTCGGGGTCGCCGGTTGCCTACGGTCAGTCGCATGTTCCAACTGACGAGGAGTGGGCCGTGACGACCGCCCTCCCGGATTCTCCCGGTCGCCTGCTGGCGCGCGGACTCGACGGCCCCGTCGAGGCCCCACGCCACCTGTGGGGCTTCGGCGGCCTGCACGGCGGGCTGACGCTGGCCCTGCTGACCTCGGCGATGCGCCGGTCGGCGCCGGCCGACGCCGAACTGCGGACCGTGACAGCGCGCTTCCACCGGTCGCTCACCGGCCGCTTCGACGTGGAGACCGCGGTGCTGCGGCCCGGCACGGTGACCACGCTCGCCGCCCGGGCCGTGCGGGCGGACGGCGGGCCCGGCCCGGAGGCCGACGCGACGGCGACCTTCGCCCCCCGGCGCCCGGCCGGCACCGCGCCGGTGAGTCCCGCGCCGCCGACCGCCCCGCCGCCGCCGGACTGCGAACAGTTCACCATCCCGCCCGAGTTCGTGCCCATCTCCACCTTCATGGAGATCCGGCCCGTCGGCCCCAACCGGCCCTATTCCGGCTGCGAGGAGCCCGAACTCACCGCCTGGATCCGGTTCACCGAGGACGATCTGCCCCCGGACACCGACCGCTTCCTGACCCTGATCGACGCGCTCGCGCCGTCCTACGCCGCCGTCCTCACCGACCTGCGGCTCGTTCCCACGCTGGAGCTCACGGTCCGTCCCGCGCCGGGCCTGGCCCAGGCCTCCTCGCCCTGGATCCAGCTGCACGCCCGGACTCATCGGGCCGACGCCGGAGGCTGGGTCGACGAGCACATCGACGCCTGGGACGAGGCCGGCACGCACCTCGGCTCCGCCTACCAGCTGCGGCTCGTGCGCCCGCCGGCGGCCACCTGACCGGTGCCGAAGCCGACGTGAGCCCCGCCGGCGATCCGGCGGGGCTCACGTCGTACGGCGCTCAGCCGATGCCCACGAGCTCCCGGCGGTATCCGGCG
The DNA here is from genome assembly GCF_040635845.1 of Streptomyces sp. NPDC006872. Classification (NCBI taxonomy): domain Bacteria; kingdom Bacillati; phylum Actinomycetota; class Actinomycetes; order Kitasatosporales; family Streptomycetaceae; genus Streptomyces; species Streptomyces sp. NPDC006872. Next base: position 419,127 of record NZ_JBEYIL010000010.1, read on the forward strand.
AGCTGCCTCGGGCTGTTCCAGCCCAGGAGCGCGGTCGTCGCCCCGTCCCGTGTGAAGCGGGCGACGAACGCGCCGGACCCCGGCCGGCCCTCCAGGACCTCCAGCTCCGCGCCCGGCGGGCAGGTGCCGTGCAGCTGGATTCTGACGTCGTACTGGTCCGTCCACACATAGGGCACGGTGTGGAAGGCATGCCCGGCGCCGAGGAGGTTGCGGGCCGCCGCGGCACCCTGCAGGACGGCGTTGGTGCGGTGCTCCTCCCGTACCAGCGAACCGTGCACCGGGTGCCGCCAGCGGGCCACGTCGCCCGCCGCGAAGACGCCGGGCGCGGCCTCGAGCGTCGCGTCGCACACGATGCCGTCCGCCAGCTCCAGCCCGCAGCCCGCCAGCCAGCCCGTCGCGGGGGTCGAGCCGACCGCGACCACGACCGCTTCGGCGGCCACCACGCTTCCATCGTCCAGCCGGATGCCGGTCACCCGCCCCGCCGCCGACGTGAAGCCGTCGACCGCCACTCCGGTCCGCAGTGCCACACCCCGCTCGGTGTGCAGACGGGCCACGAGCGCGCCGACATCGGGGCCGAGCCGCGCGGCCAGCGGGGCGGGCTCCGGGCAGACCAGCGTGACGTCAAGGCCGAGGCCGCGGGCCGTGGCCGCCACCTCGGTGCCCGTGAACCCGCCGCCGACCACGGCGACCCGCGGCCGCTCGGTCAACCTGGCGCGCAGCGCGGCGGCCTCGTCCAGAGTGCGCAGCAGATGCACCCCGGCCAGGCCCTGCGCGGACGGCAGCGGGCGCGGCAGCACACCGGTGGCGAGGAGCAGCCGGTCGTAGTCGAGGCGCTCCCCGCTGTCGAGCTCGACCCGGCGGGCCACCGGGTCGAGCCCGACGGCCCGCCTCCCCAGCCGCAGTTCCGTGTCCAGCTCCCGGTAGCGCCCGGCCGGCCGGAGCGCGGCCCGCTCGGCCGGCCAGGTGCCCGCGAGCACCTGCTTGGAGAGCGGAGGGCGGTCGTACGGGAGGTGCCTCTCCGCACCGACCAACGTCAACGGCCCGCGGAATCCCTCCCGGCGCAGGGTCTCGGCCGCTGACACACCGGCAGCCGCGGCCCCGACGATGAGGATCCTCATGCCCGGAGGTTTTCCAGCACGAGCGCGTTGGCGAGCCCACCCGCCTCGCACATCGTCTGCAGGCCGTACCGCGCGCCCCGGTCCTCCAGGGCGTGCAGCAGGGTGGTGAAGATCCGGGCGCCGCTGCCGCCGAGCGGATGGCCGAGGGCGATGGCGCCGCCGCGGACGTTGGTCTTCGCCGGATCGGCGCCGGTCTCCCGCTGCCAGGCCAGCACGACCGATGCGAACGCCTCGTTGACCTCGAAAAGATCGATGTCGGAGAGGGCGAGACCGGTCCGCTCCAGCACCTTGGCGGTGGCCGGGATCACCGCGGTCAGCATGAGCTGTGGGTCGTCCCCAACCACCGCGAACCCGGTCAGACGTGCCCGTGCCCGCAGCCCGAGCCGGGCCGCGACCTCCTCGTCCATGATCAGCACCGCGGAGGCGCCGTCGTTGACCGGCGAGCTGTTGCCGGCCGTGACCTGCCAGCCGATCTCCGGGAAGCGCTCTTCGTACTCCGGCGTGTGGTACGCAGGCCGCAGCCCGGCCAGCGCCTCCAGCGAGGTGCCCGGCCGCACCGTCTCATCCCGCACCCCCGGTACGGTCACCTCCCGGTCGAACTCCCCGGCCGCCCAGGCGGCGGTGGCGCGCTGGTGCGACTCCAGAGCGAACGCGTCGAGCTCGGAGCGGTCGAGTTTCCACCGGGCCGCGATCAGCTCCGCGCTGATCCCCTGGCCGATCAGACCCTGCGGGTAGCGCTCGGCGAGCGGGGCGAACGGATTGCTGCCGGGCAGCACGCTGGAGCCCATGGGCACCCGGGACATGGACTCGACACCGCAGGCGATCACGATGTCGTACGCCCCCGAGAGGACGCCCTGGGCGGCGAAGTGCACCGCCTGCTGCGAGGAGCCGCACTGCCGGTCGACGGTGGTGGCCGGCACGCTCTCCGGGAAGCCGGCCGCCAGCACGGCCGACCGGGTGAGGTTGACCGACTGGTCGCCGACCTGGGAGACGCAGCCGCCGATCACGTCGTCCACCAGCGCGGGGTCGACTCCGGTGCGCTCGACCAGCGCCCGCAGCGTGCCGGCGAGCAGCGCGACCGGATGCTCGCCGTTGTGCATACCCCCTTGCTTCCCCTTGCCGATGGGGGTCCTGACGGCCTCGACTACCACTGCGTTGCGCACGTGTTCTCCTGGGTGACGGGCTGCCCTGGGTGCCGGGGAGCCGCGGATGGGTGGGTGGTGGCCTGCTGCGGACGGTGCCGCTTACCGGCCGCGGGTGGCCTGTTAGGCGGACGGAACCGCTTCCAGCCGGGTGAAGCCCAGCTCCCCGAGTGGGCCGCTGACCGATGCGAGCGTGAAGCCGGCCTGGCCCAGCAGTCCGCGGTACTCGTCCTCGGTTCGTTCGCGGCCGCCGGTCAGGACGAGCATCAGCATGTCGGCGAGCAGAGCGCGGTGGTGCTCCGCCCCGACGACGTCGGGCACGACCCGCTCGAAGATGAGCAGACGGCCCTCCGGCTTGATCGACTCGCGGATGCCGCGCAGGATACGCAGCGACTTCTCGTCGTCCCAGTCGTGCAGGATGAGCTTCATGACGTACGCGTCCGCGCCCGCCGGCACCGATTCGAAGAAGCTCCCCGCCGTCACGGTGGCGCGGTCGGCGACACCGGCGGCCGCCAGCGTCTGCGCCGCCTCCGCCACGCCGGTCGGCATGTCGTACACCACGCCGGCCGTCCGGGGGGCGGAGCGGAGGATCTCGGCGAGGAAGACCCCGCTGCCCCCGCCGACGTCGACCACCGTGTGGAACCGCGTGAAGTCGCAGCCGGCGATGAGTCCGGCGGCGGTCTCGCTGGTCATCCTCCCCATCGCCCCGTTGAGCTTGGCCGCCTCCTCGGGGTGCCGGCCGAGGTAGGCGAACGCGGGCATGCCGTAGTTGTGCTCGAAGGCGGTGTCGCCGGTCCGCAGGGAGTGCGCCGCATCGCCCCAGGAGGACCAGGCGCCGGCCGAGCAGAGGAACCGGAAGACGTCCCGGACGCTGCCGGGGGTGCCCGTGCGGAGGTCGCCGCCCAACTCGGTGAGCTCGAAGCGGTCGGGCTCGGTCTGGGTCACGACGCCGAGCGTCGCGAGGACCCGCAGCAGCCGCAGTACGGACGGGCCGTGCGTCGCCGTCTCCTCGGCCAGCTGCCCGCTGGACCTCGGACCCTCCGCCAGCCGGTCGATGAGTTCCAGATCCGTCGCCACGTGCAGGATCTGCGCCGACATGTACTCCCAGGCGACGTCGGTCAGTGGTGAGCGCGCCATGTGTGGCTCCCTGATTCTCAGTTGAAGAAGTCGGCGAACGCGGCGAGCACGGCCTCGGGCTGCTCCTCGACCAGGTAGTTGCGCGAGCCCTTGATCTCGGCGACCCGGACGTTCGTGCCCGAGGCGGTCAGCGCCTTCTCCATGTAGGCGAAGAACGGGCCGTAGGCGAGGCCCAGCATCTCCACGGTGACCCGCGGATAGGAGGCGAAGTCCGCGATGTCCTGCTGATACGTCTGGAACCAGCCGGTGCAGGCCCGGATCGCCCCGGGGGCGTCGTACGCCTGGGCGTACACCCGCCGGTCGAAGTCCGTGATCGCGTCCGGGTTCACCAGGCTGATGCCGAACATGTAGTCGATGATGTGCCGGGACCGTCCGGCGAGGAGTTGCTCCGGCAACTCCCTGACCTGGTTGAACGCCAGCCACCAGCGATGCGGCGGGGCATCCCCGGGGCGCGGGACCATCGGGAAGTCGTAGTAGCTGTCGTCGATGTGGGTGGTGTTGAGGATCGCTGCCTTCTCGACCACCTCCGGGTGGTTGGCCGCGCAGGCGTAGGCGACCATGGCGCCGATCCCGTGCCCGGCGACCGCGGCCCGCTCGTAACCGAGGTGGTGGATCAGCTCCTTGATGTCGCGGGCCATCGCCTTCTTCTCGAAGCCGGACTCCGGCTTCTCGGAGGCGCCCATGCCCCGGATGTCGACGGCGATCACCCGATGACGCTCGGCCAGCGCGGGCATCAGCTTGCGGTACTCCCACCAGGTCTCCGGCCAGCCCGGCAGCAGCACCAGCGGCGGGCCCTCGCCCCCGCTGACGTAGTGCAGACGGACTCCGTTGACCTCGGCGAACTCGCTGGTGAACGTGTCACCCAGCGAGGCCGCCAGCTCCTGGTCGGTGATCGTGTGTTCCGTGGACATCTGCACTCCCTGTGCGGTGTCGGTCTGTGCGAAGTCGGCGTCGGACTGCGCGGTGTCGGTGCTACTTGACGGTGACGGGCAGCCGCTCGTGCCCGCGCTGGACGATCTGGTCGCGGAAGGACGCTCCCTTGGCGAGCGCCAGCCCGGGGAGCCTGTCGAACAGCCGCGGCAGCATCGACTCGACGGACATCCGGGCCAGCGCGGCGCCCAGGCAGTAGTGACTGCCGGCGCTGAGGGTCAGCGGCTGGTTGTCGCGCCGCGTGGGGTCGAAGACGCCGGGGTCGGTGAAGCGCCGGGGGTCCCGGTTGCCCGCCGCGATGAGCAGGGTCAGCGGGGTGCCCTGCGCCACCGGGAGGCCGAAGAACTCGAAGTCGCGCGAGGCCACCCGGTTCAGCGCCTGGACGGCGGGGTCGAAGCGGAAGGACTCGTCCACGAAGCCCGCGGTGAACTCCGGGTCGGTGCGCAGCCGGTCGTGGTGGTCCGGATGCTCGACCGCCAGCCGCACGGTGTTGCTGATCAGATCCATCGGTGCCTCGGTGGCCGCGACCAGGAGCAGCATGAGGTTGGCGACCAGCTCCTCCTCCGTGATCTCCCCGCCGTCGTCCATCGCCCGGATCCAGCCGCTCGTCATGTCCGGGCCGGGGGCGGCACGCAGCCGGGCAATGAGCGTGTAGAAGTACTCGGCGAAGCGCTCCATGGCCTGGTCACCGGGGACCAGGACACTCAGGTCGCCGATCGGGTCCAGCGCGAGGGTGATGGCGCCGATGCCCGCGCGCATGCCCGGCTGGTCCTCGGGTGGAATGCCCAGCAGTTCGCCGATGACCCCGATCGCGTAGCGGTAGGAGAACTCGCCGACCAGGTCGACGGTCCCGCCGTCCGCGCCCGCCCGGGCGAGGTGCTCCACGGCGTCCGTGGAGAGCCGGTCGACCATCTCGCGCAGTGCCACCACGCGTTGGGCGGAGAAGGCGTTGCCGAAGAAGCGGCGCAGCCGCTCATGCCGTGGATCGTTGCTGAACAGCATGTTCCTGGTCAGCCAGCGCCAGGACGCGTGCTCGCGCCAGCCCGGCAGCCGCTGGTCCTGCACCGCGTCGTCGGTGGAGAGCAGCAGCGCCGGCTCGCGCAGGGCCTTGGCGCACTCGGCGTGGCCGGTGACGAAGACGTGGGTGCCGCCCACGTCCACCAGCGGGCCGTGCGCCCGCATCTCCTCGTACAGCGGATAAGGGTTCTGCTTCCCCTCGTACGACAGCAGCCGAACCATGATGTCCAGCGGGTCGCGGAGGGTCGTCGTACCGGTCATGTTCACTCCTGGTCGCAGGTACGGCGGGGTTCAGAGCGGGGCGACGACGAAGTCCTCTTTGCCCACGCCGCAGTCGGGGCAGCTCCAGTCGTCGGGGATGTCCTCCCAGGCGGTGCCCGGCGGGATGCCCTCCTCGGGCAGGCCGAGGTCCTCGTAGTAGACCCAGCCGCAGATCAGGCACATCCAGGCCCGGCCGCGGACGACTTCGGTCGAGGTGCTCACAGGACGCTCTCCTCCGCATGCTCGGCGACGAAGGCCGCCGTGGTCTCCTTGGTCACGGCGGACATCAGGATGCCCAGGTGTCCGCTGTGCGGGACGCTCCGCAGCCGGGCGCCGGGAATCCCGGCGGCGATGGCCTCGGCCTCCGCGAACGGCGCCACCGGGTCGTGCGGGTCGGCGACGACCAGGACCGGTGCGGTGAGTCCGCGGCGGTGGGCGAGGACGTCCCAGTGGGTGACGGGGACGCCGTTGCGGCGGTGCAGTTCCGCGCGGATCAGCGCGACGGTCCGGGCCGGGAGCCGGCCGGGCGCCCACCGGTCGAGGACTCCGCTGAGGGTGCGGGTGGGCGCCACCAGGGTGAGGCTGTCGATGCGCAGCTCCGGCCGGTCCGCGAGGGCCGCGGCGGCCACGATCGAGCCGAGGGAGTGCGCCACGACCCCCCGGACCGGCCCGAGGGTGTCGAGGACCGCTCCCACCGCCTGCGTGTACTCGGTCATGGTGGCCTGGGTGCCCGCCGACACCCCGTGCCCGGGCGCGTCGAAGGCCGCCACCCGGTAGCCGAGGTCCCGGAGCGGGCCGATCAGGCTGTGCATGCTGCTGGAGTCGGCTCCCCAGCCGTGCACCAGCAGCGCGGTGGGCGCGTCGTCGCCGCCCCAGAGGTAGCCCTCGCGTACGCGCGGCGCTCCGGGTACGGGGAACGGCCGTGCGCCCAGCGGTGGCAGGTCCGCGGGGTGGATGCCGAAGGCCCGGGTGGTGCTGAACGCGTCGGTGGCCCGGCGCCCGGCCGCCCCGGGGGCCAGCGCGCCGGCCGCCGCGTACCCCAGCCGCCCGATCACGCCGCGGGCGCCTGGGAACGGTCCCGCGCCGGTACGGGATGGTGGCCGAAGTCGGTGTAGAAGCCGGACTCCGTGTCGTAGAAGTGGCAGTCCCGCAGGATGCGCCAGAGCTCGCCGAAGGTGAACCGGCGCTCGCGGACCATGTCCGGGAAGGCCTCCTTCAGCGCTTCCTGCGCCTTGGGCAAGTGGTAGAAGGGCACGGCCGGGATCACGTGGTGGGCCGTGTGGATCGAGATGTTGTGGGTGAGGAAGAGCAGCCACCGGGGGTAGGTGTAGTCGGTGGTCACCAGCAGCCGGCCGGCGTTGCGGGTCCAGTGCTCCCCGGAGAGGTAGGGGACGTCGCTGGTGCTGTGGTGCATGAGGGTGGTGGCGCTGAACCAGGCGTGGATGAAGAGCCACGGGGCCAGGAACATGGTGAGCAGGCCCTGGACGCCGAAGAAGTAGCCGAGCGCCGGGAGATAGAGCGCGCAGACGACGGCGACCACGACGATCGACCGGGCCACGTCCCGGCGCATCTGCCGCTTCGGGAAGAAACCGGGGCGGAAACCGGAGACCCGCCAGTAGTTGACGGTGCCGAACCAGAAGGCGAAGGTCCGGGTCCCCTTGTAGACGATCTTCTGCCGCAGCGGCATGCCGTCGTACATCCGGCCAGGCAGCGGACGCCAGTCGGTGTCCAGCTCCAGGTTGTTGGTGTGCGCGTGGTGCAGGTTGTGCACATGCCGCCAGGCGTGGAAGGGGTAGACGAGCGGGAGCAGCGCCGTGTGTCCGATCACCGAGTTGAGGCGACGGGAGCGGGAGAACGACCCGTGCCCGCAGTCGTGGGCGATGCAGTGCAGGCCCCAGCCGCCGAGTCCGGCGACCACCCAGAGGACCGGCCAGAGGTAGGCGGGGGCGACCGCCACGCCGGCGACGGCGCCCGCGTACAGCAGCCAGCTCAGCGCGAAGCCGAGCAGGCCCCGGGCGACGTTCGGCTTGAGGTACTCGCTGGGCACGGCCTCTTGCAGCCGCACCCCCTTGAGCTGCTCCGACTTGCGCATGAACTCGCTGAACTCGGGGCCTGGCGCGGTGGGGAAGGAGGGGAGTGCCATGGTCATCCCGTCTGTTCGGTGAGCCGCAGCTCCTTGGCCAGATAGCCGCTGAGCGCGTCGATGGTCGGGTGTTCGTAGAGCAGCGCGGGCGACAGACGGCGCTCCACGAGCTTCTCCAGGGCGCCGGAGACCTGGACCGCGACCCGCGAGTCGAGCCCGTAGGACTCGAACGAGGCGGCGGTGTCGACCTCGCCGGCGGTGATGCCGACCCGGCCCGCGAGATGCTCGACGAGCCAGCCGCGGAGCACCTCCTCGGTGACCGGGCCCTCGGGCAGGGACTGCTTCCGGGTGCGTTTGAACATCGGGTCTCCTTCAGGCCTGTGGAGTGCGGACGTGCCGGCGGCGGGCGGCGATGGTGGCCTTGTCCGGCTGGCGCAGGTCCCGTACGACGCGCACCTTGCCGAGGACGGTCAGCACCCAGCCGGAGAGATCCGGCTCCCAGGCGTGTACCGCGTGCTTGTACGAGCCAGGGAAGGCGTGGTGGTTGTTCTGGAGCCCCTCCCCGAAGGTGAAGACGGCGACCGGCCAGTTGTTGGCGCTGCGGTCACCGTTGTCGAACGGACGCCCGCCCCACATGTGCGAGAGCGAACCGACGCACCAGGCCGCCTGGTTGGCGACGAAGATCCGGGCCAGGCCGCCGAAGACGAACGCGGTGAACGCGGCTTTCAGGCTGCCGCCGACGACGAGCCCCACGACCGTCGGGATCAGCAGTCCGAGGGCCAGCCAGTACAGGTAGGTGCGGTGGTAGAACATAAGCCGGCGGTCGCGCAGCACGTCGGGGGCGAAGACCGTCCAGCGGGAGGTCTCGTCGCTGAGCATCCAGGGCATGTGCGCGTGCCACAGCCCGCGCAGCTTGTTCACGACGCCCGGGCCGTGCAGGTTCGGCGAGTGCGGGTCGCCCTCGTGGTCACTGAAGCGGTGGTGGCGGCGGTGCGTGGTGACCCAGAACATGATCGGGCCCTGGCCGCCCATGGACCCGGCGATCATCAGGACGCCCTCGAAGAAGCGGGACGTCTTGAAGGACTTGTGGGCGAGGTAGCGGTGGAAGCCGATGGTGATGCCGGCCATGTGGACGGCGTACATGACGCCGAAGAGCGTCCAGTCCACCGCGGTGACCTGGCCCGTCCAGAGCAGGTACAGCGCGGCGGCGAAGCCGATCGCGGGCAGCGTCATCAGGGTGAACGCCGTCACCCACTTGATCCTTCGGCTCGCCGGGTCGAGCTTGACGATGGCCGGCTCCAGCGCCGGGCCGACGGTGGTCGACATGGGATTACCTCCTTGCGTTCTCGGCGGAGTGCTTACCGCGGCTCGGATAGCGCACGTTCGTCACCAGTCCCGCGCGGTCGGCCAGCCTGATCACCGAACCGGCGATGTCGAGCTGCCAGAACGTGCGCCGGGTGACGGCCAGGGCGGGCTGGGCGTGGTGGTTGTTGTGCCAGGAGCCGCCGACCGAGAACGGGGCGAGCGCCGCGACGTTGCGGCTGTTGTCCCGCGTCCGGTACGGGCGGTTCCCGAGGGTGTGCCCGATCGAGTTGACCCCCCAGGTGACCTGGTCGAGCAGGAAGATCCGGGCCAGACCGCCCCAGAGCAGCCCGCTGACGGCACCGGTCGCGCTACCGCTGACCAGGCCGCCGACGGCGGCGGGGAGCACGAGGCCGAGCGCCACCCAGGTGAAGTAGTGGCGGTTCAGACGCATCACGGTCCGATTGGCCATCAGGTCCGGCACATGGCCGCTCCAGCCGCTGCGCCGAACGGTGAACAGCCAGCCGACATGCCCGTGCCACAGCCCGCGCAGCCGGGCCAGCCGGTCCGTGCCGATGGGGCGCGGGGAGTGCGGGTCGCCGTCGGCGTCGGTGTGGGCGTGGTGCATGCGGTGGGTGGCGACCCAGAAGAGGATCGGCCCCTGCGCGGCCATGCTGCCGGCGACGCCCCAGACGGTGGTGACGACCGGTCCGGCGGCGAACGCCTTGTGCGAGAAGAAGCGGTGCAGCCCGCCCTCGACTCCGAGTGCCGTCACCAGGTACATGACGGCCAGCAGGACGCCGTCGGTCACGGTGAACCCGTAGTGCCAGGAGAAGACCACGGCGGCGGCGAAGCCGGCCGCGGGGACGCAGACGGTCAGATAGGCCAGACGGCGGGCCAGGCGATCGGTGTCGGACCGGGCGGCCGCGGGCATGGCGGTGGTCATCGGAACTCCTGGGGTCAGGGCGCGACGGGGGTGGCGGCCGGGCGGGGGCGCTCGAGCTTCCCGGCGAGGTAGTCATCGCGGACCGCGCCGCGGCGGACCTTGCCGCTGGTGGTCACCGGGACGGTGCCGGGCGGACCGAGGCGGATGGTGCCGGGCGCGATGCCGTGGTCCGCGGTCACCGCGGCGGTGATCTCCTGCGCGGCGCGGGCCAGCTCGCCGTCCGTGCGTACCGCGGACGGGGTGAGCTCGGCGACGACGACCAGCTCCTCGGCGGCCGCGCCGGGGCGTACGACACTGAAGGCGGCCGCCCGGCGGAGCCAGTCGCAGGCGGTGAGCGTGGAGAGCTCGATGTCCTGCGGGTAGAGGTTGCGGCCGGCGATCACGATGAGGTCCTTGATCCGACCGGTGATGTACAGCTCGCCGTCGTGCAGGAAGCCGAGGTCGCCGGTGCGCAGCCGGCCTGCCGGAGTGTCGGCGTCCGTCCAGGCGTCGGCGGTGCGCGGAGAGCCGTCGGGGGTGCCGCTTGAGCCCGCGTCCGCCGGGCGGGCCCCAAAGGTGTCGGCGGTGAGCTCCGGGCGCTGGAAGTAGCCGTGCGCCACGTTGGGCCCGCTCACCCAGACCTCGCCGACGTGTCCCTGCGGCGCCGGGACCAGGGTCTGCGGATCGACGATGATTACCTCGTGGCCCTCGGCGACGGCGCCGCAGCTGACCACCTCGACGGCGTCGTCCGCCCACGGTGCGCCGGCCACCGCCCGCCCCTGCTCCAGCCCGGCCCGGCCCAGCCAGCGCGTCCTGACCGGCGTACCGTCCGGCTTGCCCGAGACGAAGAGGGTGGCTTCGGCCATCCCGTAGCAGGGGATGACGCACTTCTCGTCGTAGCCGGCCGGCCCGAAGCGGTCGCGGAAGCGGTCGAGCGTCGCCTTGAAGACCGGCTCGCTGCCGCAGTAGAGCTGGCGCAGCGTACTCAGGTCGAGGGCGGCCAGCTCCTCGTCGGTGACCGAGTCCGCACACATGTCGAACGCGAAGTTCGGTGCCACGGAGATGGTGGCCCGGTGGTCGCTGACAGCCTTGAGCCAGCGGAACGGGCGCTGCACGAAGTGCACGGGGGAGAGCAGGACCAGCGGCCAACCACCGTGCAGGGACAGCAGGATCGTGCCCATCAGGCCCATGTCGTGGTACGGCGGCAGCCAGCTGCACCCGAGGCGCTCCGGATCCGCGCCCATGTTCGCTTCCAGGGCACGGCAGTTGCTGACCAGGTTCTCGTGCGTCAGCACGATCCCCTTCGGATCGCCGGTGGAGCCGGAGGTGTACTGGATCAGTGCAGGCTCGTCCGACGCCACCGTCCGATGCGCCACGGCCGCGGCGGGGACGGCGGTGTCCGGGCCCGCCACGTCGGCGTCGTCCAGGGTGAGTACCCGGACGCCGGACAGCGGCTCCGCGGCCATGGCCTCGCTCTGCAGATGGTGGCCCGCCATGATGACCGCGTCGGGTCGGCAGTCCGCGACGATCGACACGAAGCGGCTGGAGGCCTTGCGGCCGAACGGGGGGAAGGACGGCACGGCGACCGCCCCGGCCTGGAAGATGCCGAACAGCGCTGCGATGTAGGGCAGTCCGGGGTCCAACGCGAGCACCACCCGCCGCCCGGCGCAGTCCCCCAGCCGGCCGGCCACCTCCGCCGCGCGCCGGGCGAGGTCGTGGTAGCTCCAGTCCACGGCGCTCTGCGCGGTGCCGTCGGAGAGGAACCGGTAGGCGAGCGCGGGCGGCTCGGTCAGCCGCTCACGCAGGATGTCGGGGAGCGTCATCAGGCGCATCAGCAGTCCCTTCGGGGAAGTCGGCCCCCCAGGGGATGCCGGGGGCGGGGGGCCGGTCAACGGCCGCCGGACGAACTCTGTGCAGGCGAACAAAGCCCCGTACAGCCGTTGTTGCCGTGCACGGGACCGCGGCGGGTCCGCGCCCCGCCCCGTCCACCCGGCCCTACAGTCGTGGTGCGGGGACGGGCGTAGAGAGGAACACGTGGACAGGAAGAGCAGCATGAAATCGTTGATCCTGGGCGGCGCGCGGACCCCGATGGGCAAGCTCATGGGCTCGCTCAAGGACTTCTCAGCACCGCGGCTGGGCAGCCTGGCGATCCGCGAGGCGCTCGCGCGGGCCGGGGTTCCGCCGGAGCAGGTGGAGTACACGATCATGGGGCAGGCGATCGGCGCCGGCGCCGGCCAGAACCCGGCCCGGCAGGCCGCGGTCGCCGCGGGCATCCCCATGGGGGCTCCCGCGATGACCGTCAACAAGGTCTGCCTGTCCGGCCTCGACGCCGTGGCCCTGGCCGACCAGCTGATCAGGGCGGGGGAGTTCGACCTCATCGTGGCCGGCGGACAGGAGTCGATGACCCGGGCGCCGCATCTGCTCGCCGGAGCGCGGGCCGGCTTCAAGTACGGCGAGACGGCGCTCGCCGACGCCACGGAGCTCGACGGACTGTACTGCGCCTTCGACGACATGGTCATGGGCGAGGCGACGGAGCGCTACAACGGCCGCTACGGCGTCACCCGCGAGGAGCAGGACGCCTTCGCCGCCGCCTCGCACCACAAGGCCGCCGCAGCGGTCGCGAGCGGCGCGCTCGCCGAGGAGATCGTTCCGGTGCCGGTGCCCCAGCGCAAGGGCGGCGAGGTGCTGGTCGAGCACGACGAGACGGTGCGCCCCGACACCAGCGTGGAGATCCTGGGCAAGCTGCGCCCCAGCTTCGGGGCGTCCGGGACCATCACCGCCGGCACCTCCTCACCGCTCAACGACGGCGCGGCGGCGGTGGTGGTGTGCAGCCCGCGCAAGGCGGCGGAGCTCGGCCTCACCGCGCTGGCCGAGATCGGGGCGCACGGGACGGTCGGCGGCCCCGACCCCAGCCTGCACGAGCAGCCGGCCAACGCGATCAACGCCGCGCTCGCCCGCGCCGGCCTCGGCGTCGGAGACCTCGACCTGGTGGAGATCAACGAGGCGTTCGCCTCGGTCGGACTCGTCTCAGCCGGCAAACTCGGCCTCCCCGCGGAGATCCTCAACGCCGACGGCGGCGCCCTGGCGCTCGGCCACCCCCTCGGCGCCTCCGGGGCCCGCCTGGTCGTCCACCTCGCCTACGCTCTGCGCCGCCGCGGCGGAGGCACCGCCGTCGCCGCCATGTGCGGAGGCGGCGGGCAGGGGAGCGCGCTCCTGGTGCACGGGGTGGCCTGAACCCGGATCCACCGGGTCGCTTTGCGGGTGATCGTGCAAGATGACCTTGCGTGCGGAACGGGCCGGCCCCGGTGGAGGGGACGACAGCCCCCCCCCGCCGGGCGCCTGGCCCGTTTCGCCTCAGCCGCCGCTCCCCGCCTCGCAGCCGCCGCGCACGGCGCCGTCGCGGATGTAGAGGACCATCACGCCGTCGATCCTCTCGATGCCGCCGGTGCCGAAGCGCACCCACAGCGGACAAGCGCCGGCGTCGCTGCCCTGGTGGGTGCGTGACGGAGCGTCGGCAACGGGGAGGCTCTGAAGTCTTGCCGCAGATAACGCCCTGCGCGTTTCTGACCAGCTGAGACAGCCCATGGCGACGGAGTCCTCGAAGCGCCGGCCCATGTCTTTCGTGCTGCGGCAGGTCCAGGCCGACGCACGCAGCCGAGTGAAACGCGGTCCCGCTCAGCGCTCGTGCCACGGGGAACCCACGGAGTCCCTGTTGGATGACCGCAGGTACCCACGAGTGAGGTGAGGGCGCATGGCGGACAGCAGCGTGGACGCACGGCCACCGGAGGGGCTGAAGGCCGACGCGATCGGGTTCCTCGACGCACTCGTCATCGGGCTCAACTCCACCTCGCCCGCGTACTCGCTGGCCGCGGTCGTCGGTCCGGTCGTGGTCCTCGTCGGCGTCTACGCCCCCGGCGTGATGGTGGCGTCCTTCGTACCGATGCTGTTGATCGCGTCGGCGTTCTACTACCTCAACAAGGTCGACCAGGACTGCGGAACGACCTTCTCGTGGGTCACCCGCGCCATGGGGCCGTGGGCGGGCTGGCTCGGGGGCTGGGCCATCACGATGACCGGGGTCCTGGTCGTCGGATCGCTGGCGGACGTCGCCGTCACCTTCGCCCTGCTCGCCTTCGGCCTCGACAGCTGGGCCGACAACGACCTCGTGCGCCGACTGCTCGCGGTGGCGCTCATCGTCGTCATGACCGCCGTGTGCGTCGTGGGCACCGAGGTCTCGGCCCGGGTGCAGAACGTCCTCATCCTCGCCCAGGTCGCCTGCCTGCTCGCCTTCGCCGTCGTGGCGCTCTACCGCGTCTACGCTGACAAAGGGATGTCCGATTCCGTCGACCCGTCGATCAAGTGGCTGAACCCCTTCGGCGCCGGAGGCGCTTCGCTCACGGCCGCTCTGCTGCTGGGCGTGTTCATCTACTGGGGCTGGGAGTCGGCGGTCAACCTGACCGAGGAGACCGAGGACCCCGCCAGCGCGCCCGGCAGGGCCGCCGTCTGGTCGACGGTCGTGCTCCTGGTGACCTATGTCTCCGTCGCCTTCGCCGTCGTGGCCTACGCCGGAACGACGTTCCTGACGGACAACGCGGGAGAAGAGGAGTTCGTCTTCGCGCTGCTGGCAAGCGAAGCGATGGGAGACTGGGACTGGGTCGTCCTGCTCGCCGTCTCCACCTCCGCGCTGGCCTCGACGCAGACGACGATCATCCCGGCGTCCCGCACGGCCCTGTCCATGGCGCGCCGACAGGCACTGCCCCGGCACTTCGCCCACATCCACCCACGCTTCCGCACACCCGATGTCAGCACGTGGTGGGTCGCCGGCATCGCCATCGCCTGGTACGTCCTGGTCAACCAGATCAGCGCCAACGCCCTGTTCGACTCCCTCACCGCGCTGTCGCTGTTGATCGCCTTCTACTACGCGCTCACCGGGGTCGCCTGTGCCGTGTACTACCGCCGCCATCTGACGGAGAGTCTCCGCAACTTCGTACTGATCGGGCTCGGCCCGCTCGTCGGCGCGGGACTGCTCGCCTGGCTGTTGGTGGAGTCGGTCACCGACATGGCGGACCCGGCGAACTCCTACAGCGGTGTCTCGTGGTTCGGTCTCGGACCGCCGCTCGTCATCGGGATCGGCATCGCCGTCGCAGGCGTGGTCCTCATGGTCGTGTGGCGGCTGATGTCTCCGGCCTTCTGGTCGGAACGCCCCGATGTGGCCGATCCCGAGCTCGTGCACCGGAAGGAGCACTGACATGGCGGTGATCCTCGGATACGACGAGTCCCCGGGCGCGGTCCGCGCCCTGCGAGTGGCCTTGGAACTGTCCGCGGCGTTGGCCGAACCTCTCGTCCTGGTCTACGGCGCCGCTGCACCGGGAGGCCCGGGGGGCGAGTATCAGACCCACCAGGAGGCCGTTCGCGAGGCCGGACGTCTGGCCCTCGGTCACGCTGTCGCAGCGGCCGACGCCGTCGGTGTCGCGACGACCGTCGAGATCATCGACCAGAAGCCGGCGCAGGCCCTCCTGGAATCCGCGTCGCGCCATGACGCGCGGTTCATCGTGGTCGGCAGCTGGGGAGAGAGTCCCGTCCGCGGTGCACTGCTGGGCTCGACACCCCACAAACTGCTCCACCTCTCGCCCGTCCCGGTGCTCTGCGTCCCGATGGAGACATGAGATGGTGACGGCCGTCCCGGGGCGGGTGGGACATGGCTCCCACGGCGGCAGCATGCTCGTGTGGTCCGGGAACCGTGGGCGCACGACGCTGTCGCGCTTGGGGTACGACATTGTCGGTATGGGCGAGTCGCATGTCCGCAGTCACACGCAGCGCCAGGGCGAGATCTCCTACATTGCGCATCCTCGGGTATGGGGGCAGGGCATCGGCACAGGAATCGGGCGCCAGCTTCTCTCACGCGGCTTCGGCCAGTTGAGGCTTCATCGAATCTTCGCCACCTTGACCCGCGGAATGTCGGCTCCGCCCGAGTGCTCACCAAGCTTGGCATGACGTACGAGGGGCACCTTCGACACACGGCATGGATCCGAGACGGCTGGCGGGACTCCCTGATGTTCAGCATTCTTGAAGAGGAATGGCGTGGTAGGCAGGCCGAGATTGACGTGGCGGGTGAAACGCTGGGTGTGGAAACGTCGCCCATTTCCAGTCCGAGCAGTTCCGAAGCCCGGGCCTCCGAACTCACGTAGAACGCCAGCAGCGCCCGGTCTCGATCAGTACGCAACCGCGCGAATAGTTCATCGAGCAGATCGTCAGGGGATTGACAGCAGCCACAACGACCGAAACCAGCGCAGCACGGGCACCTTCCGGCGGGCCTGATCTCGGCGGTCCGAAGGCTTCGGAGCGGACGCCACTACGGAGCCTGAAGATCCTGGCGGGCCGCGTCCCGGAACACCGCGATCTGGTTGGCGAGGTCCTCCCTGTGCTCGGCGAATCGCATGTGGATTTGCGCCGTTCCGGGATCGCTGCGTCCAGCCAACTCCAGCCAGATAGTTGCGTCAACGACGATCTGCTTGGCGGTGGCGAGCATGGGGTGCATGGCCTGGACCATGAAGTCGGGGCCTTCGAGGTCAACGTCTTGCGCCCGTTCCAGAAGGAGCCCTTCAGCCGACCCCAAGACCTGCAGACCTCGCTCGACCAGAGACGATTGGTCGCTTCCTAACGCGGGCGACAACGCGCGCGCTTCGGTCTGGAACCGGTGGGCTGCGGCAAGGAAAGCGGCATACGCGTCGCGACGCAGCTGACGACGCCACTGGGCGTGTGTTCCTGCCAGCTGATCGCGCGACTGGCGCCGAAGCCCTGCGGCGGCCACCAATCCCGTCATGACGGCCCCGAGTACGCCGACGCCGGCCCCTGCGATGGCCGCCCATCCCTGGTCCATCCCGGCATTATCGGGTCAGTTCGCCTGGCACGACAGCGTACGGGCGAGCCGGGCCGAGCCTGGTGAGTGCAAACGCCGCCCTGGACGTCGGCGGGAGTGACAAGAAGGTCGACGAGCAGGCCTCGGCGAAAGTGGTCCACCTCCACCGTCAGCAGGCCGGTCGGCGCCCAGGTCAGCTGCTGCTGCGGGTGGTTGTGTGGGCAAGCCGCTCCCGGCGTCGAGCGGGATGACGATGCTCGAGCAGTCGATTGTGTCCGTGGGGCAGGTGGGAACCCTGCGTTGCACGGACAGCTGGTGGCTCCCTGTCGTTCCGGGCCCGCCCGGCGTGCGTACGTGACGGCGTCACTGGGCCTTCGGGGCCGGCTCGACTACGTGTATCGCCTTGAACTTCGGCAGGGCCTTGTCGGCGTACTTCTCGTCGGCGTTGTGCGCCTTGAACGCCTTCCAGGCGAGTTGCTCATCATCCAGCGCCTTGTTGCTCTTGTTCCCGATGAGTGCCGCCACCCGGTCCTTGACGTTCGTCCGTCCGAGCGTCATGCCCTCGTCGTCTTCGGCGGCCTGCTTCACCTTCGCCCCGACCTGCGGCAGCGACTTCTCGACCGCGTAACGCAGCCAGGCCGCCTGGTCCTCACCCCAGTGCGGCTTACCCCGCTTGGTGTCCATAACCTTCTTCTGCTCGGCGATGTAGCGTGCCGCCGACCGCTCACCGATGCCGATCCCCGCGCCCGAGCCGGCCTTGACCAGCCGATCCACGACCTGCCGGTCGCCGACCACGGCGGCGAGGCCCTGGCGTTCCTGGTCGGTGAGGTCCGCGACCGTGGCGGCAGGCGGGGGCTTTTTCTTCTTGTCCTTGGCCTTTTCCTTGCGCCATTCCGCGAGGGCCCGCTTGTTCGCGGGCGCCAGGGCTTTCTTGAGCTCCTTGGGAGTGGCCTGTGCCGCGAGTTCCTCCGCGCTCAGCTTGTTCAGCTTCGCGATGTGCTTCGGCCGCTCGGGAAGCCCGGCGATGACCTCGCTGCGCCAAACGCCGAACTTCCGCATGCGTTCGAGGTCGGCGTCGTCGAGTCCGGTCTTCGAGAGGTTCGCCGAGACGATCCGGTCCGCCTTCGCCTGGTCGAGAGTGGTTCCTGCCGGAAGTGCCATGACGGCCTGCCAGACCGCCTTGACCGCTGCCGCGCACTCCTTGGCGGCAGCCAGCTCGTCCGTGGTGAGGCCGAACTTGTCGCGGAGTTCCTTGTGTCGCCCCAGCAGGTCGAGCGTCCAGACCAGCGTCGCCTGCACCCTGCTTCTGTAGCTGGCCCGGGCTCCCGAACTGGTGTCGTAGGACGACTCCGTGACGGGCTTGTCCTCGCCGCCGACCTCCATCTCCACGATCACGCGCAGGATGTCCGCGATGAGCCGCTCGATCTGCTCGGGCGTGCGCTCCGCCTTGGCTGCGGTGGCGGTGGTGGTGGCGGTCGTCGGCGCGCCGCCCCCGGCCCGCTGGATCGTCACCGCGCCCAGGTGGCCGTGCACGCGTTCCGCCCTGGGCGCCTCGGGCCATGTCTGGCGCCCGGCCAGGAGCCGTGTCACCGCCGTGTTGCCCGCCAGTCGCTGCAACTCCAGCAGCGAAGCCCGCCCCCGCGCCGGCCCACCCTGACGGAGCCTCTGCCGACCGGTCCGCTCAACGTCGTCCGAGTGCACTGCGGGGGCATGCTGGGTGGTTTGCCCCCGGCGTCGCTGCTCCATGCCGTCAGTATTCCCCGGACCACCACCAGCGGCACGACCCGTCCCCGCCCGCTGCCGAGGACTGCCCTTTCGGGCACGCCGCGCCTCCCCTCCGGCCGTAGTACGAAACGCGGCAGCCCGCACCGACGTCGTCGAGACCGCAGTGACCGGCACGCAGCCGCTCAACGCAACCTGTTGTGCCGCAAACGCCGCGAGGGGAAGCACCACATCGCAGCCCTCATTGCACCGGCCCGGCGCCGCGTTGACGTCCTCTTCGCCATGCTTCGAGACGGCACCTTCTACGAGCCGCCCACACTCACTACGGCTTGACGAGAGACATAGAGGCACGTTACCCGTTACGTGCTCTCACTCCGGATCCGCCGCCGGGGCCAGGCGCACCTCTTCCACGTCCAGTTGGGCCTGCACCTGCTGGAGAACGGCGTCGTCGATGCGGCGGGCGTCCCGCAGGCCGATGACGGCGGAGCGCTTGTGTTCCAGGAGGGCCAGGCGCAGGGCGGTGTCCTGTTCGTGGTGTCGTACGAGCACTCTCGCGTCCGGGGCGTCCGCGGTTGCAGCGGCCCGGAGTGTGTTCAGGTGGGTGGCGTACTCGGTGCGCAGCCGCTCGGTGACCTCGGGGTCGGTCCCGAGCTCGGCCGCCACCGTGGGGAGGGCGTCGAGTGCGGCCTCCGATGCCGCGGTCCGGGCGAGAGCGGGTTCGCGGTCGGCGTCCGTGTCGCGGGGCAGTCGGGCCCAGCGGGCCACGCGCGGAAGGACCGGCGCCTGCACCACGAGGGTGGTCACGACGACGCCGGCGGTGACGAAGACGATGGTGTCGCGGTCGGGGAACGGTCCACCGGAGTCGAGGGTGTACGGCACGGACAGCGCGAGCGCCAGGGAGACGGCCCCCCGGAATCCGGCCAGAGCACTGACCACGCGGGCCCGGTGACCCATGCGGCGCTCCCGCTGCCGCGTGCGCCGGTCCAGCGCTCTGATGGTGTACACCGCGGCGAACAGGAAAAGGAACCGGACGACGACCAGCGCACAGGAGAGCGCGGCCACCATCAGCAACGCCTCGGAACACCTTCGCGTCGGTCATGGTCCGGACGGTCAGACGCGCCGTGCCGCCCTCGAGGTCGAGCGCCGTGTCCACCTCGTCGATGGAGCGGTAGACGAACTGCCCGGCCTTCATCAGGCTGCGGCGCGTGCCCGGACGGCGTCGAGGTCGTCGCGGACCCGCTGCGGCTCGGCGTCGAGCGGCATGTTGACCTCGTCCCGTACCGCGTCCAGGGAGCCGGGCGGGTCCTGGTCCAGCGCCGCGAACGACGGCCCCAAGTCGCTTGGTGCGTCTCCCTGTTCGGCCACCAGCTCGAAGGTACGGCCGGCTGCCTCGGGAGCGGTGAGGGCCGCCACCAGGACCCGTGCGATGTCGGTGCGCGCGACACTTCCGTCGGCGGGGCCGCCGGAGCGGCGGCGGTCGCCCTGGAGGAAGACCACCTGGTGTTCGTCGGGTCCGTTCATGTCGAACCAGCCCGGCCGCACGATGGTGTAGGTGAGGCCACTGGCCCGTACCAGACGCTCCGAGCGGCGCTTCCACTCCAGCAGATGGCCGTAGCTGCTGCTGCGGGTGGTGGCCCCGATGGAGGTCATCAGCGCCACGCGGGGCCGCGCGCCGTCCAGGGAGGCCAGGGCGGTCAGGACGTTGCGTACGCCTGCGTAGTCCACCGTCTCAGGCGAGGAAGCGCCGGTGCCGAAGGAGCCGAGGGTGAGCACGATGGCGTCGGCACCGGCCACCGCCTCGGGCAGGTTCTCGGGCCGGGTGACATCGCCGACGACAAGCTCGGCGTCGGCGGGGAGCAGCTGGGCGCCCTTCGCGCGGTCACGCACCAGGGCCCGGACGGTGTGTCCGCGGGCGATCGCCTCGGTCACGACGAGCCGTCCGATGCTGCCGGTGGCGCCGACCACCAGCACGGTCAGGGGGTGTTCTGCCATGTTCGTCTCCTTCTCGCAAGGGCGCGTCCACGTGGGTGACCGGTCAAGCCGACTTCGGCTTCGGCTTCGGCTTCGCGAAGGTCGCGCCGTCGATCACGAATCGGTAGCGGACGTCGGAGGCGAGGATCCGCTCGTAGGCGATGTTGACGTCCTGCGCGTCGATCAGCTCGATGTCGGCCGTGACGTCGTGCTCGGCCGCGAAGTCGAGCATCTCCTGCGTCTCGGCGATGCCGCCGAACAGCGACCCCACGAAGGACCGGCCGTTCTGGAGGAGGGCGAAGACCTCCATCGGCATCGGCTCGGTCGTCACACCGACGTTCACCATGGTGCCGTGCAGACGCAGCATCCCGAGGTAGTCGGGGAGGGACACAGGCGCGCTGACGGTGTTCAGGACGATGTCGAAGGTGTTGGCCAGTTCGGTGAACGCGGAACCGTCACCGGTCACGGCGTAGTGGTCGGCGCCGAGGGCCGCGGCGGCCTCCCGCTTGCTGCCGGACTGCGACAGGACGGTCACCTCGGCGCCCATGGCCTTGGCCATCTTCACGCCGAGGTGGCCGAGCCCGCCGAGGCCGACGACCGCGACCTTGGTGCCGGACCGGGCGCCGAATCGCTTGAGCGGGGAGTAGACGGTGATGCCGGCGCACAGCAGCGGAGCGGCGGCGGCCGGGTCGAGGGTCTCGGGAACGCGGACGACGAAGTCCTCCGGAGCGACGATCGCCTCGGAGTAGCCGCCCTGGGTGCGGGCGCCGGGCTCGGCGGGGTCAGGGGCTCCGAAGACAAGGGTGTTGCCCATGAGGCAGTACTGCTCCTGGCCCGCCTGGCAGTTCTCGCAGGTGCGGCAGGAGTTGACCATGCAGCCGATGCCGACCAGGTCGCCGACCTGGTGGCGGGTGACGCCGGGGCCGGTCTCGGTGACTCGGCCGACGATCTCGTGGCCGGGGACGAGCGGGCTGACCGCCAGCGGGCCGAACGTCCCGTCGACGTAGTTCATGTCGGAATGGCAGATCCCGCAGTACAGGATGTCGAGCTTGACGTCGTGCGGGCCGACGTCGCGGCGCTCGATGGTGACGGGAACGAGCGGCTTTCCGGCCTCGTGGGCGCCGAACGCGTTGACGGTGGTGGGCATGGTGATTCCTTTGCGCAGGTACGAGGTGATGTCAGGCTTCGGGGATGGCGCGTCCGTAGGCCGCCAGGGTGACGTCCGAAGGCTCGGGGCCGCCGCGCCGGCCGGTCTCCAGGGCGTCGAGGGACTTCAACTCATCCGCGGTCAGGGCGAAGTCGAAGACGTCGACGTTCTCCGCGATGCGGTGGCGCTTGGTCGACTTGGGGATCACCGAGCGGCCCTGCTGGATGCCCCAGCGCAGCAGCACCTGGGCCGGGCTCCTGCCGTGCACCTCGGCGATCGCGGTGACGGCCGGGTCCTCAAGGACGCTCCCGCGGTCCTCGCCCTGTCCGCGGTAGAAGGTGATGCCGCCGATGGGAGACCACGCCTGGTTGAGGATGCCGTGCGCGTCGTCGAAGTCGAGGACCGCGCGCTGCTGGAAGTACGGGTGGATCTCCAGCTGGTTGACGGCGGGCACGACGGAGGTGGTGTCGAGCAGCGTGGTCAGGTGGTCGACCATGAAGTTGCTGACGCCGATCGCCCGGACCCTGCCGTCTGCCAGGAGCTTCTCCAGGGCGCGGTAGGCGGCGAGGGTCTTGTCGAAGTCCGACGGCAGCGCCTGGTGCAGGATCAGCAGGTCGATCTGGTCCACGCCGAGCTTGGCGGCGCTCTTGTCGAAGCCGTGCAGGGTCTCGTCGTAGCCGTAGTCGCTGATCCAGATCTTCGTCTCGATGAAGAGGTCGTCGCGGGGCACGGCGGAGGCGCGGATGGCCTGGCCGACCTCGCGTTCGTTGCCGTACGCGGCGGCGGTGTCGATGTGCCGGTAGCCGAGGTCGAGCGCGGCCGTGACGGCGGCCCGGGTCTCGTCGGGCGGGGTCTGGAAGACACCGAGTCCGAGGGCGGGCATCTCGACGCCGTTGTTGAGGGTGAGGGTCTGCATCACAGGGACCTTTCGTGCGGGCGGGTACGTGCGGGGACGATGAGGGTGAGGGTGGCCGCGAGGGCCAGTGCGAGCAGGACGGCGGACCCGGTCAGCGCGGCACCCGAGCGGGCCGCGATGTCGGCGGCCCCGTGACCGGTGGAGACCGAGGCGGCCACGGCGGTCAGGATGCTCAGGCTCAGCGCGCTGCCGATCTGGTGCACGGTGTTGACCAGGCCCGAGGCGGCGCCCGCGTCCGCGGGGGCGACGCCGTCGACGCCACTGGAGGTCAGCGGGGCGAGCGCCAGGCCCTGGCCGGCGCCGATGAGCACCATCGGCAACGCCACTCCGGTCAGGTAGGGCGTGTGCGGGTCGAGGCGGCTGAGCCACACCATGCCCACCATGGTCAGGGCGAGCCCGGTGGTGAGCACCTGCGGCCTGCTCGCCCGCTCGAGGAGCCGCGGCACCTGGATAGCAAAGACGAAGTTGACCAGCGTCATCGGCAGGAAGGCGAGACCGGCCTGCAGCGGCGTCCAGTGGTAGACGCTCTGTACGAACTGCGCGGTGAAGAAGAAGAACCCGATCATCGCGCCCATGTAGAGCATCCGGGTGACGTAGGCGCCGCTGCGCTCCCGGCTGGCGAACAGCCGCAGCGGCACGATCGGCTGCGCGGCCCGCCGCTCCACCAGGACGAACAGGGCCAGCATCACCACTCCCGCCACCAGCGGAATCAGGGTGGCCGGAGCGGTCCAGCCGATGTCGGCGGCGTCCACGATGCCGAAGACCAGAGCGGTGGAGCCCCCAGTCGCCAGGAGCGCCCCGGCGACGTCGAAGCGGCCGCCCCGGCGCTCGGTCTCGGGCAGGAACCGCACGGCCAATGCCACCATCGCGATGCCGACCGGGACGTTGAGGAAGAACCCGGCCCGCCACGAGATCAGGTCGGCGACCAGGCCGCCCACCACCAGGCCGAGCGCCGCGCCGAGCCCGGCCACCGCGCTGTAGGCGGCCATCGCCCGGTTACGGGCCCGGCCCTCGGCGAAGCTGCGGGTGAGCAGGGACAGGGCCGAGGGGGCCAGGACCGCCGCCCCGCCACCCTGCAGCGCCCGGGCGCCGATCAGCCACCACTGATTCTGGGCGGCGCCGACAAGGAGCGAGGTCAGCGCGAAGACGACCAGGGAGAACAGGAACACCCTGCGGTGTCCGAACAGGTCACCGGCCCGGGCTCCCAACAGCAGCAACCCGCCGAAGACCAGGACGTAGGCGTTGGTGATCCAGGACAGGCCGGTCTCGGAGAACCCCATGTCGGAGCGGATCTGCGGCAGGCCGGTGAAGACGATCGAGTTGTCGAGGATGACCATGAAGTAGCTGACGCAGATGATCGTGAGGATCAGCGTCGCCCGGGCCGGGGCGGCAGGCACACGTACCACCGTGGGCGCCGCGGATTCCTTGACGCCCGGGTCGGCGGCGTGCCCGACACGGACGTCGCCGCTCCCGGCGTACTTGGGCGCTGCGCGCACGGTGGTGTCCTTCTCCGTTTCAGGGTGAGGGACCGGTGTTCGACCCGGCCCTCGGCTCTTTCCAAGGAAACGCCGCGTGGGCGCATGGGTGGGAGGCACTGCTCTTCCAGGTACTGCCAGTACCTCGCAGACCCTCTCGGACGGACCTACGGTGAAGTTCGAAGCAGAACCGTCCCGCCGGGACGCGATCACCGGCGGCGGAGCGATTTCAGGGATCCGACCATGGCAGACAGAGACAAGAAGAGCGTGGCCGCCGAGGTCCGCGAGTTCCTGAGCACCCGGCGTGCCCGTATCACCCCCGAGCAGGCTGGACTGCCCGTCTACGGCGGCAACCGGCGCGTTGCGGGCCTGCGCCGGGAGGAGGTCGCGCTGCTCGCGGGCATGAGCGTCGACTACTACGTCCGCCTTGAGCGAGGGAACCTCTCCGGCGCCTCGGACTCGGTACTGGAATCCCTCGCTCACGCACTGCAGCTGGACGAGGCCGAGCGCACTCACCTCTACGACCTGGCCCGGGCGGCGACGCCGTCGGGCCGGCGCCCCACGGTGACGGCGTCCCGGGTGCGGCCCACGATCTTGCGCCTGCTCGACTCGATGACCGATGTGCCGGCGTACGTGCGCAACGCGCGCTTCGACATCCTGGCCGCGAACACGCTGGGGCGGGCGCTGTACGCACCCCTCTTCGACTCGCCGCTGTTCGCCCAGCGCGGCCCGGTCAACAGCGCCCGCTTCATGTTCCTGGACCCCGCGAGCAGGGACTTCTGGGTCGACTGGGACAAGGGGGCCGACGACGCCGTCGCCTTCCTGCGCATCGAGACGGGCCGGGCACCCCACGACAAGGCGCTGACCGATCTGATCGGGGAGCTGACGACCAAGAGCGGCGACTTCGCCCGCCGGTGGGCTCGCCACGACGTGAAGTTCCACCGCTCCGGAGTGAAGAACCTGCACCACCCGCTGGTCGGCGATCTCGCACTGCCCTACGAGGCGATGGAGTTGCCGTCCGATCCCGGCCTTCGCCTCAACTTCTACACGCCCGAACCGGACTCCCCGGCGAGGGAGGCCCTGGGCCTCCTCGCCAGTTGGGCGAGCACCGGGACCGTCGCCCCGACCGCGAACGACTGACTACGACTGACTACGACTGAGCACATCCAAGGAGAACCACTTCATGCAGTACCGACCGCTCGGCCGCACCGGCGTCCAGGTCAGCCCGCTCTGCCTGGGCGCGATGATGTTCGGCCCCTGGGGCAACGAGGACGAGGCCGACTCGATCCGGATCATCCACCGTGCCCTGGACGCGGGCATCAACTTCGTCGACACCGCCGACGTGTACTCCGCCGGCGTCTCGGAGGAGATCGTCGGCAAGGCCCTCAAGGGCCGCCGCGAGGACGTGTTCCTGGCCACCAAGTTCTTCATGCCGATGGACCAGAACGACCCCAACCAGCGCGGCGGCTCACGGCGCTGGATCATCCGCGCGGTCGAGAACTCCCTGCGCCGGCTCGACACCGACCACATCGACCTCTACCAGGTCCACCGCCCCAGCCCCGACACGGACGTCGCCGAGACCCTCGGCGCCCTCTCCGACCTCGTGCACCAGGGCAAGATCCGCTACATCGGCTCCTCGTCCTATTCCGGCTCCCAGATCGTCGAGGCCCAGTGGACCTCGCGAGAGCGCCACCTGGAACGGTTCGTGACCGAGCAGCCGCCGTACTCCATCCTGGTCCGCGGCATCGAGGAGGACGTCCTGCCCACCGTGCGCCGCCACGGCATGGGCACCCTCACCTACAGCCCGCTCTCCGGCGGCTGGCTCTCTGGCCGCTACCGCAAGAACGCCACCGAGGGCCCCGCCTCCACGGCCCGCCCCCAGGCCCGCTTCGACATGGACACCCCCGCCAACCAGCGCAAGCTCGACGCCGTCGAACAACTCGCCGTCCTGGCGGACAAGGCCGGCCTCACGCTCATCGAGCTGGCCGTCGCCTTCGCCATCAACCACCCAGGCGTCACCTCGGCGATCATCGGCCCGCGCACCATGGAGCAGTTGGAGGCGTTCCTGCCCGCCGCCGACGTCGCGCTGTCGTCCGACGTGCTCGACGCCATCGACGAGATCGTCGCGCCCGGCGTCACCGTCAACCCGGTCGACAACAGCTACGGAGACTTCGAACTGCGCGCCGACCAGCGACGCCGCTGACGCGTCCCGGACTGGCCGATCACGCCGGCCGTCGCACCGACTTCCCCGCGACCACGAAAGGCGTGGCCTCACTCGGCCGACTGTGCGGTGGCCTGGTACTGGTCTGCGGCCCAGGAGGCGAGGATGCGCAGGCCGTCGTGGGTGCTGGAGCCGACTTCGGCGGTCCAGACGACGAGTTGCTGGTCGGGATCGATGCTGGCGGGTCAAGGTGTCCCAGTCCAGGCAGAGCTCGCCGGCGACTCTCCCTCCCGGCCAGGCCGAACACGTAGCGCCGCTGGTCGTCGTCCAGCTGCAGCGCCGAGGGAGGCAGACGCGCCTGCTCGAACGCGGGTGTAGTAGTCCGTGGAGATCGCGGCGCGCTGAGCCACCTCTTCCCGGCGCAGCCCGGCGACGCGACGCTGCCCGCCGCTGTCGGGCAGGCCCGCGGCGCGCGGGCTCAGCTCGGAGCGGCGCGCCTTGAGGAACTCGCCCAGCTCGTTCAGATGCGGTGTCGGACCCACTTTTGAACATCGTGCCGGAAAAGGAATCCGCAGCACAGCAGGCCATCGGGAGCGTTGCCCCCAAGCTCGCCGACCTCACCGACCAGGTGCTCTTCGGCGACGTCTGGGAGCGCGAGGGGTTCGCGGTCCTGGGCCGCTGCGAGTACCCCTTGGCGAACGGCAAAGCCCTGGTGCGGCAGGACTTCCGGACGACCCCGTACCCATGAACAGCCAGACCCCTGCGCCTGCGTCGTCATACGTCGATGCGGCGTCCGTCGGCAGGGCGTGACCAGGACCGGGTGACAGTTCGACAGGTACGGCGTCCCCATCGTCGACTTGGCCGCGCTCTGCGACCGGGGGAGGGGCTGTGTCTGCCTGCGGCTCGCGGCAACGGGGTGGGGTCAACTCAGGGCTTTGGTCAAGCGGTTCAGGCCGTCCGTGATCTCGGCGGGAGTGTGGGTGGTGAACGACAGGCGCAGCGTCGCCGGGTCCGGGTGGCCGGCGAAGAAGGGGGCGCCGGGGACGTAGGCCACGTTGTGGGCGACCGCTCGCGGGAGCAGGGCGGTCGCGTCGTGGCCGGAGGGGAGGCGGGCCCAGAGGAACATGCCGCCGTCCGGACGGTTCCAGCTGCTGCCGGCGGGCAGCGCGTCCGGGAGTCCGGCGAGCAGGGCGTCGCGACGCTCGCGGTAGGCGTCGCGGACGGTGGCGAGGTGAGCGTCCAGGTCGCAGTCGGCGAGGTAGCGGGCCGCGGCGGCCTGGTCGACCGTGGAGGTGTGCAGGTCGGCGGCCTGCTTGGCGATCACGCAGGCGCGCCGGAGTGCGGCGGGGCCGCGCAGCCAGCCGAGCCGCAGCCCGGGGGCCAGCACCTTGGAGAAGCTGCTCAGCAGCACCGTGCGGTCCTCTGCCCCGGCGCAGCCCGCGACCCACGGCACCGGCTCGCCGCTGAAGCGCAGTTCGCCGTACGGGTCGTCCTCGATGATCCAGAGCCCGCGCCTCGCCGCGACCTCCGCGACCGCCCTGCGGCGGGCGAGCGGCAGCGTCCGGCCGGTCGGGTTCTGGAAGTTGGGCACCAGATACAGCAGCTTGGGCCGTTCCGCCGCGACGAGCGCGTCCAGCGCGTCCGGCATGACGCCGTCCGCATCGGTGGGGACCGGGATGATCCGCGCGCCCGCGAGTCCGAAGCACTGCAGCGCGGCGAGGTAGGTCGGGTCCTCGACCAGGATCGTGTCGCCGGGTTCCAGCAGGGCCGAGGTCAGCAGGGACAGTCCCTGCTGCGAGCCGCCGGTGACCAGCAGATCCTCGAGGTCGGTCGGGAGGCCCCGGGTGGTGAGCCGGGCGGCGACGGCCGCGCGCAGCGACGGGTCGCCCTCGGTGGTCGAGTACTGCAGCACCTGCCGCGGCGACTCGCGCAACACCGCGTCGTAGGCCGCGCGGATGCCCTCCGCGTCGAAGAGCTCGGGGGCGGGAAGACCGCCCGCGAACGAGATGACGTCGGGGCGGGCGGTCAGCGCCAGGATCTCCCGGACGGGCGACCCGCCCACGTCAGCGGTGCGGGCGGCAAGCGCGGGGACGGCGGCGGCGCTCTCGGCGATGGTCATCTCATGGGGCCTTTCGGAGTGCGCGGACGGGGCGCGGGTCAGGAGAAGAGAGGCAGGGAGGAGGCGACCACGACGTGCACGGCGGTTCCGCCGACGACGCTGAGGACGGCGTTCCTGCGCCAGATGTGCAGTGCCGCAGTGGTCAGCAGGGCGGCCACGGCCGCCCCGGTCTGCGGCGCGATGTCGACCGGCGTGTGGCGCAGGGTGTAGAAGACCAGAATCGTCAGCACGCCGACGGGCATGCTTTCGTTCAGGTACGGCAGCAGTGCGCTGTGCCGGATCGGCGCGAGGAAGGCGAACGGCGCGGCCCGCAGCGCCCAGGTGACGGCCGAGCAGACGAGTACGGCCGTGATGATGTAGGTCGGCTCAGGCATGGGCGCCCCTGCGCTTGACGCGGGTGAGGGCGTACCGGATGAGCAGCATCGCGACGAAGGCGGTCATGGCGGCCACGAGCATTCCGTCCCCGAAGAGCAGGTACGAGCCCAGGGCGCACAGCAGCGCGATGACGGGTGGGGGGACGCTGCGCCGGACGCGGAACGCGTCGATGGTCAGGACGAGGAAGAACGCCGTCACCGCGAAGTCCAGCCCGACGACGCCGTCCGGGATCAAGGTCCCCGCCAGGGCGCCGACGGTGACAGCAGAGACCCACATGACCTGAAGCGCCCCCTGAATCGTCAGGATGCGCCGCCTGCTCCAATGCTGCGCCTGCGGACCGGTGGTCAGTGCCCACGCCTCATCTGTGAGCGTGAACGTGGAGTACACCTTCGCCCCGCGTCCGTGCACTCGATGCAACGGGAACGACAGTGCGTAGAAAACATGGCGGAAGTTCACCAGGAACGCCGTCGCCGCGATCTGCGCCAGCGGCGCCACGGCCACCACCATGCCCAGGACCACGAACTCCAGCGATCCCGCGAAGATCACCGTCGCGAACACCGGGGCCCACCACCACGCCAAGGGCGACTGGGACACCACGACGCCGAAGGCCAACCCCATCGGCAGGGCGGCCAGCGCCGCGGGCGTCACGATGCGCACGCCCTCCCGAACCTCATCGCCGGGGTCCGTGGCCTGTGGGGGAGGAGGGCTGGTCGAAGGAGCGACTGCCTGGAAAGTCATTCCACAATTTTATGTCAGCTTCGTCCGCAAATGATTGCCAAAGATGGGCGCATAATGACCGTATGAGCAATACAAGGAAACTTGATGCCACCGACAGAGCAATTTTGTTGCATCTCTCCAAGGACGGCCGATTGAGCAACGTCGAGCTGGCCGCTCGGGTCGGTCTGACCCCGGCGCCCTGCCTGCGCCGCGTCAAACGCCTGGAGGAGGAAGGGGTGATCACCGGCTACCGGGCCAGGATCGATCCCGCTGCCGCCGGCCGGCCCTTCTGCGTGGTCATGTCTGTGGAGATCACCATGACCAACAGGCAGACGGTGGAGCAGTTCGAGCGAGCTGTCGCCGCGTTCGACGAGGTCACAGAGGTTCGTCGAGTGTTCGGTGTGCCCGACTACATCATCCGCGTCGACGTCGCCGACGGGAACGCGTACGAGCGCTTCCAGACCGAGAAGATGACGCAGCTCCCCGGCGTGCACCGCATCGTGTCGCACCAGACCATGAAGCTGATCAAAAGCTTCGAGTGAGCCTCGCTCGCTGCTGCACGGGGGCCGTTGGCGGCTGACGCCCGTCGCCGACCAGGCACTGCGGCGGGCTGGGTGGCCGTCAGCGTCGTTACACTCGCTGAATCCCGCCCACCAGGAGCGAAGGACCGATGCAGCACACGACAACGCCCGACGGGGTCCGTATCGCCTACCAGGTCCAAGGCGAGGGAGCACCGCTCGTTCTGCTGGCGGGCCAGGCGAACAACCACCACTGGTGGGACGGGGTACGCGACGACTTCCACACCGACCGCAGCACCCTCACGCTCGACTACCGCGGCACGGGCGAGAGCGACAAGCCCGACCGGCCCTACAGCACCGAGGGCTTCGCGCAGGACGTGATCGCGGTGCTCGACGAGCTCGGTGTCGACCGGGCCGACGTCTACGGCACGTCCATGGGCGGACGCGTGGCCCAGCAGCTCGCGGCCCGTCATCCGCACCGGGTGCGCGCCCTGGTACTCGGCTGCACGTCGCCCGGCGGCCAACACGCCGTCGAACGTGACAACGACGTGCGAAAGTCGCTGGTACAGCAGCAACCGGGTGCGGCGCGGCAGGCCCTGCTCGACCTGATGTACACACCGGCCTGGCTGGCGACCCACCCGGGCCCCTACCGGACACTCGGCGACCCGGACATGCCCGCCCACGCCCAGCGCCGCCACCTTGCGGCCAGCAACCGGCACGACGCGTGGCACCTCCTGCCCGGCATCAGCGCGCCCACCCTGGTCGTGCACGGCAGCGACGACCTGCTCAACCCGGCCGCCAACGCTCCCCTGCTCGCGAACCGCATCCCCGGCGCCCGGCTTCACATGGTCCCCGGAGCCCGACACGCCTATTTCGAGGAGTTCCGCACCGTCGCAAGCCCGCTCGTCCTGGACTTCCTCACCACACTGCCGCACCAGTGACAGGAAACGCGCAGTCTCCGCGTGGCAGCGGGTCGGCGACAGTCCCGGCCTCAACACCACCACCGACGAGGTCGAGTCGAACAGGCGACGGGCCAGCCACTCAAGGCCACAAGAGCATTCGTGGCCCCTCTTGCCAGCGACGATCCGCCGCTCGTGTTCGCTGAAGCCACTGGTGCCGTGGAACGCTTCGAGGGCCGGGAGAAGAACCGGCAGATCGCTACTACGCTCGGGTCAGCGAGCGATCGGTGGAGCGGTGGCGCCGCCAGTGGCGCGAGCGCGGCGAGGCCGGAGTCGTGTCGAAGGGCTGACACTGACACGGGTGAAGACGTTGATCGGCCTTTTGTTCCACGCGAGCTACACCGTGGAGGGCACATGGCGGCTGCTGAAGTCTTCGGGTGTGCGGGCTGTGGTGCGGTTCTGACGGCGGCCGTGTCGGAGGTGGCGTTGCCGATTCACCTGGCCGACGCCCACTGGGAGACGCTGCACCCGCCACTGCTGGTGGCCGGGTCCTACGCCGTCGACCCCGCGCCGTACGGGCCGCCGTGGCGGCAGTGGGACGAGGTCAGGGCGCGCGAGGCGGCGGAGCGGTGGCGCTTCGCGCCGTTCGGCGCGCTGTCCGACGGACCGTCGGACACCGTCCTCCTCGCGCCCGGCGACATGCGCGGCACCGGGCGGGAGACATGTGGCAGCCGCGTGCCGGGGCGGTGCCGGTACCTATGGATGCCGCGCTCTGGGCCGAGCTCGCCTTCCCGCCACACCGGACCCGGCTGCCGGTGCTCGGTGGGCTGCCAGCAGGCGTGGAGCGGGACGACCCGCTGCCGCCGCACCCGTGGAACCCGTTCCAGCCGTCCAGGGAGGCGTTCCGGTACACGCTCGCGCGGATGCCCGCAGTCAGGGAACCGTGGCTGCGGGCGATCCACGACCGAGGATGCTGACCCGTCAGAGGTAGTGCGGACGACGCAGACGTTGGGCTCGACGTAGACGGCGTGGTCATGGGCCGAGTCGCAGCTGGGACCAGGACGCCCCCTGATCGCACATGGCTGACCGACATCACACATTCAACTTCAGTGGTCGGGCCCGGTTCAGTCGAAGGTGATGTGCTTGCTGGACCGGCCTTCGCGGCTCCAAAGGAAGCCGTGGGCATCGGCGCGGTCCACCGTCGAGCGGCCCCAGGTCGCGACCTGGCCCGGTCCGGTCTCCGCACCCGGCAGGTTGGTCGACTGGACGCGCGCACCCTCCGGGGTCGTGGGTCCCGTGAGCGCGACCGCGCTCGCCTCGACCCGGCCCGGTACCACGGCCCGCCAGCTCGCGAGGTCGTCGGCGACCTCGATCTCGATGGGGGCGAACTCCATGCCGCGCATTTCGGCGCCCATCATGCTCACCATCTCGGCGGGCCAACTGCCCGCCTGCCCACCGAAGATCATCTGAAGCGCCTCGCGCTGGGGGCCGTCGGCGCGCTCGTCGACGAAGACCGCGGCGTACGTGTCCGTGTGCTCGGCCCAGATGTTGCCGACGAACGAGCCCAGCATCAGCACGTTCAGGCCGTCCAGCCGTACGTCACCGTAACGGCCCTCGCGGATGTGCCAGGCCAGGATGCCGTCGCAATCGCCGTGGGTGGGCAGCTGCGCGAACGAGCAGGGGCAGGGCACGTTGCACTTGCAGGTGTCGAACCAGTCGCCCGCCGCGTGCCACCGGGGAACGGTCGCCGTCGTCTCGGACATCTCTCTGCCTCCTCGTGACCGTGCCGGGACGTCGGTCTCGGGAGGATGGCAGAGCCCCCGTGAGCCATCGCCGGCCCACGCCCGGGTCTACGGGTACCCACCCCGATTGTCCCACCGCAGGGGTCACCCGGAGGAGGTGTTTTCCGCGTACACGCGTTCCCGCGCGCCTGCGCAGGTCCGCCGTGATGTGCTGGAGGTGTGCGCCTCGACCGGAAGGCCCTGTCACCCCCTCTGCGTCCGGCAAATCTGCTGTCGGCCCGGCAGCTTGCGTTCGCCTGGTCCGTGATGGCGTCGATCGCCCTCCTCGCCTGGGTGCTGGTGGTCGACCAGGCCCGCGACATGGGGGTCGAGCCGGGAACCATGGGTATGGGCGTCCCGCTGTTCCTGCTGCTGTGGCTGGTCATGATGATCGCCATGATGTTCCCGTCGGTGGCCCCGGTGGCCCTCACCTGGGCGCGGGCCATCGGGCGCCAGTCGCCCACGGGAGTCGTGCGGGTGGCTCGTACCGCCCAGTTCGTCGGCGGGTACCTGCTGGCCTGGACGGCCTTCGGCCTGATCGCCTACGGGCTCCTCGCCGGGACCGGGGCCCTGGTGGACGAGCACCCGGGCGCCGGGCGCTGGATCGGCGCCGGGGCCTTCCTGGTCGCCGGGCTGTACCAGCTCGGCCCGTGGAAGGACCTCTGCCTGCGGCACTGCCGGAGCCCGATGGGCCAGCTCGTGCGCTACGCGGGCTTCCGGTCCCGGGCCCGCGATCTGCGCGTCGGGGCGCACCACGGGGCGTACTGCGGGGGCTGCTGCTGGGGGCTGATGGTCGTGCTCGTCCCGCTGGGCGTCATGAACGTCCTGGCGATGGCCGCGGTGGCCGTGGTGATCTTCGTGGAGAAGCTCTGGCGGCTGGGCCCCGTCTTCTCGCAGGTCGTCGGCGTCGCCTTCCTCGTACTCGCGGTACTGAGCCTCTTCCAGCCCTGGCTGCTGCCGGGCCTGATCCCGCCGCAGTCGCCCATGACGGACATGCTCCGCCCCTAGGAGGCGCCGAGCCTCGCTTGTGCTTGTCGCCGGCTGTCCAGGATCGGCCCCATGTCGACCACGGTCCCTGTGCCGGCGGGAGCTTGCAGCGGCGGCCAGTGGCTGGTTTTTCGCTGTTCATTCTTCCTGTTCCTGTTCCTGTTCTTTCTTTTTCTTTTTCTTCTTTTTGTCCTCTGCCTTACGGTCGATCTCGTGCCAGGCCGCCAGTGCCTCTTTGGCGTCGGTTAGGCCGGCTTCCTTGTAGGACTCCGGATAAGCCCGGCTGATCATTGCGAGGTGGTTCTTGACCAGGGCGAGCTGTTCCTCCCCGCCTGTCACGACCTTGAGGTCGAGAAGTTTCAGGATGGCTTTCCGGAGGGTCGTGACGGCAGGCGCGTCGTCCTCCAGGGTCCCCGTTCTCTCGAAGGCCAGCAGGATCGCCCGCGAGGTGCCCTCGCCCTTGCCGCCGGTGTCGGACGACTCCAGGGTCGCGCCGGGGATGTAGTTGACGAAGGTGAGCAGCTGGTTCAGGAAGTTCTGCAGCAAGAGCGGCTTCGCTTCGTCGGAGGCCTTGGAGATGGCGGCGAGGTACTGGTTCATCTGGTGGTCCGCGTTCTTCAGACCCGCCGTGTGGGCCTCGGTCGCCTTGAATCGCGGGGCCAGCTTGTTGTACATGTCCATGGCATCCTTGCGGAGAGCCGGCAGCCTGTTCAGTACCTCGGAGAGCGGTTTGTTCACGATGGTGGCGCGGATCGCGTCGAGATGCACCGACCAGGCCGTCGTGTGCGCACCCATCGTTCCCCCGGGGAAGGGGGAGGGGCTGCGGCCGGCCGAGCGCAGGCCGGTGACCTGGGCGGCGCCGCCGTGCATCCACACGACGACCTGCGACGCCAGAGGCTGCTTGCGCCGCGTCCCGTCCGCCAGGACCTCCTCGTCGTCCTCAACCTCTTCCTCCTCATTGTTCGTCTCCTCTTCGTCCATGGCGTTGGACGAGGAACTGGACGACGAACTGGAGGAGGAGCTGGATGACGAGCTGGAGGAGGAACTGGACGATTGGCTGGCGGCGGCGATCGCCTTCCTTGCCGCCGCCAACTCCTTCTCCAGATGCTTCAGGTTCTTCGTCTCTTCGGTGACGACGGCCTCCTGCTGGCTCTTCTCCCTCGTGGCTTTCTTGGAGAGCACGCCCAGGATGTTCTCCGCCACCTCCTTCCGATTCTTGGACGCCTGGATCTGATCCACGTAGTAGTCCACGTCCGTCGCGCGCGCGTCGTTCACCGCCGCCATGGCCGGCCCGCGGATGCCGGCCAGCGCTTCACCCAGGCTCGGCCAGGCCCTTGCGAGGGCTAGCGGAAAGGCCGCCTGGACGGAGCGGACGTGCTGGCGGGCCATCAGGTCGACGACGTCCTCGATACTGGCGTCCACCGGGAGTCCCGGAGCCATGAGCTGACGGTTGTTCGCCGGCTCCAGGGCGAGCAGCGCCACCGCCTTGCGGTCGAAGAGGGCGACGATGGCCGTCTGAAGCGGTTCCGGAGCGATCGCCCTTTCGCGTTCCAACGCGCTTTCCGCCGAGAGCAGCACATCGCGGTGACCCGACTCGCCCTTGCCCTTGCCCGCCAGAGCGGGCCGTACCGCCTTGACGTTGATCGTGGACAGCGGAACGAGCTCACGCAGGTGGAGGAGCGCGCCGGCGAGTTCCTGGACCAGTGGCATCCTCCGGGCGAGCAACGGGTTCTCGTCGAACTCGTCGAACAGGCGCAGCACCACCTCATGGGCCTGCTGCCAGCGAACCCCGTGTCCACCGGGCATATCGGCCCGGATCAGGTCGACTCCGGGCAGGAGTTGCAATTCGTCGTACAGCACGCGCAGGTTTGCCACGGCCCCGGCGGCCGTCCAGCCGACGACCTTCCGCCGCATCGCCTCCACCTGAACGGCGAAGGCGGTGGAGTGGTCTCCCATGGTGTTGCTGAACGGCGAATGCGGGCGCCCGATGATGTTGAGCGTGCCGATCCGCACCGTCCCGTCCTTGTCGGTCGTGGGCTCGATCTGCGATACCAGCGCCCGCTGGACCACGTGGCCGCCGGCCGATCCGGGCGGGCCGGCCGATGTTCGCGCGGCGGCGGGGGCCGCCCGGACCGGCACCGGGCCGGCCGGCCCCCGCACCGCGTTCGCCTGGGCCTCCCCCTCGAAGCGGCCGGCCGACGAGCTGACCCTCAGCCCGTCACCCCGGTTCGTGCCGGCGACCGGGCCCCGTCGCAGTTGGAGGACGGGGATGAACTCGTGCGCCGGTGTGTGCCGGTCGGTGCCTTCCTCGCCGACCACGATGGGGTGGCCCGAGGTGAAGGCCTGGGCCCCCGACTCGGCGGCCGGGCGGCGGGCGGCGGAGTCGGTGGGCAGGTGGACGTCGGAGAGACCGGTACCGGGACGGGCCTCCGTTCCGGCCCGTCCCATCCCGGCCGGCGGGCTCCTGGGCGTGGCGAGGGCGTCGTGGGCGGCGGCGCGCTGGATGGTCGCTGGCTGTCCGTCCGCGCTGCCGTCCCGGTCGGACCGGGACGTCAGGATCCCGGCGACGGCCCGGTTGCCGACCGCGCGTTGCAACACCGTCAGCGCGGTCGGTCCCGCCGAGAAGTCCGCCCCGGGGGCCGCGAGTTCCGGGCTCCGGCGGCTGTCGGCCGAGTCCGCGGATTCCTTGTCGCGATCGTGCGCGCGCATGGGCCGGCTACCTCCTGAGTGCTGCCGCTGGTCCGCCCATGTGTACTGCGCCCGACGGGCCGAGCGGACCGGCTGTCAGGGCGGGCGGAGGGAGAGCGGTGGCTGCCCGTTCGGGCACGCCGTCCAGCAGGACACCCCTCGCGGGTCAGGCCTTGGAACATCTGTGTCAGATCGTGTGCTGAGCAGTCGTCCGGCCTGGTGGGCGACCAAATGGGGCCTCGGTGACGGGGCCGGTCTGAAGTCGTCGTGCAGCT
Organism: Streptomyces sp. NPDC006872; assembly: GCF_040635845.1. Taxonomy (NCBI): domain Bacteria; kingdom Bacillati; phylum Actinomycetota; class Actinomycetes; order Kitasatosporales; family Streptomycetaceae; genus Streptomyces; species Streptomyces sp. NPDC006872. The sequence goes on from NZ_JBEYIL010000010.1 coordinate 455,649, forward strand.
TGTCGGTCTCCGAAGCCGACTGCACAGATGACTGGAGTCGGGTGCACTGAGCACGGCCTCCGCCAGCGGGCCGCCGGCCCCTGCAGGCCCGGACCTGTTCGATGAGGTCCTCAGCGCCGAGGAAGGCGGGCCTCGCGTTCAGGAGGGCTTCGAGTACCGCGAATTCCTTGACGGAGAGGTCGAGTCGGTGGCCGTCACGGCTGGCGGTGCGGTGCGGTGCGTCGAGTCGAGTCGAGTTCGATGCCCGCCGTGCTCAGGGTGCGGGACCGGGCGCGGGGCGGCGGCGGGCCAGGGCGCTGATGCGCCCAACGAGTTCGGGAAAGTGGAACGTGCTTGGCGACGTAGTCGTCGGCGCCCAGGGGCAGGCCTTGACGCGGTCGCCGGGTGAGTCGGCGGCGGTCAGCATCAGGATCATCCCGCGGCCGTCCCGCTCGGTGATCATCTGGCAGAGGGTGTCGCCGCGGATGCCTGGCAGGTCGCGGTCGAGCACGACGACGTCGTACGCGTTGACGTCCAGTTTGGCCGCGGCGTCGAGCCTGTCGTGGGCCACGTCCACCGTCATGCCCTGGTCGCGCAGCCCATCGGCGATGATCTCGGCGAGCAGGCGGGCGTCCCCGACCAACAGGACTCTCAACGTGCCACGCCCGTCCCTGTGTCGGCGGCCTCCGCCGTCTCCCCGGCGTCCGTACGGGGGAGGGTGATGGTGAGACGCGCAGGCCGCCGCCGTCGGGGTAGGCGCGTAGGTCCAGGGTGGCGTGGTGGGCCTGGGTGATGGCCGCGACGACGGAGAGGCCGAGGCCGCTTCCTCGGCCGGTGCCGGTCCGGTCGGTGCCAGGGCGGCGGAAAGGCCGTGCGAGGTCCGCCATCCGCCGCTGGTCGAGGACCGGTCCGCTGGACTCGGCGACGAGGGACACTGCGCCGCAGTCGTCCCTCGTCGCCTCCTTCGGCCACTACCACGACGCCGATCCAGCCCCCGGAGTCGTTGTGCGCAATCGCGTTGTCGATCACGTTGTCGGCCACGCGGCAGCAACGTCCGGCTGTCCCACACCCACGCGGAGTCGTCGATCCGGTTCTCACGCACGGTCAGGCCCTTGGCCGCGATGTCCTTATGCCCGTCCGGTCAGGGCAGTCAGCGCGAGTCGGCCGGGGGAGAGGCGCGCCCGGTCGGTGAACTCGCCGTGCCGGGTGCGAGCTTGTCCAGGGCATGGGCGTGGTTCGCCACCGCCTGCTGGGGTTCGGCGATCACGAGACCACCGTCAGCACGATCTTGCCTTGGAGGTGGCCCTGCGCGGCTCGGGTGTGTGCGCTGCCCGCCTCGGGCAGCGGGTAGGTGCTGTCCACCCCGACCTGGAGCTTGCCCTCGTCGAACAGGCGCCCGATCTCGGCGAGCTGGGGACCGTTGGAACGCACCTGAATGTTCGAGACTGTGATGCCCAGACTCGCCGTCTCTTCCGGGTCGTACTCGGCGAAGAACACCGGAAGCATGGTGCCGCCGCGCTTGAGCACGGTCAGAAAGCGTGAGCTGTCCGGGCCACCGACGGTGTCGATCACCAGGTCGACACCGCTGACCACGTCCGCGGCCTGCGTCCTGGTGTAGTCGATGAACTCATCGGCGCCGAGCTTGCGCAGGAACTGCTCGTGCCGGCCCGAGGCCACCGCGATTACGTGTGCCCCCTTCCAGTTCGCCAACTGCACCGCGAAGTGGCCCACTCCACCGGCGGCCCCGTTGACCAGCACGGTCATCCCCGGTGTGATCGGCACCGGCTGATGCACCTGGCCGGTGAAGGGAGACGGCACGTCGTGGCCGAGATCAACCAGGTACTGCCAGGCCGTAAGCACGGCCATCGGCGCCCCGGCCGCCTGCACGTGGTCGATCCCGGCCGGCTTGTGAGCCAGGTCCGAAGCCGGCGCGGCCACGTACTCGGCGTACGTCCGGCCGTCGAATCCGGGGAACCGCAGCATGCCGAAGACCTCGTCACCGACGGCGAACCCCAGCACGTCCGGAGCGACCGCCTGGACCACGCCCGACATGTCCGTTCCGGGGATCAGGGGGAACTCCAGCGTCGGCCTCATCTCGGCCGGCATGACCTTCATCCCCTCACGCAGATACCAGTCCGGCGGGTTGACGCCCGCCGCGTGCACCCGGACGAGCACCTCGCCCGGGCCGATCTCGGGAACCGGCACCTCGTCGTACTGCAAAACTTCCGGCCCGCCCGCTTCGTGGAACTGGATCGCCTTCATCGCGCCTGTCGCTTTCCTGGGGAACGTTGTTCCTCCAGTCAAGGCCCAGGACGCCATGGCCGTCCAAGACCGGTTCGGCAACCTGATCATTCCGAAACGGCATGACGCGTACCGTGGAAGGGTGAACGATCTCGGACAGGACCTGGAACTGCGGCTGGTGCGCTACTTCACCGTGGTGGCGGCGCACCAGCACTTCGGCCGGGCCGCTGCCGACTTGCACGTGGCCCAGCCGGCGCTGAGCCGCCAGATCCAACGGCTCGAGAAGTATCTCGGCGCACGACTGCTGGACCGCGTACCCCAGGGCGCCCGGCTCACTCCGGCCGGCCAGAGGTTCCTTCCCCGGGCCCACGCCCTGCTGCAGGCCGCCCGCCAGGCCGAGTTGGCCGTGCGTGAACAAGCCGAGACCGAACGAATCGCCATCGGCTACGTCGAAGACCTGGTGATCACTGCCGCCGTACGGGAACTGCGCCGCCGTCACCCGGACGCCGAGATCGCCACCCGGTACCTGAGCTGCCGCGACGTCGGGGCGCTGTCCGACAAGCGCGTCGACGCCCTGATCGCGCGGGCCCCGTTGCCGCTCGCCGCCGACGACGTGCTCACCACCCCGCTGTACGAGGAGCCCCGGATGCTCGCGGTCCCGCGCGGCCATTCCTTGGCCGACCGCGCGTCGGTGACCGCGGAAGAACTGGCCGGCGAGGAGGCGGCCCCGTGCGCGTTCGAGAGCGCGGACTGGACTTCCTACCGGATCCTCGGGGCCGGCGTGCCGCCGATCGAGAGCTACGAGGACAAGCTCGAACTCGTCGCGAGTGGCCGGGCGATCGCCGTGCTACCGGTCGGCGATCGGCGTAGCTCACTGCGTCCCGACCTCGTCACCGTTCCGATCGAGGGCGCTCCGCCCAGCCAGGTCGTCCTGGTCAGCCGCAAGGGCGACCCGAATCCGATGATCAGGAATCTCCGGCTGGCCGCCAAGGCCGTCCTGACCGCCTCGGCAGCCTGACCGGGACCAGCCGACCCGCTTGGCGCCGCGCTGCACTGCACTGCATCAAGCGGTGCTTACACGCGCCGTGTTCGTCGCGCATCTGCCCGTATCGCTCGGGGTTGGGTTGTGCCGGCTCAGCGTCCGACCCTATTGGAACGGCGATCAAGCACGCCGTCTCGATCAGAAACCGTTGCCGTATCGCGTAGCGAGAGCCCTTCGCCCTTGAACAGCAGCACCGGCGCCGCGCAGTGTCCCCCAGTGCAGCGGCAGCCGCCCGCAGGTGCGCCTTTCGCCCTTGAACAGCAGGTCCGCAACCTGCCCACAGCCGCGCGATGTCCGCAACCCCGGGCCCAGTGGCGCCCGCAGGAGCGCGCGCACCACCGACAGATGCGTCACAAGTGCGCGTTTTACGCGTTCGGGTCCCAGTCTGCGAGCTGCTCCATCGGCTCGGTGTCGCCGGTGGTCTCCAGGCCGTCGAGCGGGACGCGCTCGTAGAAGTAGAGGACCAGTTCGCTCGCTGCTCCTCGCATCGCCATGTCGCCCGGCTCCGCGTCGGCGGCGAGGTCGTCGCAGCGGACGCCGTCGGCGTTGAGGGTCAGGCGCCAGGAGCGGCCCTCGGTCGTGTGCAGGTCGATGGTCGCCGGCTTGAACGGCCAGGGGACGGTCGTCGCCGAGACGGTCGTCAGGAACTCGTCGACGCCCTCGACCGCGACGTCCGTCGGCAGCGGCCGTGCGGCGCCCTGGGTGAGCTGGGCGTCGTAGGTGTGGACGGCGAACTCCTGGATCTGGTGCCGGGCCACGGCTCCGCTGGTCTCCGGGGCCTGCGAGCGGCCCCACCAGGTCCAGCAGCCGCGGTCCGGGCCGGCCTCGCGCATCGCGTCGAGCATGAGCTCGGTCGACTCGGCGAGCCAGGCGTCCAGGGCTTCGTGGTCGCGGGGCGCGGTCGGGGCGCCCTTCGGGTCGGTCCTCGCCGGGGGCTCGGCGCCCGGGCCCGCCGCGACGATGGCGGCCTGGCGGCGGCGGCCGTCACCGAGGTGCTGCGCCAGTTCGCGCAGCGTCCAGTCCGGGCAGGTCGGGACCTGGACGTCAAGGTCGGGGGCGGACGCGATCGCAGCGCGGAACGCGGCCGAGCGGTCTTCGATCAGCCGCAGGACCTCGGGGAACTCCAAGATGTTTTGCACGGCGGATGTGTATCACGGCGCTCCGGCCGCCGGGTAGCGAATTTGTCGGACGAACGCGTCGACGGCCGGGCGGAACTGGTCGCCTGCCGGCGGAGGTGGTGCGGGAGGTGAGGCGCTCGACCGCTCACGCGGGGGCTTCACCACAAAAATCCACCTGAGCGCGGACTGCCACTGCCGGGTCCTCTCGCTCGTCCTGACGCCCGGTCAGCGGGCCGGCTGCACCCAGTTCGAGGCTGTCATGGAACGGATCCGGGTGCCCCGCCTGGCCACCGGCCGGCCTCGCACGACACCCGACAGCGTCAGCGCCGACAAGGGCTACAGCAACCGTCGCACCCGCGCCTACCTGCGTGGACGCGGGATCCGGCACGTCATCCCGGAGAAAGCCGACCAAGAGGCCGGCCGTCTGCGGCGCGGGAGCACCGGTGGCCCGCCACCCGGCTTCGACAAGGAGCGGTACGCCAAAGCGCAACACTGTCGAGCGGGCGATCAACAAGCTGAAACAGTTCCGCGCGGTCGCGACCAGATACGACAAACGCGCCTACGTCTACCCCGGCACCGTCACCGCCGCAGCACTCGCCATCTGGCTCCGCTCATGATCGCCAGGACAGCCCCTAGTGGTCCTCGTTGGTGACCAGCGTGCGAATCCGGGAGCGGAGTTCGGACCACTCGTCGTTGGTGCCGTGGTCCGCCTTCATCGGCTCGAGCGTCTGCTCAAGCGTCTGCTCGAGTGACACCGGCGCCGTGCGGCCTCGACGCCGTTGAAGCGTGGTACGGGCCTGCTGTAGCAGCGACTCCCGCTCATCCGAGGCCTCGGCTCGTCGGTGCAGCGCGGTGACGCGGGAAGGGCGTTGACGTCGCCGGAATGCGGACAGCAGCCCGTACGGGCCGCGCTGCCAACCCGATGACCATGAACCAGCGCAGGTGACTGTCCGCGAGAACCACCATCAAGCCGACCACGCGAGGCCGACCAGTAACGGCCAACCTGCCACTCCACTCACCGCTGTCATGTCACGCATGCACCGGCGGTAGTGCCCGCCACTGGCATTCGCACCAATGCTCCGTGACCAGTAGTCACGGAGCAACCCTTAGTTGATGATTTCGGCTCGGTCATCCAGACGGATTGCGGCCAGCCGGTCTCGCCACATCTGGAGAGCTTCGGGTGTCTGTCGCGTCCAGTCGGTGACCTCGCCAACGATCCGGAGCGGTTCCCTGCTGCGATAGGAGCGAGTGGGATTGCCAGGGAACTTCTTGTCGGTGACGTTTGGATCGTTCTCGAACTCCCCAGTCGGTTCGACGACATACACTCGCGGGGCCCCGTCGCCGGCGGCGAGTTCGGCGGCGAGTCCCGCGCCGTCGCGCAACGCAGTGAAGTAGATGTGGTTCATCATGATTTCGGGCCGGTAGTTGGAACGGAAACCGGCGGTGAGGTGATCTCCGACGCGCAGCTCGGCCTTTGTGCCGTGGAAGAACGGCCCCTCGTCCAACACCTCGTCCATCGCCGCAGGTTATCAACCAAGCTGTCGTGACGGCGAGGTATCCGGGACGGCTCGGACGCCGTGATCACACCAGCCACAGCGAGATCATCAAACCCTGACCAGTAGTTACGGGACAACCCCTGGGTGGCGACGCGGGAATCGAGCCCGGCCGGGTCGCCGAACGTGTCTTCCGCACCCTCTACGACGGCGTGGCCAGACCGATCAGCTTCTCCATGGATCCCTCCCACGGTCTGAAGGCGGAGAACGCGAGCTTCCTCTACCAGGCCAGGGACGGGAAGTTCCTGTTCCTGGGGCGGTGGACAAGGTGCGATGAGCGACGGCCTCTCCGACATGTCCTGTACACGCCTATCCAGGGTGGTCCCCGCGAGGCCACTATGAGACACCCCCTCCCACTCGTTCCCTGAGCTTGCCGGAGCGGTCGATGACGCGTCGTTGGTGTGCACTCCTGTTGCTGTCGGCCCTGGGGGCGAGTATGGCCGGCTGCGGGGACGAAGAGGTCAGCCGACTGCCGCCCAGCGCGCTGTCGACCAAGACACCGTCGACGTCAGAGTTCGACCTGGTGGAAGCGCTGCCCAAACCGGCGCACTTCGGAGCGGGTTGGACTTTTGAAACAGACTCGCTCGGCGGGGACGACTACTTCCTCGGACTGGCCACGGGATGGTTCCCCGAGCAGTGCGCGTGGGTCGACACCGAGAAGGCGGGTCTGGAAGCTGTCGAGTCCGCCTACGCAGCCTCTGCGGAATATGACTCGGATGAAGTGGATATCTCGCCGGTGACGGCCGAAATCGGCGTCGACTCACCGGCGAAAGCGGAGCGGCGGTTCGCCTACCTGCGCCGGATCTTCGAGAAGTGCACGTCACTGACCTACCGGTGGGACGGCAAGGACGTCACCAGGAAGCTCCAGGTACTACCAGACCCAAAGCTGAGCGCGGACGACACCCTCAGGGTACGTTTCGAGGACCAGGGCAGAACGCCCGACTTCACCGGTGAGCAATGGTGCGCGCGCGCCGAAGGGCTGGTCCTCTGTCTCGCTGGGGAGCATGTGCCCGAACAGACCCTGTCGGCAGCCTTCGCATGGGCCCGGCAGACCCTCGACACCTAGTGTTCTGGTCTTGAGCTTGTTCCCAGTCATCGGGCCCGGTCGTGTGGTCACTCTTGGAGTGATCGCAGAGTACGCGGGCGGCCTTCCCCATGATCCTGAACTCTGCGACGAGATCAAGGAGTTCACAAGGAAGACCGTGGGATGAGTGTGCGGGTGCGTGCCAGTGAACGAGACGCGTTCGCGGAACTGCCACGCTTTCGGACGGCCTTCTACGGGTCTCTGACCGCGCGGGCGGATACATTCTTCGAACTGGCCGACGCGCTGCTGTGCGCGGACGGCCCGCCCCGGAACGCCGGTGGAGTTGTCGCTGCTCGCCGAGCACCAGCGCGGCTCCGGCTCGCTGTACGGAGCCTTGAACCACGGCCGTCTCGACACCGATACCTTGCGTGACCTGCTGATATCACTGCCTCTGCCACGGTCCGGCGGACGGATCGTACTCACCGTGGGCGTCTCCCCGCGGCTGCGCTCGGATGCGGCCTGCTCGCCCGAGCGGCTCTTCTGTCACGTCCACGGCCGCTCCAGATCAGCCGCGCAGATCATCCCGGGTTGGCCGTACTCGTTCGTCGCCGGGCTCACCCCGGACCGCACCTCGTGGAGCGCGGTCCTGGACGTGGTCCGTCTCGGACCCGACGCCGGATCATGCCCATAAAACGGTGTCAGAAAGTCGATGTGCTCAAGAACTTGAGGAACACCCCTTTCTGCACGATCTGGCGAGCGCAGCCACCCCAAGATGACGACACCGCCGATCTCCTCGCCCCGTTCCCGGCCGCACGGACCGGCGGCCTCGTGGGATACGCACGAGTGTCACCAAGGGGCAGTTGCTCGACCGGCAGATCCGCGCACTCACCGAAGCAGGGTGCATCCGGATCTTCGCCGACAAGAAGTCCGGCAAGAACGCCGAACGCGAGGAACTGCCATCGTGTCCGGCCTGCGCAAGCGGTATCGGCTTCACCTCGCTGCACGAGTCGCTCGACACCACCACGCCCGGCGGGCGCCTGGTCTTCCACGTCTTCGCGACCCTGGCGGAATTCATCCGTGAACTCATTGTCCAGGGCACCAACGAGGGCCTGGACGCTGCCCGCGCCCGAGGTGCCCGCCTTGGCCGGCCGCCGACCATGACCGACGAACAGGTACGTCACGCCCGTGACCTGCTAGCCCGCCCGGAGAACACCGTTGCCTCGATCGCGAAGCTCCTCGGTGTCTCCCGCAACACCATCTACAACTAGCCCGAGCTGAAGGGCGGCCGTCTCACGCTCGCCGAAACGGCCAACACGACAGAACTGCCCCGGCCCTCCAGGTCAGAGGACTGATCACCGCCGATTGCGGCTGATGACGATCCTGCTGGCCTATTCCGTGCCCGGTGTGGTCTTTTCGGTGGAACCTGACACCACTTGTCGCTCAGCCCCCACGACCGACCCGAAGGTCTTCTCCAGGAGGGTGAACGACTTGGGTGCGCTGCCCGGCTGCGGCTTGCCTGCCTTGTGGCCGACGACCCGGTAGCCGGCGTCCAGGTAGTAGGCGTTCAGGCGTGTGTTGCCGGCCAGGCAGTCCAGACGCACGAACGCCCGCCCCGCCGCGGCAACGCGGCGCTCCGCGGCACGCAGCAGGAGCCGTCCCGTCCCCGGCTGGGCGCTGCTGCGGTCCACCATCAGCCGGTGCACGTAGCCGGCCACCGGTGGCTGTGGTCCCCAGGCGTCCTCGTCTTCCCACCACAGCTCCCATGCCCCGGCCACGCGGCCATCGGCCTCGGCGAGCCAGACCTCACCACGCACCATGGTCTTGCGGAAATGGTCCTCGTCCAGCTGGCCGGGCTGCCACTGGCCGGTGATGCCCTGGGCGAGCATCCAGCGGGCAGCGTCGTCACGCAGACGAACGAGAGTGGCGAGGTCGGTGTCTTCGGCGAGGCGGAAGTGCAGATCGTTCACGTCGAGATCCTCGCACGGCTCGCGCGAGCGCTCGATGCTGTCCCTCCAGTCACAGCCGAGCGCCAGCGTGGTCAGCTCTCGTCGACATTTTCGAACTCCCCGACCGCTAAGTGCTGCCCGAAACCGTGGACAAACGCTGCTCGCTCTCGCTTACGAAACCACCGGTGGGACTGACGGCTCGTTGCCGCGTAGAGCAGCGGCCGTCTTGGCGTTCCCGGTCGCGGGTGGGGTCTGGGATGTCGATGCAGCCGAGGCCCAGGCCGTGGCTGCAAGTGCCGGAGCTGACCGCGCAGGTAGCCCGGTCGGTAGCGGCGCAGGGGCCGTATCCCCTGGCGATGCGGGAACGTGACGAGATGGGTGAGCTGTCTGCGGATGCCGAGTTCGCCGAGACGTTCGGGGCGCGGGGGCGGCCTGGCTGGTCACCGGGCCGGCTGGCGCTGGTGACGGTCCTACAGTTCGCCGAGATCCTCACCGACCGAGCGGCAGCACACCGGGATGATCAGGGCAACGCCGAAGCGCTTCTTCACCGGGCCTTCGTGATGGAGCCGTCGACGGCGATCTGATCGAGAACGAGGCCGACGATCCGGCCGTAGGACTCCAGCGCGATCTGCTTTAGTTCGGCGAAGACGCCGAGCCGGATCCACTCGTCGCGACGGTTGCGGATTGTGGTGGCCGAGCAGATCGTGTCGGCGATCGCCTGGTAGGAGCAGCCGAAGCGCAGGAGCTGCAGCATCTTGTCGAAGACGATCCGGTCGCTGATGCGCGGGCGGTGGCAGCCCAGCGGATGGTCCGGGTGGTACTCCGGCCGCTCGGGCAGCAGGGCCGCGAATTGGCCCCAGAGCGGCTCGGTCAGCCATGGCGGCAGTACAGGCACAGGTTCCCCCGGTGATCACAGAGCGCCGCAACTTCATGATCGCCAAAACCTGTGCCTGTCTTGCTGCCGGTGCCGCCACCGCGCCTATCTGCGCGACCTCTAAGCCAGCAGGATCGATGACAGCGTTCTTATCGGTACCCCAAGTCCAGCTCTCGACCGCCGGTGCCGACGGTCCCCGCAGTGTCCGGGCCCGTGCGGCCAGGGCGGAGAGGAACGGCATCACCCCGGCCTGGCACACCGACCGCAATGACTACGCACACCGCCACGACACCCACTGGACTCGCAGCGACAATCTCCCCGCCCACGTCATCGCCAAGATCGGCGACCTGCGCGTCGTCTAAGAGGCCATCTCATTTGGCGAGTCTGCGGTAGCAGATGAGGGTGCAGGCGATGCTGGTGAAGGCCAGGAAGTGAGCGGCCTTGCGTTCGTAGCGG